>NZ_JBBIAB010000001.1:313329-626659 GCF_039634785.1 Tistrella mobilis | reverse complement strand
CAAAGACTTCGAGAACCTCTCACGGATGGCTTTGGCATTCCTCCGCCTCGCGATGATCCGGATCATGATGCGCAGAATCGCAAGGAGCCGGAAATCATAGATAACTTCTCGGACGGACTCTAAGGCATCGCTCAGGTTTGCGGGCCGGAGAGGAAGGCCGCCTTCCGTCGATTGAAGGTGGACGAGCGCAATTACGACCTCCAGCGCATGATGACGAGACAGATTGAAGGCGACGGCTTGCATGGCGTCGGCCCCCCGCATCCAGAGCATCGGCTCTTTGATAACAGCCAACAACTGTGCCCAGAGATCGACATGCGGGGACGAATCGACCAGGCGCGCCAGAACCGCAGCCGCCTTGGCACGCAGGTCAGGAGCCTGATCGGCTGCCAGAAATGGAAGAATGGTCTCGGACACAACCGACAAGGTGGATGCGGGCAGATCCACAGTACCAAGCACCGCCAGAAGACGCAGGCGTTCGGTATGGTTCTGCGTCTCCCGCATGCGCCCCAACATGGCCTCGATCGCAGAGGCCCGCCACTCGCCCTCGGGAAAATGCGCAAGGGCTTCGGCTGCATCCGCCGCCAAAGCAGGATCGCGGAGCATTTTCAGCACCTGCCGTGCGATCCGGTCAGCTTCAGGACCAGGCGGTAAGGTCGGCGCAAGAACTTTCAGGATCGGCAGGGCCGCCGCCGCTGTCCCTGCGGTTTCATCCGACAAGGCCTGTAATGCGCCGCGGAGGATCCAATCCGGCGCCACCTGATCCGCAGCCTTCAGCGGGGACGCGGCCAGCAAGAGGAAGAGCAGCAGCAGAGACCGTACAAGACCTGACAAAGCCGTCCCCCTCTGCCGCACTGCCCCGCCCGAGCCTGCAATCATGCCTGCATGATCATTGATGAATCTGCGTTCTTTCACCCATGAAATACAACCCTGAAACCACACGACCCTCCCCTCCATCCATCCTGACGAAAATGCGGACGAATAAAAACGGCGGGCACCCTTTCGGATGCCCGCCGCTTCCCGTCTTCGTCGTCCGGCCCGTCCTCAGTTCGGGGCCGAAGGCCCCGGGGCCGCCCCCGCGAAGGTCCGCCTCAGGCGGTGACCGCCGCGACCTCTTCCGGGTTCAGGGGGTGTTCGAGGCGCGAGACCATCTCCTTCGGCACCACCTGCCAGATGCGATCGAGCGTGCGATCCCAATCGTCGAGCAGGTTCTGGGCGAAGGCGGACTTGGTCTCGTCCACGTGGCGCTCGATCAGGCCGCGCAGCACCGCTTCCCAATGCGGGGTGGCGATGCGCTGCCAGACCAGCGTTTCCGGGTTCACGCGGCGCTCGAACGAGCCGTCGCTGTCCAGGATGAAGGCCATACCGCCGGTCATGCCGGCACCGAAGTTGTGGCCGACCTTGCCCAGGATCACGACGGTGCCGCCGGTCATGTACTCGCAGCCATTGGCCCCGCAGCCTTCGACCACCGCCTGGGCGCCGGAGTTGCGGACGCAGAAGCGCTCACCCGCCTGGCCGGCCGCGAACAGCTCGCCCGAGGTCGCACCATAGAGCACGGTGTTGCCGATGATGACGTTCTCGTTGCTCTTGCGCGTGGTCACGAAGGGCGGACGCACCACGATGCTGCCGCCCGACAGGCCCTTGCCGACATAGTCGTTCGAGTCGCCGATCACCTCCAGCTTCAGGCCCTGCACCGCGAAGGCGCCGAGCGACTGGCCGGCCGAGCCGCGCAGACGCACGGTGATGTGCCCCGGCTGCAGCCCGTCCATGCCGAAGCGGCGGACGATCTTGGACGACAGACGCGTGCCCACCGACCGGTGCGTGTTGCGCACATTGTAGGTCAGCTGCATCTTCTCGCCCTCGTTGAGGGCCGGCGCCGCGTCAACGATCATCTGCGCGTCGAGGGTGTCGGGGACCGGATTGCGGCCCGACAGCGAGAAGTAGCGGGGCAGATCGCCCGGATCGGCCTGGGCCAGGATCGGGTTCAGGTCCAGATCGTCCAGATGCGCGCTGCCGCGGCTGACCTGCGACAGCAGGTCCGACCGGCCGATGATCTCGTTCAGCGACCGGGCACCGAGCTGGGCCAGGATCTCGCGCACCTCTTCCGAGATGAAGGTGAACAGGTTCACCACCTTCTCGGGCGTGCCGTCGAACTTGGCACGCAGCGCCGGATCCTGGGTGCACACGCCCACCGGGCAGGTGTTGCTGTGGCACTGACGGACCATGATGCAGCCCATCGCCACCAGCGAGGTGGTGCCGATGCCGAATTCCTCGGCACCGAGCATGGCGGCGATGACGACGTCGCGGCCGGTCTTCAGGCCGCCGTCGGTACGCAGCCGCACCCGGTGGCGCAGACGGTTGAGCGTCAGCACCTGGTTGGCTTCGGACAGGCCCATCTCCCAGGGCACGCCGGCATATTTGATCGAGGTCTGCGGGCTGGCGCCGGTGCCGCCGTTATGGCCCGAGATCACGATCACGTCGGCATTGGCCTTGGCGACGCCGGCCGCGATGGTGCCGATGCCCGAGCGGGCGACCAGCTTCACCGAGACCTCGGCATCGGGGTTGACCTGCTTCAGGTCGTAGATCAGCTGCGCCAGATCTTCGATCGAATAGATGTCGTGGTGCGGCGGGGGCGAGATCAGCATCACGCCCGGCGTCGAATGCCGGAGCTTCGCGATCTCGACCGTCACCTTGAAGCCGGGCAGCTGCCCGCCTTCACCGGGCTTGGCACCCTGCGCCACCTTGATCTGGATCTCGCGGCAGTTGTTCAGGTACTCGGTTGTCACGCCGAAGCGGCCCGAGGCGACCTGCTTGGTGCCGGAGTTGGCGTTGTCCCCGTTCGGACGCGGCTGGAAGCGATCGCGGCTCTCGCCGCCCTCGCCCGAGTTCGAATGCGCACCGATCCGGTTCATCGCGATGGTCAGCGTCTCGTGCGCTTCCGCACTCAGCGCGCCCAGCGACATGGCCGGGGTCTCGAACCGCTTGCGGATCGAGGTGATGCTCTCGACCTCGTCGACCGGCACCGGCTTGCGGTTGGTCTTGAAGTCCAGCAGGTCGCGCAGATGGATCGGCGGCAGCGCCCGCACACCCTCGGCATACTTCTTGTAGAGGGTGTAGCTGTCGCTGGCGACGGCCGTCTGAAGCATGTGGATCAGCCGGCCGTCATGGCCATGCGCCTCACCCTTCGCCCGGTAGCGGTAGAAGCCGCCGATCGGCAGGATCGAGGCGCCACCCTGGAAGCCGCGCTCGTGCTGGCGGATGGTCTTGCGCTCGATACCGGCGAGGCCGATGCCCGAGACACGCGACGACATGCCGGGGAAGAACTCGGCCACCAGCGACCGCGACAGGCCCACCGCCTCGAAGTTGTAGGCGCCGCGATAGCTGCTGATCACCGAGATGCCCATCTTCGAGAGCACCTTGAGCAGGCCCAGATCGGCGGCGTGCTTGAAGTTCGACACCGCCTCGTCGACCGTCAGATCGCCGAACAGGCCGCGGCGATGACGATCATAGATCGTCTCCTCGGCCAGATAGGCGTTGATCGTGGTGGCGCCGACACCGACCAGCACCGCCATGTACTGCACATCGAGGCATTCGGCCGAGCGGACGTTGACCGAGCAGAAGGTGCGCAGCTTCTGCTTCACCAGATGGGTGTGCACACCGCCCGCCGCCAGGATCATCGGCACGGCGACATTGGTCTCGTCCAGCCGCTCGTCGGTCAGGATGATGTGCTCGGCACCGCCGCGCACGGCATCCTCCGCCTCGCGACGGATCCGCTCCAGCGCCTTCTTCAGCACGCCCTCGCCCGCACCGGCCGGCATGGTGCAGTCGATCTCGACCGCACGATCCTTCATGTAGCGGCGCATGGCGGCATAGGCGCGGTTGGTCACGACCGGGCTGTCGAGCAGCAGGATCTTCATCTGGCTCTCGTCCTGGGCGAAGACGTTGCCCAGGTTGCCGAGGCGGGTATCCAGCGTCATGACCATCTCCTCGCGGAGCGGGTCGATCGGCGGGTTGGTCACCTGGCTGAATTCCTGCCGGAAGAAGTTGTGCAGGCCGCGATAATGGCTGGAGAGCACCGCGATCGGCGCGTCGTCGCCCATCGAGCCCACGGCTTCCTTGCCCTCTTCCACCATGGGATGAAGGATGAGCTCCAGGTCCTCGATGGTCAGGCCGACGGCCAGCTGACGCCGGCGAAGCTCGTCGGCGTTGAAGCGCGGCTGGGGTGCGGGCACCTGATCGATCAGCGCGCCGAGCCGGGTGGTCTTGCCCGCCCAGGAGGCATAGTCATGCTCCGCCGCGAGCAGGTCCTTGAGCGCGCGGTCGTGGTAGAGCTTACCCTCCTGGAGGTCGACACCCAGGATCTCGCCCGGGCCGACCCGCCCCTTCTCGATCACGTCCTGATCGGTCAGCGGCACCATACCGGCTTCCGACCCCACGACCAGCAGGCCGTCGGCGGTGATGGCATAGCGCATCGGGCGCAGACCGTTGCGGTCCATGCCCGCCGCGATCCAGCGACCGTCATAGACCGCCAGCGCCGCCGGGCCGTCCCAGGGCTCCATGACCGTGTTCAGATAGGCGTAAAGCGAACGGTGCGCCTCCGGCACGTCCGGCACCTTCGACCACGCCGGCGGCACCAGCATCAGCTTCACCAGCGGCGCCGAACGGCCGGCATGGCACAGCGCCTCAAACACCGCATCGAGTGCGCCCGAGTCGGAGCTGCCCTGCGGGATCAGCGGCTTGATGTCCTCGCCCGCCGGCCCGAAGACCTCCGAGACCATCAGGGTCTCGTGGCTCTTCATCCAGTTGCTGTTGCCGCGCACGGTGTTGATCTCACCGTTATGGGCGAGCATCCGGAAGGGCTGGGCCAGCGACCAGGTCGGGAAGGTGTTGGTCGAATAGCGCTGATGGTAGACGACGAAGTTCGACACGAACCGCTCGTCGAGCAGGTCGGGATAGAACACCGTCAGCTGCTCGCCCAGGAACATGCCCTTGTAGATGATCGAGCGGCTGGACAGCGAGCACATGTAGAAGTCGGCGACGCTCGCCTCGCGGACCTTCTTCTCGATCCGGCGACGGATGAGATAGAGATCGCGCTCGAAGGCGACGGTGCCGTTGCCCTTGTCGTTGGCGATCATGATCTGCTCGATCTCGGGCCGCGTCGCCGCGGCCTTCTCGCCGATCGCCCGGGTGTTCACCGGCACCTGGCGCCAGCCATAGATCGTGTAGCCGAGTTCAAGGATCTCGCTCTCGACGATCGTGCGGCACAGCTCCTGGGCGCCGAAATCGTTGCGCGGCAGGAAGACCTGCCCCACGGCCAGCTCGCTGCCCTCGGCCATGCGGTGGCCGGTGCGCTCGATATGCTCGCGGAAGAAGTCCTTGGGGATCTGCAGATGGATGCCGGCGCCGTCGCCGGTCTTGCCGTCGGCGTCGACCGCACCGCGGTGCATCAGGTTGGAAAGCGCGGTGATGCCGGCCTCGACGACCCGCCGCTGGGGCGTGCCGTCGATCGAGGCGACGAGGCCGACGCCGCAGGCGTCGTGCTCGTCGGCCGGGTTATAGGCATGGGCGGCTTCCAGCTTGGCCTTGTTGGCAGCCCAGGCGGCAACGAAGGTCTCGGCCGTCTCGCGGATGATCTCGGACATGGCTCTGTCTCCCGTCCAGGCGTTCAGCTGGCAGCCGCCGACTGCTCGGCAGCGGTGATGCGATTGCGGACATAGCGGTCGATCTGCTCGGCGGCGTCGCGGCCGTCGCGGATCGCCCAGACGACCAGCGAGGCACCGCGAACGATGTCACCGGCGGCGAAAACGCCGTCGACGCTGGTCATGAAGGTGCGGATATCGGTCTTGAGCGTGCCCCAGCGGGTGGTCACCAGATCGGGGCAGTGGAACAGCACCGGCAGATCTTCAGGGTCGAAGCCCAGCGCCTTGATCACCAGGTCGGCCTTCAGGGTGAACTGGCTGCCCTCGACCACCACCGGCGACTGACGCCCCGACGGATCGGGTGCGCCCAGGCGCATGCGCACGGCCCGCACCGCCTCGACCTTCTCGTTACCGAGGAAGGCTTCGGGGTTGGACAGCCACTCGAAGGTGACGCCTTCTTCCGTCGCATTCGCCACCTCGCGCTGCGAGCCGGGCATGTTCTGCCGGTTGCGGCGATAGAGGCAGGTCACCGACTGGGCGCCCTGACGGATCGAGGTGCGCACGCAGTCCATGGCGGTGTCGCCGCCGCCGACCACGACCACGTTCTTGCCCTTGGCCGAGAACCGCGCCTGCATCTCGTCGGACAGCGCATCGCCCAGATTGAGCCGGTCCGACGCCGTCAGGAAGTCGAGCGCCTTCTCGACACCCTGAAGCCCCACGCCCGGCACCTTGATCTCACGCGACTGATAAACGCCGGTCGCGATCAGCACCGCCTCGTGACGCTGGCGCAGCTCCTCGATCGTCACGTCGCGACCGATATCGACGCCAAGGTGGAACTTGATCCCACCCTCTTCAAGCAGCTTCCAGCGGCGCAGCACGACCTGCTTGTCGAGCTTGAAATTGGGGATGCCATAGATCAGCAGCCCGCCGACGCGGTCGTAGCGATCATAGACATGAATTTCATAGCCCCGGCGGCGCAGCATTTCGGCCGCCGCAAGGCCGGCCGGCCCGGCGCCCACGATGCCGATCGACAGGCCCAGTTCGCGCTCCGGCTTCGGCGCCTTGACCCAGCCGTTCTCGAAGGCGGTCTCGGTGATGTACTTCTCCACCGACCCGATGGTCACCGAGTTGAAGCCCTTCTCGATGACGCAGTTGCCCTCGCACAGACGATCCTGCGGGCAGATGCGGCCGCAGATCTCGGGGAAGGTGTTGGTCGCCGACGAGATGGTATAGGCCTCTTCCAGCCGGCCTTCGGCGGTCAGCTTCAGCCAGTCGGGGATGTTGTTCTGCAGCGGGCAATGCACCTGGCAGAACGGAATGCCGCACTGGGAGCAGCGCGAGGCCTGGGTGGCCGCCTGTTCCGGCGCAAACCCCGCATAGATCTCGCCGAAATCTTTGGCGCGGGTTTGAGCGGTTCGCTTCTCGGGCATCTTCTGCTCGATACGGGTGAACTGCATCAGCTTGCGCGCCATGGTCCTCGTCCTTCGACCGTGGGCCGGGCATGTCCTGCCCGGCAGGGGGTTGGGTGTCCGCGCGCTTCGGCCGGGGCCGCGCCGCGGATCGGTTCGGTGCCGTCCGGGACCCACAGAAGGGTCGCGGGCGACGTCTTTGTCAGGGTGGCGTCCGTGCCGGCAGGGTTCTGCATCGGCAACCCGCCAGGTCGGGCGGGTCCGGGGCTGTTCCTGGCTGCGGGCATGTCGTCTGCGGTCGCGTCAGGGTCCGCCTCGGGCGGGCGGAAGACGACGCGAACGCCGGGGAGGCTGATCAGGGATCCGTCCCGCCCGATCCCGGTCATTCCACCGACAGATCGACACAGCCGGACCCCGCCCCTTGCGCGCACGGAGGCCTTCGAAGGTCATATACGCCTTTCCAGACCGCCTGGCGAGTAAAAACGTGATGAAAGGTCCGAAACTGGACTACTTTTCTTCCGGTGCCCCCGGGTTGCGAGCGATTCGCAGGTAGATCCGCAATGCTTGTCGGGATAATGGTCGCATTTCCTGACCTATATCACCACAAGCTTTTGTTTCAGAAGAATTGATGGTAAGCCAAGCGCAGATCGACCGCCCGGCGCCGCGCGGCCATGCCATCCCCCGGAAAAGCATGCGGCCGGCCCCGTCGGGGCCGGCCGCATATCAGGCCTCGGCGCTGAAAAGCAGCTCAGTTCCCGGCGCGGCCGTCGCGCGGCCGATGGATCCAGGCGCGATAGCGGGCCAGATAATCCGGCACCACCGCCTCGACCGGGGTCGGGCGGATGCCGAAGGCGGCAAACCCTTCGGCGCCCTCGGCCACGACATTGTCGCGCTTCAGCATCCGCAGCTGGTCCGTGGTCAGCGGCGCCATGCCGCCGGGCAGCAGATCGCCGAAACGGGCCACCACCCCGGCAAGCGCCCAGGGCATCGGCACCAGACCGCGATGCTTGCGCACGGTGGTCAGGATGTATTCCAGGATCTGGGCGAAGCTGTAGACCCTGGGGCCGCCCAGTTCGAAGGTCCGACCGGCAAATTCCGGCTCTTCAAGCGAGCGCACCACGGCCTCGGCGACATCCACCACCCAGACGGGCTGGAAGCGGGTCTGGCCGCCACCGATCAGCGGCAGGGCCGGGGAGATGCGGGTCATCCCAGCGAAACGGTTGAAGAAGTCGTCCTCGGGGCCGAACAGGATACTGGGACGCAGGATCACCGCCGTCGGGAAGGCCTCGCGCACCGCCGCCTCGCCGGCGGCCTTGGTCCGCCCATAGGCCGAGCTGCTTTCCGGATCGGCGCCGATCGCCGAGACATGGACCAGGGCCCTAAGTCCGGCGTCAGCCGCAGCCTTCGCGATGTTGCCGGCGCCCTGGACATGGACGCCGTCGAAGGTGGCGCCCCAGCCTTCGGCCAGGATCCCGGTCAGATTGATCGCCGCCGAAGCGTCGGTGAGCGCCGCCCGCACCTGGGCTGCGTCGGTCACGTCGCACGACATGATCGCGATCTGGCCGACATCACCCGCAGGCTTCAGGAACAGGGCCCGGTCCGCATCACGCACCGCCACCCTGATCCGCACGCCGGTGCGGGCAAGCCGCGCGACGACATAGCGGCCGAGGAAGCCCGAGCCGCCGAATACCGTGACGAGCCGATCCTTCATGGCGATCAAAGTCTCCCTCTCCTGGTCCGGCACCGCCGGTCGCGCAAACCTGGGGCTACACATAATCCGGCGGGTGCCGCGACGCAACGCCGGAGCCGCCCGATGCGACGGAAAGTCATGATCCGGCCGCGGCTTGATGACGATCGGATGACGTCCGGCAGCGGCCATCCCCACTTGGCGGGGGGGATCGGCTTGCGCTAAAACCTTGCCTCGGCAGGCAGTGGGTCTGCCGTGACGACAGCGGAGGCGCGGCCGGATGACCATTCACCTGTACGAAGGCGACCTGCCCGAGGATTTCGGCCGGCCGGCATCGATCGCCATCGACACCGAAACCATGGGGTTGAAGCCGCATCGGGACCGGCTGTGCCTGGTGCAGATTTCAGCCGGCGACGGCGACGCTCATCTGGTGCGCATCGCCCGCGGCCAGACCACGGCGCCGCGGCTGGCCGCCCTGCTGGAAGATCCGGACGTCCTTAAGATCTTTCACTTCGCCCGGTTCGATCTGGCGGTGCTGCATGAACGGCTCGGCATCGACTGCCGGCCGGTCTACTGCACCAAGATCGCATCCAAGCTGATCCGGACCTATACCGACCGGCACGGCCTGCGCGACCTGCTGCGCGAGACGATCGGCGTCGAGATCTCCAAGCAGCAGCAGTCTTCCGACTGGGGTGCGGATCAGCTGACCCCCGAACAGCAGAGCTATGCCGCCGGCGATGTGCTGCATCTGCATGCGGTGAAGCGCGTGCTCGATGAAATGCTCGCGCGCGAGGGCCGCACCGATCTGGCCCGCGCCTGCTTCGATTTCCTGCCGGCCCGCGCGAGGCTGGATCTGCTGGGCTGGGAAGAACCCGACATCTTCGCCCATTGACCGGCCAGGCCCGCCGCCCATTCCGCCCGGCGGAACATGCGGCCGCAACTGCCCTTTCACGCGGCAGGCGGGCCAACCATATTGATCCGCATGTGCCGCCCTCTGCCGCACATGCCCCCCGCACACGACCACGGGACACCGTGCCGATGACCGCCGAGACCGCCCCCCGCACCGCCGCCGATGACGGCCGCGCCCTTGCCGCGGCCGAACAGGCGCTCGCGCTCGAGATCGCCGGGCTCGAAGCCCTGCGCGCCGGGCTGGGGCCCGATTTCGCGCGCGCGGTGAACCTGCTCTACGCCACGAAGGGCCGGGTGATCGTCACCGGCATGGGCAAGAGCGGCCATGTCGGCGCCAAAATCGCCGCCACGCTCGCCTCCACCGGCACACCCGCCCAGTTCGTGCACCCGGCCGAGGCGAGCCATGGCGACCTCGGCATGATCACCCGCCAGGATGCCATTCTGGCCCTGTCCAATTCCGGGGCGACGCCGGAGCTGTCGGATATTCTGGCCCACAGCCGGCGCTTCGGCATCCCGCTGGTGGGCATCACCGCCCGCAGCGCCAGCCCGCTGGCCGAGGCCGCCGATGTGGCGCTGATCCTGCCGCCGGCACCGGAGGCCTGCCCGCTGCAGCTTGCCCCCACCACGTCAACCACCATGACGCTGGCGCTGGGGGATGCGATCGCGATGGCACTGCTCGACCGGCGCGGCTTCACCGCCGAGGATTTCCGCGTCTTTCACCCGGGCGGCAAGCTGGGTGCGCGACTGGTGAAGGTGGCCGACATCATGCACGGCCCCCAGGACCTGCCGCTGATCACCCCGGACCGCCCGATGGCCGAGGCGCTGATCGAAATCAGCGCCAGAAGCTTCGGCTGCGTCGGCGTGACGGACGATGCCGGCCGGCTTGCCGGCATCGTGACCGATGGCGACCTGCGCCGGCACATGGGCCCCGATCTCGCCGCCCGCAAGGTGTCGGAGGTGATGACGGCCGCGCCCAAGACCATCCGCGCCCGCGCCCTGGCCGCCGAGGCGCTGGCGATAATGAATGCCTACAAGATCACCGCCCTGTTTGCGGTGGATGACGACGGCCGGCCCGTGGGTATCCTCCACGTCCACGACTGCCTGAGGGCCGGTGTGGCCTGAAGGTCGGTATGGACCGAACGGCGCCCCAGCCCTTATCTCTCCCCATCCTGTCCCGCCCGGAGTTAGACGAGCCGACCATGGCCGAGACGCCCAGAATGCCCCCCTTGCCGACGGGCCCCCGGGCCCCGCGCCGGCGCAGCCGCTACAGCCGGTTCGTGCGGCTGGCGCGGATCCTGCTGCCCGCGGTCGGCGCCGGGCTGATCGTGCTGGTGCTCGTGTGGTCGCAATTGTCGGGCATCGGCGGCGATGCCCGTATAGGATATTCCGAGATCGTCCGGGACGATGTGGATGCGCTCCGGATGCTGGAACCCAGATTTACGGGTGTGGATGCGGACGGCCGGCCATTCCGGGTGGAAGCCGACGAGGCGACCCAGCCCTCGGTCGACAGTTCGCAGATCACGCTCAAGACCATCCGCGCCGACATGACCGCCTCGGACGGAACCTGGCTCGCCATCCGGGCCAAGACGGGCGCCTTCGATCGTGACGCCGAACGGCTGAAGCTCGAGGGCGATGTCGAGGTGATCGCCGAGACAGGCTACGCCATGTCGACCGAACGGGTGGACGCCGAACTGGGCAGCGGAACCATCCGGAGCGACAGCCCGGTGGTGGCGCATGGCCCGGTGGGAAGCATCGACGCCGCCGGCTTCACCGCCCGGCGGGAAAATGACACCATCACCTTCGATGGCCCTGTCCGCGTGACGGGCTATCCGGGTGTTGAGAGATGACGTCAGGAGCGCGCATGCCCTTCAGCCTTTCCACGGGCCGCCGTCACGGTGCGGCCCTCGCCCTGCTGGTGACGGCCCTTGGATCGGCGGCCGCCGTGATCCCGGTGCTCGCCCCCGTGCCGGCTGCGGCGCAGAGCGCCATCCGCACCTCCAGCATCGACACCTCGCAGCCGATCGAAATCACCGCCCAGGACTCGCTTGAATGGGCGGATGTCGAGCGGGTGGCGACGTTTCGCGGCGAGGTGAAGGCGGTTCAGGGCACCATGACCCTTTATGCGGATACGCTGAAGGTCCATGTCGCCCAGCCCGGCGCGAAGGGGGCGAAGCAGGCCCCGCCGCAGGCGGGCCAGAGTGAGGGGCAGCAGGGCGGCGGTCTTGCCGATGCCGCCGGCGAGATCTCGAAGATCGAGGCCGACGGTCATGTGCAGATCATCACCCCGAATGAGAGCGCCCGCGGCGATGTCGGCGTCTATGATGTCAACAAGGGCATGATCACGCTGACCGGCGCGGTAAAGCTCACCCAGGGCCGCAGCCAGCTTGAAGGCGAGCGGCTGGTGCTCGACCTGAACAAGGGCCGCAGCACGCTGGAAAGCGGCCGCAAGGGCCCGGTGCGCGGCCTGTTCGTGCCTGAAAAGAAGTGATGACCGACAAGACGTGACGCGGCGGCCCGCCGACAGGGCCGCATCATCGACGAGGAACACCGAGCCCTTGACCTCTGGCCATCAGGACATACCCGGCAGGCTTGCCGCCGACGCGCCCGAGCGCGCGGATGCGGGCGGCGATGTGCCGGCGGGGCTGGTCGCCCAGTCGCTGGGCAAGCACTACCGCAAGCGCCCCGTGCTGCGCGACGTGTCGCTCAACGTCGCCCGCGGGGAAGCGGTGGGGCTGCTTGGCCCCAACGGTGCCGGCAAGACCACCTGCTTCTACATCATCACCGGGCTGATCTCGGCCGATTACGGCCGGATCCTGCTCGACGGCGACGACGTGACCACCCTGCCGATGTACCGGCGTGCGCGCCTGGGCATCGGCTATCTGCCGCAGGAAGCCTCGATTTTCCGGGGACTGACGGTGGAAGACAACATCCGCGCGACCCTGGAAGTGGCCGAGCCGGTACGCGACAAGCGCGAAACCATGCTGGACGAACTGCTGGCCGAATTCTCGATCAGCCATCTGCGCCGGACGCCCGCCATTGCACTCTCGGGCGGTGAGCGGCGGCGGGTGGAGATTGCGCGTGCGCTGGCGACCAGCCCGGCTTTCGTGCTGCTCGACGAGCCGCTGGCCGGCATCGATCCGATCGCGGTGGCCGATATCCGCGATCTGGTCTCGCATCTGAAGCATCGCGGCATCGGCGTGCTGATCACCGATCACAATGTCCGCGAAACGCTCGACATCATCGATCGCGCCTACATCCTGCACGACGGCACCGTGCTGATGGAGGGCGCCCCCGAAGACATCGTCGCCAACGACGACGTGCGCCGCGTCTATCTCGGCGACCGGTTCAGCCTCTAGGAGCCCGCGGATGGCGCTCAGCCAGAGACTGGACATCAAGCTTTCCCAGGCGCTGGTCATGACGCCCCAGCTGCAGCAGGCCATCAAGCTGCTGCAGCTGAACAATATCGAACTCGGCGCCTTCGTGGACGAAGAGCTGCTGCAGAACCCGCTGCTGGTCCGCGCCGAAGAACGTGACGAACCGTTGACGGCGCTTGCGACCGGCGATGCCGGCGACGATCCGCGGGGCCAGGACCCCGCTTTCGAGCCGGGAGCCCGCACCGAGCTGACCGAACTGGTCGGCAGCGACGTCATGCCGGATTCCGAACACGCCCCTCTCGACGCCGATATCGCCGGCATGTTCGAGAGCGACGGCCCGGCACCGTCCCAGGAAACCCCGGCCCAGCGCGAGATGGACCTGGATCCGGGCCTCGGCTTCGATGCCGGCGGGCCGGTCGGCCGCGGCGGCGACATGAATTTCGATGGCGACGACGAGGGCTTTGAAGCCCGCACCAGCGAGGCCACCACCCTTGCCCGCCATCTTGAGGAACAGATCGCGGTCGAGATCCCGGAAGGGATCGAACGGGCGATCGCAATAGTGCTCGCCGGCCTGCTGGACGAAAATGGCTATTTGACCATGACCACGGCCGAGGCGGCCCAGCTGATCGGGATCGACACCACGCGCGTCGAGACGGTGCTCACCAGGCTGAAGGGGCTGGACCCGACCGGCGTCTTCGCCCGGGATCTGGCCGAATGTCTTGGCCTGCAGCTGGCCGAGCGTGATCGCCTGGATCCGGCCATGCAGGCATTGCTCGCCAATCTCGACCTGCTGGCCCAGGGCGACCGGACCCGGCTGAAGCGGGTGACCGGGGTCGACGATGAAGACCTCGACGACATGATCCGCGAGCTGCGCGCCCTGGATCCGCGCCCCGGCCTGCGCTTCAGCGCGGATCCGCTGCAGACCGTAGTGCCCGACATCCTGCTCCGCCCCCGCCCCGACGGCGGCTGGCAGATCGAGCTCAACCCCGAGACCCTGCCCCGGGTTCTGGTGGATCACGCCTATGCGACCACCATCACGGCCCAGGCGAAGTCCAAGGCCGAGCGCGAATACATTTCCGAGCGGATGCAGACCGCAAGCTGGCTGGTGAAAGCGCTGGACCAGCGCGCCCGCACGATCCTGAAGGTGGGCAGCGAGCTGGTCCGTCAGCAGGACGGCTTCTTCGCCCATGGCATCCGCCATCTGCGGCCGCTGACCCTGCGCGACATCGCCGATGCGATCGGCATGCATGAAAGCACCGTCAGCCGGGTCACCGCCAACAAGTACATGGCCACGCCCCGCGGCCTGTTCGAACTCAAGTTCTTCTTCACCGCCGCGATCGCCACCGCCGACGGCTCCGGATCGGTCTCGGCCGAGGCGGTGAGGCACCGGATCAAGGAACTGATCGACGGCGAGAGCGCCGATGCGATTCTGTCCGACGACAAGCTGGTCGAGCTGCTGGCTGCGGATGGCATCGACATCGCGCGCCGAACTGTCGCAAAGTATCGGGAGGGGATGGGGATCGGATCCTCGGTCCAGCGCCGCCGGGCCAAGATGGCCAGGCGCTGACACCAGGGATCGGCCCCCACTGCGGACCTGCCGGAAGGGAGGCCGGCCGGCCCGACGGCCCCGTCAACGATCCGCCCCCGGCAATGCGCCGGTGCGGGGCGCGCGGCACTCTGTCGCGCCCTGCCCCATCGCAGATGCCGGATGCGGACAAGCGACAGGCGAGGGAACATGCAGCTTACCGTTACGGGCAAGCAGATCGACGTCGGCGACGCCCTGCGCGACCACGTCTCCGAGGAACTGGACCGCGGCGTCAGCAAGTATTTCGACGATGCCATCGACGCCCATGTCGCCTTCGGCCGGGATGCTCATCTGTTCCGCTGCGATATTTCGGTTCATGCCCGCCGCGGCGTCATGATGAAGGCCAGCGGCGCCTCCGACGAGATCTACGTCGCCTTCGATCAGGCACTCTCCCGTGCAGAAAAGCAGCTTCGGCGCTACAAGCGGCGCCTGCGGGATCATCACCGCACTGACGCGCGGGCCGATGCTGCACAGAATTCATTTGCATCCATCCCGGCCCGCGCCTACGTTCTCGCCGCCGAGGAGGACGAGACGGTCGAGCGTGAGGACGTGGCCGACGGCCACCCGGTGGTGATTGCGGAAACCGACACCGCCATCCTGTCCCTGACCGTGGGAGAGGCGGTGATGCGCATGGACCTGGCGGATCAGGCCGCGCTGCTGTTCCGCAACAAGGCACATGGCGGGCTCAATCTGGTCTACCGTCGCGAGGACGGGAATATCGGCTGGGTCGATCCGCGCCAGCCGGCCTGAGGGTCGACGTCGAACGGCGGAGACGCCGGAACGTCGGTACCGGGCCGGTCGCGGCATCCGGCCCCGACGGCCACCGGATCGCCGCTCCCGGTCCCGGAGGGGGCCATCCGACGTGTAAGCCGGGGCCGCACGGGCGCCCCGGCTTTCCCACAAGAGGTTTCGATCGTCATGGAGATCGCGGATCTGCTGCGTCCGGAGGGGGTCTTTGCATCCCTGAAGTCCAGCAGCAAGAAGCAGGTTCTTCAGGATCTGTCGCAACGGGCGGCCGATCTGACAGGCATCGACGAACGCACCATCTTCGAGACGCTGCTCGAGCGCGAGCGCCTGGGGACGACCGGCGTCGGCAACG
This sequence comes from Tistrella mobilis, assembly GCF_039634785.1. Classification (NCBI taxonomy): domain Bacteria; kingdom Pseudomonadati; phylum Pseudomonadota; class Alphaproteobacteria; order Geminicoccales; family Geminicoccaceae; genus Tistrella; species Tistrella mobilis. The sequence continues at coordinate 610,960 of NZ_JBBIAB010000001.1, read as the reverse complement.
GCGTCGCCATTCCCCATGGCCGGCTGGGCGGGTTGGACCGGGTCCAGGGCCTGTTCGCCCGGCTGGAGCGCCCGATCGATTTCGACGCCGTGGACGACCAGCCGGTCGATCTGATCTTCCTGCTGCTGGCCCCGGAATCGGCCGGGGCGGACCATCTGAAGGCGCTGGCGCGGGTGTCGCGGCTGCTGCGGGATGAACGGGTCTGCGACAAGCTTCGCGGCTCCGACACGGCCGAAGCGCTCTACGCACTGCTCACCGACGACGCATCGAGCAAGGCCGCCTGAACACGGGGCGCGCGCGCGCGCGACCGGACCGAGGGGCGCAGCCTTGCCATGGCGACGGACCCGCAGACCATTCACGCCACCTGCATCTGCATCGGCCCGGCCGGCGTTCTGCTGACCGGGCCGAGCGGCGTGGGCAAATCCGATCTGGCCCTGCGGCTGATCGATGCCGGCGCGCGGCTGGTCGCCGACGACCGCGTGGTGCTGCAGGCGGCAGAAACGCCGGATGCACCATGGCCTGTCGCCTCTGCCCCTGCGGCGCTTTGCGGCTTGATCGAGGTACGCGGGGTCGGCATCCTGCGCACCGAGATGTCGGCGCCCGTCCCGGTGCGTCTGGCGGTCCGCCTCCATCCGCCGGGGCACAGGATTGAGCGCCTGCCCATGCCCGATGCCGTCATGCTTGCCGGCGCCGCCGTTCCGGTGATCGACCTGGTGGCGGTGGAGGCCTCGGCGCCGGCCAAGTTGCGCGCAGCCCTGGCTGCCGTGCTCGATCCGCTTCAGAGGCATACATGACCCCGATCGCCCGGCCCGCTGCAGCCCGACCCGATGCGAATGGCCCCGCCCGCCTGCTGGTGATCACCGGCCTGTCCGGCGCCGGCCGGACCTCGCTGCTGAAGGCGCTGGAGGATCTGGGCTACGAGACGATCGACAACATGCCCGTCCGGCTGATGGCGCCCGCGGTCGAAGCCATGGCGCCGGGCGAGGCGCTGGCGGTGGGCGTGGACGTGCGCACCCGCGGCTTCGATGCCGCCGCGGTCGATCAGGCGCTGAGCCAGGTCGCCGCCCTGCCCGGGCTTGCCGCCACGGTCGTCTTTCTGGACTGCGACGACGAGGTGCTCTACCGCCGTTACACCGAGACCAGGCGCCGGCATCCGCTTGCCAGTGCAACCGATCGCCCGGTCGAAGACGGCATCCGCGACGAGCGGGCGCTGATCGCCCCCTTGCGCGACCGCGCCGATGTGGTGCTCGACACCAGCGAGTTCAGCCTGACCGACCTCAGGCGCAAGGCGTCGGAGCTGTTCGCCTTCGGCGGCTCTCCGGGGCTGCAGCTCTCGGTCACCTCCTTCGGTTTCCGCAATGGCCTGCCGCGCGATGCCGATCTGGTCTTCGACGTGCGGTTTCTGGCCAATCCGCATTACGATCCGCTGCTGCGGCCGCTTACCGGTCTGGATCCGTCGGTGGGCGCCCATGTCGCGGCCGATCCGCTGTTCGCCCCCTTCTTCGACCGGATGCTGGACCTCATCCGCCTGCTGCTGCCGGCCTATGCCCGCGAGGGCAAATCCTATCTGACGGTGGCGGTGGGCTGCACCGGCGGCAAACACCGCTCGGTCTTCGTCACCGAACGTCTCGCAGAGGAATTGAGGCAGGACGGGTGGCGGGTTACAGTACGCCATCGCGACATGCCCGACGCGGATCTGGCGCGAACGGGATCCCCGGCTGCGAAACCGGTCTGAGGCGGCATTGCGCGCCTTCGCCGGCAGGTGGCTGCCCCTGAACTGAGGGGCCCCGGCGCGCGGCCACGATGGCGGGCGGTGCCGGAGCCTCCACAACAAGGTGACGACGGAACCGATGATCGGTCTGGTACTGGTGACGCACGGCCGGCTCGCCGACGAATTCGTGGCAGCAACCGAACATGTCGTCGGCCCTCAGAAGGCCATGAAGGCGATCTGCATCGGCCCCGACGACGACATGGAAAAGCGCCGCCAGGACATCATCGACGCGGTGGCCGCCGTCGACGGCGGCGATGGCGTGATCGTCCTGACCGACATGTTCGGTGGCACCCCCTCCAACCTCGCGATCTCGATCCTGGATCGGGCCCATGTCGAGGTGATCGCCGGCGTGAACCTGCCGATGCTGATCAAGCTCGCCAGCGTGCGCGAGACCGAGCCGCTCGCCAAGGCCGTGGCCAGCGCCCAGGACGCCGGGCGCAAATACATCAACGTCGCGAGCACCCTGCTCGCCGGCGACGGCCGCTGACCCGAGGGAGCCCCCGCCCGATGAGCCAGTCCGCCGCCCCCTCGGGCGATCGCCTGAAGCGCACCGTCGAGATCATCAACCGCCGCGGCCTGCATGCACGCGCGGCTGCGAAATTCGTCAAGACGGCCGACAGTTTCTCGGCCGAAATCGAGGTCACCCGCTGCGGCCAGACCGTGTCGGGCCGGTCGATCATGGGGCTGATGATGCTGGCCGCAAGCCCGGGCTGCACCATCGATATCGAAGCCGCCGGTGCGGACGCCCCCCAGGCCATGGATGCCCTGGTCATGCTGATCGGCAACCGCTTCGACGAGGATGAATAGGCGGTCTTCCGCGCATCCGGCCCTGCCGACCCGCCGTTCCGGCGGGTTTTTTCATGGCCCGGCCCGCATGCGGCGGCATATTACCATATAAAGATAGCTTTATATTCCCTTGCCCGATCAGGCCGGCCAGGGCTATAACCAGTGGGAGAGACGTCTGCCGGTTTCCCGGCAAAGCCGCTATGCCCATCAGGAGCGCCCTCGATGACCACGTTCACGGACTACAAGGTCAAGGACATCGCCCTCGCCGAGTGGGGCCGCAAGGAGATCTCGCTGGCCGAGACCGAAATGCCGGGGCTGATGGCGCTGCGCGATGAATATGGCGCGTCGAAGCCGCTGGCGGGTGCGCGGATCGCCGGCTGCCTGCACATGACCATTCAGACCGCCGTGCTGATCGAGACCCTGATCGCGCTGGGCGCCGAGGTCCGCTGGTCGTCGTGCAACATCTTCTCGACCCAGGATCAGGCAGCGGCCGGCATCGCCGCCGCCGGCATCCCGGTCTTCGCCTGGAAGGGTGAGACCGAAGAGGAATACGAGTGGTGCGTCGAGCAGACCATCAAGGGGCCCGATGGCTGGACCCCGAACATGATCCTGGACGACGGCGGCGACCTGACCCTCATCATGCACCAGAAGTATCCGGAGCTGATGAACGAGGTCCGCGGCATCTCGGAAGAGACCACGACCGGCGTGCTGCGCCTCTACGAGATGGCCAAGACCGGCAAGCTGGCCTGCCCGGCGATCAATGTGAACGACAGCGTCACCAAGTCGAAGTTCGACAACCTCTATGGCTGCCGCGAAAGCCTGATCGACGGCATCAAGCGCGCGACCGACGTGATGCTGGCCGGCAAGGTGGCCGTGGTTGCGGGCTATGGCGATGTCGGCAAGGGCTCGGCCGAGGCGCTGCGCGGCCAGGGCGCCCGGGTGCTGGTCACCGAGATCGACCCGATCTGCGCCCTGCAGGCCGCCATGGACGGCTATCAGGTCACGACCATGGACGAGGCGGCGCCGCAGGGCGACATCTTCGTCACCGCCACCGGCAATGTCGACATCATCACGCTCGACCATATGCGTGAGATGAAGGACCGGGCGATCGTCTGCAATATCGGCCACTTCGACAGCGAGATTCAGGTCTCGGCCCTGCACAATTACGAGTGGAACGAGATCAAGCCGCAGGTCGATGAGATCACGCTGCCCGGTGGCAAGCGCCTGATCCTGCTCGCCAAGGGTCGTCTGGTGAACCTGGGCTGCGCCACGGGCCATCCGAGCTTCGTGATGAGCGCGTCGTTCACCAATCAGGTCCTGGCGCAGATCGAGCTCTGGAACAACGCCCAGGCCTATGAGCGCAAGGTCTACACCCTGCCCAAGCATCTGGACGAGAAGGTGGCGGCGCTGCATCTCGACAAGCTGGGCGTGAAGCTGACCAGGCTCAGCGACAAGCAGGCGCAGTATATCGGCGTGCCGGCGGAAGGCCCGTTCAAGCCGGAATACTACCGCTACTGAGCGACGCCCGCCTCGCGGGATCGCATCACCCTTGCGCCGCCGCCGGGTCCGCCCGGCGGCGGCGTCGCGTTCAGGGCCAATGGCACGATCCGTGCGGTGTCGTGATTGCGGCCCCGGCCATGACTGCTAAACTCGGGCCATGGATCCGATCGTCGTCGCCGCAGTCATGACGGCCCTTTCGGCCGGCCTTGCCGTGTACGCAATCAGGCTGCGTGCGCGTGGGCGAGCCATTGCCGAACGCCTGCAATCGATCGAGCGTGAGCTCGCCGCCGAACGCCGCGCCCATGAAGCGGCTGCCGTCGCCGCCGAGACCGCCTCGGCGCGGGCAGATGCCGCCACGGCCCTGCTCGATGCCCTGCCTTTGCCGGTCTGGTGGCGCGACATCAGCGGCGCGATCGATGGCCACAACGCCGCCTTCGATGCTTTTCAGCTGGGCGATGACGGGCATGAACGGCCGGAATTCGCCAACCGCGCCCTGATCGCCCAGGCCCGGGCTCTTGCCCGCACCGCCCGCGATCGCGGCCTGCCGATGCGCGAACGCCGCGCCGTGGTGACCGACGGCGTGCGCCGGGTATACGAGATCCTGGAGATTCCGCCCGGAACCGACCGACCTGCCGTGGGCCTCGCTCTCGACGCCACGGCGCTCGCCGAAGCGGAAGCGGCGATGGAGCGGGTGGAAGCCGGCTATATCGAAGCCTTCGAAAGCGTCACCAGCGGCATTGCGGTCTTCGGCGCCGATATGCGCCTGACCTTCTGGAACGGGGCCTTCGCCCGGCTGTGGCATCTGGATGCCGCCTTTCTGGACCAGCGCCCGCGGGAAGGCGAGCTGCTTGAACGCCTGCGCGAAAGCCGGCGCCTGCCCGAGGTGGTGAACTTCCCGGCCTGGAAGCGCGACCGGCTGGCGCTCTATACCAGCCTGTTCGCGCCGATGGAGGAACTGGTCCATCTGCCCGACGGCCGCACGCTCCACGTCATCATCGCTCCCCACCGCCAGGGCGGGCTGGTCCACATCTACGAGGATGTCAGCGACCGGCTGGCGCTGGAGCGGTCCTACAACACCCTGATCGCCGTGCAGCGCGCGACCATCGATGCCCTGGCAGAGGGACTGGCGGTGTTCCGCTCCGATGGTCGGCTCGGCCTCGCCAATCAGACCTTCGCCCGATTGCTGGAGGCCCGGCCCGATCAGGTCTCGATCGAAACACCGCTCGGCCAGCTGCTGGATGCCGCCCGACCGCTCGCCACCCGCGCCGACGATCTGGAGCTGGTCCGGCAGGTGGTGGACGAGGCCCTGGTCGAACGCCGCCGGGGCGAGATGACGCTTGAACTCGCCGGCGACCGCTTCTTCTCCATCGCCGCCACCCCGCTTCCGGACGGCGCCGCCCTGGTGTCGCTCGCCGATGTCACCGATACCATCCGGGTGGAACGTGCCCTGCGCGACAAGGCCGCGGCCCTTGCCGAAGCCGATCGCCTCAAATCCGAATTTGTGGCCCATGTCTCCTACGAGTTGCGCACCCCGCTGAATTCGGTGATCGGCTTCGCCCAGCTTCTGGCCAGCGAAATGGCCGGGCCGCTGAACCTGCGCCAGCGCGGCTATGCCGAAGATATCGTGCATGCCTCGGAACATCTGCTGGTGCTGATCAACGACATGATCGACCTTGCCTCCATCGATGCGGGTGACGTCACCCTCAACCGTCGCCCGGTGGATGTCTGCCAGCTTTTGCGGTCGGTGGCGGATCTCGCCCGCCAGCGCGCCAAGGCCGCCTCGGTGTCGATCGATCTGGACTGTCCGCCAGAATGCGGCACGATCGATGCCGACGGCCTGCGCCTGCGTCAGGCCCTCTACAACCTGCTCGGCAATGCGCTGCGCTTCACCCCTGTCGACACCCGCGTCCTCATGGCAGCCGAGGCGCGGCCCGCAGATCCGGCAGCAGGTCTTCCGTCTGTGGTGGCGATCACCATCTCGGACCAGGGCCCCGGCATCCCCGAGGACGAGCGCGAACAGGTCTTCGAGCGCTTCTGGCGCCGGCGCCGCGGCGAACGCAAGGCCGGGGTGGGCCTCGGCCTGCCGCTTGCCCGCAGCCTGATCGAACTGCATGGCGGCCGGATCCGGATCGACGATGCCCCGGGCGGCGGCGCGCGGATCACCTGCTTTCTGCCGGTGCAGGCACCGCCGGCGGCCCTGCCTTCGACCGGTCAACAGACTGAAATTCCGGCATGATCGCCGTCTGCAACCCTGCCCTGACGGCCGCGAATTGATTGGACGGCGGCCGGGCCGAAGCCTATAAGATCGGAGCTATGATCAGAATCCCGTTCCTCAAGATGCACGGGCTCGGCAACGACTTCGTCGTCATCGACCGACGGAGCGGCCCGGCCCGGGGCCTCGTCCTCGACGACGCAACCATCCGCCGGATCTCGGACCGGCGGCACGGCGTCGGCTGTGACCAGTTCATTCTGATCGATCCGACCGATGACGACCCGATCGCCGCCGGCGGTGCCGATGCGGTGATGCGCATCCACAATGCCGATGGTGGCGAGGTCGGCGCCTGCGGCAACGCCACCCGCTGTGTCGGCGCCCTGCTGATGGACGAAAGCGGGCTCGGCCGCGCGACCATCGCCACGATCTCGGGCCTGCTCCGGGCAAGCCGCGATGCAGAGCAGCACGAAGCCGGCACGGTCACCGTCGACATGGGCCCCGCCCGGCTCGACTGGCGGCAGATTCCGCTGGCCGCCCCCGCCGACACGCTGGCTGTGGAGGCTGTGGAAGTCGGGCCGCTGAAGCTGCCGGTGGCGGTCAATGTCGGCAACCCGCATGCGGTCTTCTTCGTCGACAATGCCGAGGCGATCGATCTCACCCGCTGGGGCCCGATGATCGAGCGTCACCCCGCCTTCCCTGAGCGCACCAATGTCGAAGTCGCCCATCTTCTGGGCCCCGACAGGCTGCGCATGCGGGTCTGGGAACGCGGTGCGGGCATCACCGCCGCCTGCGGCACCGGCGCCTGCGCCACGGCCGTTGCGGCCATCCGCCGCGGCCTCACGGGCCGTACGGTCGAGATCGTGCTCGACGGCGGCCCGCTGGTCATCACCTGGACCGAAGACGATCGCGTCTTGATGTCGGGCCCGGTCGCGACCAGTTTCGAGGGGACGCTCCACCCGTCCCTGCTCGCCTGACCTTCGCTTCCTCATCCGGTTTTCCGCCCTCATGTCCGACCAGACTGACGATCCCCTGCGGATCATCACCTTCGGCTGTCGCCTCAATGCCTATGAGAGCGAGGTGATGCGCGGCCATGCCCGTGACGGGGCGTCGGACGGGCGGACGATCGTGTTCAACACCTGCGCGGTCACGGCAGAGGCGGAGCGTCAGGCCCGCCAGGCGATCCGCCGGGCCCGGCGCGAGGATCCCGAGGCCCGCATCGTCGTCACCGGCTGCGCGGCCCAGATCCGGCCCGAAGCCTGGGCGGATATGCCGGAAGTCGACGCCGTCCTCGGCAACGAGGACAAGCTGAAGGCCGACCGCTTCGCCGCCGCCCTCGCCACGACGCCCAATCGCCTCGCCCCGTCGGCTCCGGCCGCGGCGGCGGGTCCGGATTTCGTGGGCGCGACCGAACCCGCCCGGATCTTCGTCGACGACATCATGGCGGTGCGTGAAACCGCCGGCCATCTGGTCGAGGGGCTGGACGGCCGTGCGCGGGCCTTCGTGCAGGTCCAGAACGGCTGCGACCACCGCTGCACCTTCTGCATCATCCCCTATGGCCGCGGCAACAGCCGCTCGGTGCCCCTGGGCGAGGTGGTGGCCCAGGTGCGCGAACTGGCGGCCCGCGGCTATGCCGAGGTCGTCCTGACCGGGGTGGACATCACCTCTTACGGCGCCGATCTGCCCGGCCGCCCAAGCCTGGGCAATCTGGTGCGCCGGGTACTGAGGCTGGTGCCCGATCTGCCCCGGCTCCGCCTGTCCTCGATCGATTCGGCCGAGATCGACCCCGATCTGATGCAGGCGCTGGCGGAAGAGCCACGGCTGATGCCGCATCTGCATCTCTCGCTCCAGGCCGGCGACGACATGGTGCTGAAGCGGATGAAGCGCCGGCACAATCGGGCCCAGGCGGTCGCCTTCGCCGAGGCCGTGCGTCGCATCCGTCCCGATGTCGTCTTCGGCGCCGACCTGATCGCCGGCTTCCCGACCGAAACCGACGAGATGTTCGCCAACAGCCTGAAGCTGGTGGAGGAGATGGGGCTGGTGCATCTGCACGTCTTCCCCTATTCCGCCCGCACCGGCACCCCGGCCGCGCGCATGCCCCAGGTGCCGGTGGCCGTGCGGCGCGAACGGGCGCGCGCCCTGCGTGAGGCCGGCGCGGCCGGGCTTCGCGGCTGGCTCAAGACCCAGATCGGTACCGAGCTGCCGGTCCTGCTCGAGACCGCGGATACCGGCCGCAGCGAAGGTTTCGCCCTCGTGCGTCTGGCGACACCGGTCGATCCGGCGCTGGTCGGCGGGATCGTGACCGCCCGGATCACCGGAGCCGACGACGAAACCCTGGCGGGCGTGATCCTGCCGCATCATGCGGCCGACCACACCCGCCCCCATGACCACACCCATTTCGACGCCGCAGGGAGGGCGACCGCTTGAGCGAGGAGCAGACGAGCAAAGGCGGCTGGCTGTCCCGTCTTCGGGCCGGGCTGAAGAAGACCAGCAGCCGCATCGGCGACGGTCTGGTCGGCATCTTCACCAAGCGCAAGCTCGACGCCGAGACGCTGGAAGAGCTGGAAGAACTGCTGATCCAGGCCGATCTGGGCCCGGCGACGGCGGCGAAGGTCACCGCCGGCCTCGCCAAGGGCCGCTATGGCCAGGATCTGGGGCTGGACGAGATCAAGGCTCTGCTGGCGGATGAGATCGCCAAGATCCTGGAGCCGGTGGCGCAGCCGCTGAACTTCGCCCCGGCCGGCTCCGGCCCGCGGGTCGTGGTCATGGTGGGTGTCAACGGCACGGGCAAGACCACCACGCTCGGCAAGCTCTCGTCCGCCGCCGTCGCCCAGCGCCGCAGGGTGCTGCTTGCCGCCGGCGACACCTTCCGTGCGGCTGCCGTGGAACAGCTGGAAGTCTGGGGTCAGCGCGCCGGTGTGCCGGTGCTGAAGCGCGAAACCGGTGCAGATGCGGCGGGCCTCGCCTTCGACGCGGTGGAGCGCGGCCGCCGCGACGGCATGGATCTGGTATTCATCGACACCGCCGGCCGGCTGCACAACAAGGCCGGGCTGATGGCCGAGCTGCAGAAGATCGTCCGCGTGATCGGCAAGGTCGACCCCGAGGCACCGCACGAGATCGTGCTGGCGCTGGATGCGACCACCGGCCAGAACGCGATCAATCAGGTGGAAACCTTCAAGTCGATGGTGCCCCTGACCGGCCTGGTGCTGACCAAGCTGGACGGAACCGCCAAGGGTGGCGTGCTGGTGGCGCTGGCCGACCGCTTCGGCCTGCCGGTCCATGCGGTGGGCGTCGGCGAAGGCATCGACGACCTGAAGCCCTTCGAGGCCCGGGCCTTCGCCCGCGCCCTGGTCGGGCTGGAGAGCTGATCCGATGACCGACAAGCCGAACGACGGTGTCGAAGCCCGCCCCACCGAGCAACGCCCGGCCGATGCCGGCACCGGCTTGATGCGTCTGGCGCTTGAGGCCGGGCCGCTGGTGGTGTTCTTCGTGCTGAACGCGAAATTCGGCCTGATGACCGGCACCGCCGGCTGGATGGCCGCCACCGCCATCGCGCTCACCATATCGTGGGTGCGCGAGCGCCGGGTGCCGATCCTGCCGCTGGTCTCGGGCGTGTTCGTGCTGGGCTTCGGCGGGCTGGCGCTGATCTTCGACGACGAGCTGTTCATCAAGATCAAGCCGACCGTGGTCAACACGCTGTTCGGCGTCATCCTGCTGGGCGGGCTGGCCCTGGGGCGGCCGCTGCTCAAGCCGCTGGTCGGCTGGGCCTTCCTTCTGGACCATCAGGGCTGGCTGAAGATCACCCGCAACTGGGGCCTGTTCTTCCTGCTGCTGGCGGTGATCAACGAGGTGGTCTGGCGGAATTTCTCCACCGATTTCTGGGTCGGCTTCAAGCTGTTCGGCATCATGCCCCTGACGCTGCTGTTCAGCATCTCGCAGGTGCCGCTGATCCAGCGTCACACCCTGGCCACCGGTGGCGACACCGGCGACCAGGGGTGAGTTTCATGCCGTTCAACGCGGGCTGAGGCGCACCAGGCTGCCGTCGCGGTCGCCCGCCACCCAGATGCGGCCGGCATCATCCACCGCGATCCCGGTCGGGATATAGGCCGGCGGCATGCCGGCGGTCCCTTCCAGCCCGACCCGGCCCTTGAGGCCGGTCGAGATCAGTTCGCCCTTCGCCGTTTCGGGATCGAAGGCCAGCACCTGCCCCGTGCCGGTTTCCACCGTCACCAGCCGGCCATCGGGCAGGCGGGCAAGGCCCTCGGGGGCCTTCAGATCGCCCACGACGACCCGAAGCGCCTGACCGTCGACCGGGACTTCGACGATCCGGCCGGCGCCGGTTTCCGTCACATAGACCGATCTGTGATCGGGGCCCGACCAGATCATCCGGGTCGGCATGACCAGATGCTCCACCACCGGCTTCTGATCGGCCGGCGCCGCACTGCCGTCCAGGGCTGCCTTGTGGATGGTGCCGCCGGCGGTCAGGACCAGCAGATGGCCGTCATCCGCCATCAGCGCATCCATGGGCGCGGCCAGCTTGTTGACATGGCCAAGCTCGGTACCGGTCGCGGGATCGAACATCTGCACCCCGCCCGCGAACCAGCTGGTCAGCAGGATCCGGCCGCCGTCGTAATTGGCGTTCATCGGATTTTCGAGATTGCTCGCATAGGCCCGCGCGACGTCGGTCACCTTGCCCGTCGCCCCGTCGATGGTGCGATAGGCGAAGAGATCGGCCAGGTGCAGTGTCGAGCCGCCGCCGGCCTTGGGAACGGCCACCAGGCCGCCCGGCACCGCCAGATCGCCCTTGATGATGGTATGCGTCCCGCCGGTCTTGGGGTCGACCTGGAAAATCGCCCCCTCCGCCATGTTCGAGACATAGATCGTGCCGTCCTCGCCGATGGCGAGGTTGTCGAGCGCCGGATTGAGCTTCGTGATCACGGTGGCTGCGCCGGTCGCCGGGTCGACGCGCTTCACCTCGCCCGTGACGGTATCGAGTGCCACCACCTTGCCGTCGGCTTCCAGATTGGCCGCAGCCGGTACCTTGAAGCCTTCGGCAAAGGCCTCGACCTTCGGATCGTCCAGGTTCACCCGGGCAAGCTTGCCCTTGAACCAGAGCGGGCCGGTGAGGGTGCGACCGCGGATCTCGAAGCCGTTGAGCCCGCCCATGCCTTCCAGAAGCTGCTTCGCCGGCGTCGCCCCGGTCGGGTCGATCTCGTAAAGCGCATCGCCCAGGAAAACCCGGGTCGCATAGAGCCGGCCGCCGTCATCGAAATCGAGTGAGTTGATGCCGGGAAGGCCCGTCGCCAGCACCTGCACCGGTGCCGCCTTGCCCTGAAGCGCATCGCCCGAGATGGCCCGGACCTCGCCGGACAGGAAAGCCGTCCAGACGATGCGGCCATCGGGCGCGATCACCAGATCGTCGGCCTGGCCGGCAGGCCGGTCGACGATCACCCGGGCCTTGCCGCTGACCGGGTCGACGCCGATGATCTGCTGGCCGACCACGCTGCCGCCAAGCACTTCGCCGTCGGGGGCGACCGCCAGACCGTGGACGCCGCGGAACGGCGAGGGCTGAATGATGGTGTCGAGCTGCCATTCGGCGACCGGCGCGCTCTGCGCTGCCGCCAGGCCCGGCACCAGCGCGGCCGCGGCCACCCCGGCGGCGAGCCACCGCTTGAAGCTGAGAGACATTGGGACGTTTCCTCTGCGGATGATCCGGGGCATCCGGTCTTGGCCGGATGCTTCTCCGATATGGATCATGCGCGGGATTTGTCTCACCTGCCAGAGCCGAGGGCGTATCGCCCCCCGATTTGATATGACGTTCGCTTCAGAAGACGTTTGAATCTCTCTGAAGAATTGACGCTGAACGCGAGCCCGCATGATAATGCCGTGAATATGTATCTATATGTGGTGAGGGACGATGAGGTTAATGACCGCCGCTTCCACGCTTCTCGGTGCTACCCTTGCCGTGATTTCGGTCACTCAAGCAGCTAATATCTCTGACTGTACTAATATTTCCAGTAATTCTGAACGCCTTGCCTGTTACGACCTTGCATCCGGTCGAACTGCGACGTCTGCAACGCATGGCCCTGGAAACTGGGATCTCCGTTCTTCAATTAATCCTCTCGACGACTCTACAACCACAATAGCGCTTCTATTTGAAAATGCTGAGCGAAAAGGCTTTGGTGAAAAACGCGGTAGCCTGATCATCCGCTGCCGATCGAATGAAACTGATGTTTATATTTCGTGGGGCAAGTATCTTGGAAACGACTCCGGCAGCATATATGAAGAAACTAAGAATATTACACTACGCCTCGACAATCAAAAAGCCACGACGACGTCATGGGACGTGTCTACTGACAATGAAGCAACCTTTGCACCAAAAGCGATCCCCCTCGCACGGGAGATCGCTACTGCGTCCCGAATGGTCGCTCAGACTATCCCCTTCGGAGAAAGCCCTCGAACGCTGGAGTTCGATCTAACGGGTGCCGCAGACGCTGTAAAAGGTGTTGCGGAGACCTGCAACTGGAAGCTCGAGACCAAATAGTTCAAGCCTGCGCCGGTGGCGACTCCGTCTCGGGCACAAGCTCGGGTTTCCGCTCGGGTTCCGGCGGTCTGGGACGCCAGAAATCCCGGCGGGAAACGGCATCGCCCTGATGCAGGCGTTGCCAGTCCTTCAGGATCGCCTTGACCGTGGGGAAGGCGAGCTCGCCCCAGGGGATCTCGTCCCAGGTGAACAGGCCGACCTCAAGGCTTTCGATGCCGGCCGAAATTTCGGCCCGCGTCATCCGGGCCAGGTAGAAGATCTGGACCTGATGGATTTCGGGGATGTCGTAGACCGCAAGCAGACGCTCGATCTCGGCGCGGGCGCCGGCTTCCTCGAACACCTCGCGCAGTGCGCCGTCGGCCGTGCTTTCGCCGTTCTCGAGGAACCCGGCCGGGATCGTCCAGAAGCCTTCGCGGGGGGCGATCGCCCGCCGGGCGAGCAGGATGCGGTCTTCCCACACACAGACCGCCCCCACTACCATATTGGGGTTCTGGTAGTGGATCATGCCGCATTGGGTGCAGACGTGGCGCGGCCGGCTGTCGCCCTGGGGGATGCGCAGGGTGACGCGGCCGCCGCAGGACGAGCAATAGTCCAAGGCCGGGAACCTCCGGGCGGATGGCGGGTGCGATCGGGTCCGATCAGAGTGACAGCCCGGGCGGGGCCGGGCAAGCCCCGCCACCGGTCATCGCACCGCCGGTCAGCCGAGCAGCAGTGCGTCGTCGGACAGTTCCTCGCCGCGCACGCGCTTGAACATGGCCAGCAGATCTTCGACCTGAAGGCCCTTGCGCTGCTCCCCCGAGACGTCGAACACCACCCGGCCCTCATGCAGCATCACCGTGCGGGTGCCGAAATCCAGCGCCTGCTTCATGCTGTGGGTAACCATCAGCGTGGTCAGCCGGCCCTCGTCGACGATATCGCGGGTCAGCTGCAGCACGAAATCCGCCGTGCGCGGATCCAGCGCCGCGGTATGTTCGTCCAGCAGCAGGATCTTCATCGGTTGAAGCGTGGCCATCAGCAGGCTGACGGCCTGACGCTGACCGCCCGAGAGCAGCCCCATGCGATCCCCCAGCCGCTTGTCGAGGCCGAGGTCGAGCCGCTTCAACGCGGCGCGAAAGCGATCGCGGCGATCGGCGCGCACGGCGGCCCCCAGCCCGCGATTGGCCCCGCGGGAGAAGGCGAGCGCCATGTTCTCTTCGATCGACAGCTTTTCGCAGGTACCGGCCATCGGATCCTGGAACACCCGCGCCATCAGCCCGGCGCGACGCCGTGCCGGCCAGCGGGTGACGTCGGTGCCGTCGATCACGATCCGGCCCTCATCCACCCCGATTTCGCCCGACAGCGCGTTCAGGAAGGTCGACTTGCCGGCACCGTTGGAGCCGATCACACAGACGAATTCGCCCTCGCCGATGGTGAGGTCGAGCCCGCGCAGCGCCCGCGTCTCAAGCGGCGTGCCCGGATTGAAGGTGACCTGAAGGCCCTTGGCTTCGATCATCGGATCATCCCTCCCGGCTCAGACGGCCTTGCGCCGCCGCTGGGCCAGCACCCGCGGCAGCACCATGGCGGCGGCGACCAGCACGGCGGTCACCAGGTTGAGGTCCGAGGCGGTAAGGCCCAGGAAGCCGGCATTCAACGCCAGCGCCACCGCAACGCGATAGAGAATGGCGCCGACCAGGCAGGCGATGATCGCCCGGGCGATGGTGCGGGTCGACATCACCGCCTCGCCGCCGATCACCGAGGCCAGGCCCACCACGATGGTGCCGACACCCATGGTGACATCGGCACTGCCCTGGGACTGGGCGAAGAGCGCGCCGCCGATGGCGACCAGGCCGTTGGACAGGGCCATGCCGAGCAACGTCATCGCGGCGGTGTTGATGCCCTGAGCACGGGCCATGCGCGCATTGGCGCCGGTCGCCCGCATGGCGAGCCCCATCTCGCTGTTCAGGAAACGGATCAGCAGGATCATCGCCGCGATCACCACCACGGCGAAAACCAGGGGGGTGAGCAGATAGAACGGCAGACCCAGCCCCTCGAACGGGGTCAGCACGGTCCGCTCGCCCAGCAGCGCCACATTGGGCCGGCCCATGATCCGGAGATTGATCGAATAGAGCGCGATCATCATCAGGATCGAGGCGAGCAGGTTCAGGATCTTGAGCCGGACGTTCAGCCAGGCCGTGATGCTGCCCGCGACGCAGCCCGCGACGAAGGCAAGGCCCGTCGACAGGAAGGGATCCCAGCCGCCGACGATCGCAGTGGCGGCGACCGCAGCCCCCAGCGGGAAGCTGCCGTCGACGGTCAGATCCGGAAAATCCAGGATGCGGAAAGAGAGAAAGACCCCGAGCGCCACCAGGGCGTAGACGAAGCCGGTCTCGATCGCACCCATCCAGGCGATCAGGCTCATCGCGCCCCTCCCCCGAGGCGCCCGGCGCAGCCCTGCGCCGGAAGGCATGCGTGCAGCATGTCGGTTGCGTTCCCGTCTGCCGCGTCCGCCGGGCCTGTCTCCGAAGCCCGGGCCGCGTGTGATCCCCACAGGTCCGAAGGGCCCGTTGCGGCCGTGCCGCGGGCCTCTGATGCCGCCGGCCGCCGTCTCCCCCGGCGGCTCGGCAGTCGTGCCGCCAGGGTGACGGGGCAGTGGTAGCGGATCACCCCCCGTGCCGCAAGCGGATCGCAAGTCCATATCAGAAGTGTAGAACGAATGAAACTATTTCGCGAAGACCGATCCGGCAGGGACAATGCGGATGCCCCAGCAAAAATGCCGCCCGGCGGACCGGGCGGCATCCTGCAGCCTGCGACCCGAACCGGCCGTCAGATCACTTCACCACTTCCTTGGCGTCGGCGATCACCGCCTCGGGGATGGTGACGCCCATCTCCTTGGCCGAGCCGGGATTCAGATAAAGCTCGAGCTTGGAGACGGTCGAGGCCGGAATGTCGCCGGGCTTGGCGCCCGCCAGGATCTTGGCGACCATCTCGCCGGTCTGGACGCCGACGTCGTAGTAGTTGAAGCCGACCGCCGCGATCGCGCCACGGCCGACCGAGTTGGTGTCACCGGCATAGACCGGAATGTCGGCATCCTGGCCGACCTTCACCACGCTCTCGATCGCCGAGACCACGGTGTTGTCGGTCGGCACATAGATCGCGTCGACCTTGCCGACCAGCGACCGGGCGGCGGTGAGCACGTCGCTCGACTTGGGCGAGGCGGCCTTCTCGACCGTCATGCCGAACTGGCCGGCGGTCTTCTCCACCAGGTCGACCAGGGCCACCGCATTCGCCTCACCCGGATTGTAGATCACGCCCAGACGCTTCACGTTGGGGGTGATCCGGGTGATCAGCTTCAGATGCTCGTCCATCGGCGACAGGTCCGAGACGCCGGTGACGTTGCCGCCCGGCTTCTCCATGCTGCTCACCAGCTTGGCACCGACCGGATCGGTCACGGCCGAGAACACGACCGGAATGTCGCGGGTGGCCGCGGCAACGGCCTGGGCCGACGGCGTCGCGATGGCGACGATCGCATCCGGCTGCTCACCTACGAACTTGCGGGCGATCTGGGCCGCGGTGGCGACATTGCCCTGCGCGTTCTGATAGTCCCACGTCAGGTTCTTGCCGACCTCCCAGCCGGCCGCCTTCAGCGCATCCTGCACGCCCTGGCGGGTGGCATCCAGCGCCGGATGCTCGACGATCTGGGTGATCGCCACGGACTTCTCCTCGGCCGCAAGGCTGGTGCCGGCGGCGAGGCCCGCAATGGCGAGCCCGGCAAGCGATGCCGCGATCCGCGTGGTCCGGCGGCGGGTGATCATGGTCATGGAAAGACGCCCTTCCCTGGTGTCGTTGTGGCGCGGCAGCGTCCCCGCGCCGCGGTCCCTCGTCTTTTTCGCGTGCGGCCGACACGGGGACAACCGCCGTCTCCCACGGCGGCTGACCGGCCGTATGCGCGCTGGCACAAGGATGCCCATGGCCTGCGCGGCGGGTCAAGCGCACCCGGCGATCCATCGGCGCCCGATGCACGCAGACCGGGCATCGGCATGGTCACCCACACGAAAACAGGGATGCATGCCACGAAAACACCGCCGGCCCCTGCGGAACCGGCGGTGAGAAGGACATCTTGACGGGACGACGTTCAAACGGTGATGTCGAGCACGCTGCCGCGACCGCTGGCCTGGGGCGGCGGGGGCTGACGGTCGGCCGGGTTTTCCACCTTGCCGGCGGCAGGCACCGCCTCGACGGTCTGCGTGCCGCGCGGGTCGGCATAGCCTGCGACCTGGGTCGGCGCCACGGTCTGCGCGTTCAGGAAAGCGGCGGTGGGTGGGATCTGCATGGCCGTGCTCCGTAACCTCGGGACGGGCGACATCGATCACCCGTGCTCGACACAGATATCGTGATGAAGCGCGCACGGGTCAAGCCCCTGTTTGCACAGGCCTTCCGGCACCCCTGATGCCTCCGGTGTCCGATGGCTCATCGGATGCGGTTTGACGGAAGCCGTCCCCGCGCGCGATGATCCTGAAGACAGCGCGCCCTCTGCGCGCAGCCCGACCACGTCCCCACCTGCAAGCCCAACCTTTCCAGGGGTTCATGCGCCAGGACCGACCCGCCGCCCTTGCCCGATCGCTCACCATCGCCGCCCTGGCCCTGGGTGCGCTGCTGACCGTGGTTGCGGCAGGTCTGGCCTGGCGATCCTACGAGGCGGCGAAGACCGAGGCCGGCCGCCGTGCAACCGGGCTGGCCCTGCTTCTGGCCGAGCATGCCGCCCGGGCCATGGATGCGGTCGACATCGAAGTCGCACGCATCGCCGACCAGATCCGCAACGAGAACCGGCTGCCTGATCGTCAGGACAAACACTGGTTCGACCGGCTGCGCCACATCGCCGACGAGACGCCACAGATCCGGGCGCTGTGGCTGATCGATCCGGCCGGCCGGATCGTGCAGGTGACCCATGACTGGCCGGCCCCCCAGCTGACGGCCACCGATCACACCTATTTCGCCCGCGCCGCAGCCGGTGTCGACGGGCTGATCATCGATCCGCCGGTCGAAGGGGTGCTGACCGGCAAATGGTATGTTCCGGCCGCCCGGGCGATCCGGACCATCGACAACAGGTTTCTCGGCGTGGTGGCCGCGGCGGTCGACCCGGCCTATTTCATTCAGGTCTACCGTTCGGTGGATGTGGGTCCGGGTGGCCGCCTGCTGCTCCTGGACACCGACGGTCGCAAGCTCGGCAGCGTCCCCGACGGCGGCGACGGTGCCGGAAACGCCGCGAGTATCGTTGCAAGCCCCCGCAATCCTGCGGGTCTTGGCCGTGCCTGGAGCGATCCGACCCGCATCTCCGCGGATCGCGCCATGGTCGATCCCGACGACGGTGTGGCACGTCTCTACGGTCTTGCCGATGTCCCCGGGCGTCCGCTGGCCGTGGCGGCCGGCCTGTCGCTCGTCGACATCCGGGCGGCCTGGGCCGAAGCCCGTGTGGCCGATCTGGTCCTGATCGTGGTGGTGGCGGCCGTGCTCTCCGTCATGCTGCTTCTGATCCGCAGGCGCATCGTGGTTCCGATCGCCCGGCTGCACGCCGCGGTGGCGGAGCTGGGCGGAGGCGACACGATCCGGCCGGTGCCCGCCGTCGGCGGCGCGCGCGAGATCGTGGAGCTGGCAGACGGCATCGAGCGCATGCGCGCGGCTCTCGATCGCCATACCCGCGACCTTGAGGGGGAGGTCGCCGCCCGTACCGCCGAAGCCGCAGATCGCGGCAGGCTGCTGGACGGGGCCTTCGCGGCCCTTGGCCATGGGATTGCGATCTTCGACCAGGATATGGTGCTGGTGGCCTGCAATCAGCGCTATGCCGGGTTGATGGGGGTGCCCGAGGACCTGACACAGCCGGGCACACCGCTTGCCAGAATTGCGGAGCAGGCGCTTTACGAGGTGGCGGAGACGACACGCCCTGAGCGGATCGAGAAGCGGCTGGCCCTTGCCCGGATGCGCGAAACCGCCACGCTGACCGAAACCTCCGCCCAGGGGCGGGTGATCCGCATCACCCACAACCCCATGGCCGACGGCGGCTCGGTCGCGATCTATGAAGACGTCACCGAGGCGCGCCAGATCGACGCGGCGCTGCGCGACAGCGAATGGCGCTATCGGCTGCTGGCCGAAAACGCCGGCGACCTGATCCTGCGTCAGGATCCGGAAGGTACCATCCTCTACGCCTCTCCGGCATCGCAGGCCCTTCTGGGGCTGGAGCCCGACCGGCTGATCGGCCGGCGTCTGGCCGACCTCGTCGTGACCGAGGATGCCGACGTGCTTGCCGCCCACATGACCGCGCTTGTCGAGCACGGTCGCGATCGGGCGACCCTGCGCATGCGTCACGCCACCGGGCGCCCCGTCTGGGTCGAGGCCGGGGCCCGAATGATCCGCGACCCGCGCACCGGCACGCCCGCCGAATTCCACGCCAGCCTGCGCGATGTCGGCGAACGGGTGGCTGCCGACCGGGCCGCCACCGAGAATTCCCGCCTGCTCTCCACCACGCTGGACAGCATGCGCCAGGGGCTGTGCCTGCTTGATGCCGGGTTCCGTGTGGTGCTCCACAACCGGCGCTTCCTGGAGATGAACGGCCTGATGGCCGAGGACTGCCCACCCCTGGCCGATTTCGAACAGCTGATGCACCTGATGGCCCGGCGCGGAGAATTCGGCACCGGGCCGGCCTTCGCCGAAGTCACCCGCCGGTTGTCGGCATTGCGCAGGCCCTGGCCGCAAAGCTGGGAACGCCGCCGGCCCGACGGGACGGTGCTCGAAATGGCCAGCGCGCCCTTTCCCGGCGGCGGGCTGGTGATGACCTTCACCGACGTCACGACCAGACGCGCCGCCGAGCGCGAACTGGCCCGCCAGACCGAAGTGCTGCGCCTGACCATCGATGCGATGGAACAGGGCCTGATGCTGGTGGACCGCACGCTCGACATCGTGGTGGTCAACCGGCGCTTCCAGGAACTGCTGGAGATCCCGAGCGGCATCGCCCGACCCGGCAATCCGATGACCGAACTGGTCCGCTTCGTCGCCCGTCGCGGCGAATTCGGCCCCGGTGATCCGGAACGACTGGCGGAAGCCTGGCTCACCCGGATGCGCGACCCCGCCTTGCTTGGGCAACCGGTAGAACATGTCCGCCCCGATGGCCGCCGGCTGGAACTGATTCGCCTGCCGGTTGACGATGGCGGCACCCTGACCATCTACACCGATGTCACCGATCGGCGTCGCATGCAGGATGCGCTGGAAGACGCCCGTG
This sequence comes from Tistrella mobilis, assembly GCF_039634785.1. NCBI lineage: Bacteria > Pseudomonadati > Pseudomonadota > Alphaproteobacteria > Geminicoccales > Geminicoccaceae > Tistrella > Tistrella mobilis. The sequence continues at coordinate 590,901 of NZ_JBBIAB010000001.1, read as the reverse complement.
AACGCGCACTCGGCGCCGCAGAGGCGCGGTCGCGCTTTCTGGCCACGGTGTCCCACGAGATCCGTAACCCGCTGAACGCGATCCTGAACGCCCTGCATTTTCTGGACGAAACCGACCTCGACCCGGAGCAGGCCGGCCTGGCCCAGATCATGCGCCGCGCCTCGGAACTGCTGCTCGACCTGCTCGACGACGTGCTGGATCTGTCCCGGATCGAGGCAGGCAAGCTCGCCATCGATCCCAAGCCGTTCGACCCCGTCGCCCTCGCCCGCGACGTCAAGGCGATGTACGACCCGCAGGCACGCCGCAAGGGGCTGGAAATCGTCGTCGAGGCCGCGCCTTCGGTGCCACCTCGGCTGATGGGAGACCAGAGGCGGCTGCGCCAGATTCTGGTGAACCTGACCGGCAATGCCGTGAAGTTCACCGAGGCCGGGCGGGTCACACTCTGCCTCGATCTGGTGCCGGCCACGACGGGCGGCCCGCCTGTTCTGCGGATGGAGGTGATCGACACCGGTGTCGGCATCCCGCCCGAGCAGACCCGGCAGCTGTTCGAAGAATACTACCAGGCCGGCGCCGATCAGGCCGCCGCCATGGCACGCGGCACCGGCCTTGGTCTGGCGATCGTCAGACGCCTGACCGATCTTCTAGGCGGGCGCATCGGTTGCGACAGTGTCGCCGGAGAGGGCAGCCGCTTCTGGTTCGAGCTACCGGCCGTTCTGCCCTCCCCGCGAAGCCTGGCCAATGCCCACTCCCTGCTGGCTCCCGAGCCTTCAAGGATCCCGACCCGACGACATCCAGGACCGGAGACCATGCCCCGACACGCCGACACGGATGAGGTACCACCCCGCACACCCATCCGCATCCTGCTTGCCGAGGACAACGCCATGAACCAGATGCTGACCGCCCGCGCCCTGCAGCGGGCCGGCTATACGGTCGACAGCGTGAGTGAAGGCAATGCCGCGGTCGAGGCCGCAACGGCCCACGACTACGACCTGATCCTGATGGACGTCCAGATGCCGGGCCTGAGCGGGCTGGAGGCAACCCGCCGCATCCGGTCCATCGAGGGCCCGCGAGGCCGCACCCCGATCCTGGCCCTGACCGCCAATGCCGGACGAGAGGCAGCAGAGATCTGCCGTGCCGCGGGCATGGACGATCATCTCTCGAAACCCTTCAGGCGCGACGATCTGGTTGCGGCCGTGCGCCGCTGGCTGCCGGGAGGTGCCGAACGGCCCGACGGACAGGACGAGGGCGCAACGCCCCCCGATCAGGCACGGGGAGAAGGCGCCTGATCGGAAATCACCCTGACGGTTGTTCCAATTGCACGCATAAGGCAATATTTGTTTGAAACAATAGCGCGTATTGGTAGGATGATTCAGAAGCGGGGGCGCTCTTCAAGACCCTCGCCACCAGGCACATACGGGAACGGGGCAAACCATGGCCCAGATCGACGATGGTATCACAGATGCCACGTCCAGCGGAGCCGTGGCCGGCACTGGCGCCGGCCCGGTCGCCGGGGACGTGTCCGGCGGCACGCTGCGGACGGCCGCAGAAGCCGATCTGCCCGATGGCGGCAACAAATGGGCGTTCACCATTCTGGCGATCGCCTTCGGTGCCTTCGCCGCCGGTCTGCTGGTCGCCGGCAGTCTGCTGGCGGGTGTCGGCCACGGTCCGTCGGCCGACACGCCGGCAAAGCTCAACGTTCGCTTTGCCGATCCGTCCTGGGACGGCGTCTCCATTCCGGTCCATGCCCGCTGCAGCCGCTATGGTCCGGCCGGCGCATCGCCGGAACTGATCGTCGCGGGCCTGCCCGAAGGCACCCGCATGGTCGCCGTCGCCTTTAATGACGACAGTTACCGTCCACTCTCGACGGATGGCGGCCACGGCACGATCGCAGTTGCCGCAGACGGTGGCGTGGGGTGGGTTCTGGTCCCCTCCGTCCCCGGGGAAACGGCCGCTCTGCCCGAGGGCGTCATGATGCTTGCGCCCCATCGCGGCCGGCTGTCCCCCGGCACCGCCTATCTCGGCCCCTGTTCCGGCGGGACCGGCAATCATTATTCCGCCGAGATCGTCGCCCTGCGTACGCCCCTGCCGCCCCAGGGGGTGCGTCTCGCCATGGCCGGCGACGACGTACTTGCCCGCTCCACGATCAGTCTCGGCCGATATTGAGGCGCCGGTGCCGCACCGGCATCGCCCCCCGACACGATAAACGCCGCCTCCCGGAGCTGACCCGAGAGGCGGCGTTGCAGTCATTGCAGTGGCCCGATTTCGGAAAAAGACCGGCGGCCTATTTGTCGCGATCACGGGTCAGGGCTTCGATCTGCTTCTGCAGATCGTTCAGCCTGTCGGCCAGCTGCCGGATGTCCTCGCCGGCCGCCGGCGCGGCAGGCTGGGCCGCCGGCCGCTCCTCGGCCTCCTCGGTGCGAGGCGCCTCGGGCATACGCAGGCCACCTGCGAACATGCGCATGGCCTGCTCCATCATCTGCATATTCTGCTTGCTCATCTCCTCGATCGAGGGGAAGGGAAACAGATTGCCGAAGGTCCGTCGCACCTGCTCCTGATTCCGGGCAAGCGACTCCATCGACATTTCCAGATAGCGCGGCACGAAGGCCTGCAGACTGTCGCCGTAAAAGGAGATCAGTTGACGCAGGAAGCTGGTCGGCAGCAGATTGCGCCCCTTGCCTTCTTCCTCGACGATAATCTGGGTCAGAACCTGATGGGTGATGTCCTCACCCGTCTTCGCATCATTGACGATGAAGTCGATATCGTCCTTCACCATCTGCGACAGATGATCGAGCGTGACGTAGCTGCTGGTCGCGGTATTGTAAAGCCGCCGATTGGCGTACTTTTTGATCTTGACCTTTACCTTTTCGGTCCGCCCGGCGGTCGCTTCAGACTTCTCGGTCATTCTCTCCCCGCGCATTCATCGGGCCATGTCGGCGGGACACGGATCCCACGCCTCATGCATCCCGTATCGTTATCGGCCCGCATCGTTATCGGCCCGTATGGGTATCGGGCAATGTCGCCGCATCCGCCATGGGCGCCCCCTGCGCATCGGCGACCGGAGCCTTGCTGCACGGCAAAACCGACAAGAGACGCAGCATGGGTGATTAAATCACAGGGTTGATCCGCACCGCAACAAGAGGGGCCCGCAGTGCGGGCCCGCAGGGCGACGCGATCGCGCAACGGCATGCCTCTGGCGCTTTCACGCGGGCGCCCGGATCGGTATACTCTGCCCCATGTCGACCCCATCTGGCATACCGGCAACCGCCGCTGCTTTTCTCGACCTCTGGGAGCGCCAGGCGTCGGCGATGGTGACCGACATCAATCTCGCCAAGGCGATCGATGCCGCAGCGGTCGCCGCCGCCCGTTCGGGCGGCAACAGCGCGCCTGATCCGTCGAGGACCCCCTCTCCCGATGAGCCGAGCCGCAATCCGCCACGAGCCGGAAGAGACGCCGCAGACCACGGCAAAGGCGCCGCGCCGGCCGGGAAGCCGGGTACGGAAACGGCAGCCCGAGACCCGGCCGACGCCGGAGCCCCAGCCTCTGCCGCCGCCGTCTCTGCCCCCACCGGCGGAGACGCTGTTCCCCCGCAAGGGGCCACGGCCGATGCCCTATCATCTGGGGATGACCAGCGCCTTGCTGACCAGCTCCGTCGCGGCCTTGCCGATGCTGCGCGACGGCTCTCTGCCCTGGGCCCCGCATCTGGCGGCACGGGGGGCGCATCTGACCCAGGTGCTGCAGGGGCTTGATCCCGCCGTCATCGGTGCCGAGGTCGCGGCCGAAGCGAAACGCCGGCTGGAAGCTCTGCTGGCAGGCGTCAACCGCTATCGCGATCACCCCTATGTTCGCGATCTCCCCGACCCGCCGGTCATCTGGCAGGAGGGTGCGACCCGTCTGCTGGACTATGGCGCCGCCGATCCGCTGGGTTTCACCCCGGGCGATGACGGCCTCAGGGGCGAGGGTCGCATCGCCCTCTTCGTGCCGTCGCTGGTCAACCGCCACTATGTGATGGACCTGTCCCGCCGGCGCAGCCTGATGCGCTGGCTGATGGTCCGCGGCTTCCGCCCCCTGCTGGTGGATTGGGGCGTCCCGACCGGCACCGAACTCAACCTGTCCATCGAAGACTACGTCGCCCGCCGGCTGGGTGCGATGATCGCCCATGCCTCGGATCTTGCGGGCGGACCCGTCCCGGTCGTCGGTTATTGCATGGGCGGGCTGTTGACCATTGCAGGCGTCCAGCTGGCCCGCGACCGCGTCGCCCGCATGGCGCTGATGGCGACGCCCTGGGATTTCGCCGCCGGCGACACGGCGGAACGGCGCCTGATCCGGGTGCTGGGTCGGTCCATCCTGAAGACGGTGGAGCAGACCGGCAGCATGCCGGTCGACATGCTCCAGATCCTGTTCGTGGCCACCGACCCGGCCATGGTGCCCCGCAAATTTCGCGATTTCGCAGCCCTCGACCCCGAAAGCGATGCCGCCCGGGATTTCGTGGCGCTGGAAGACTGGCTGAACGACGGCGTGCCGCTGGCCGGGCCGGTCGCCCGCACGGTGGTTCACGACTGGTACGGCACCAACAAACCGGCGGAAGGCTGCTGGGAGGTGGCGGGAGAGACCATCGATCCCGGGGTGCTGGCCCCGATGCCGGTGCTTGTGGCCGTGCCGGAACGCGACCGGATCGTGCCGCCCCCCACCGCGGCCGCCCTGGCCGACATTCTGCCCGATGCCCGGCTGATCCGGCCGGCAGCCGGGCATATCGGCATGATGGTGGGCAGTCGTTCAGCGAAAGAACTCTGGGAACCGCTCGCGCACTGGCTGTGCGAAGAGCCGGCCCCGGCAGCGCGGCGGCGACGGCGCAGCCCCCCTCGAAAGTAGGGTACCGCGACCACCCGCCACGCTTTTCCGGCGAGAAAACGCCGCTATAGTAGGAACCGAGATAACGATCTGCGGCCCGGTGAAGATCAGCACCGTGCCCGCAGCCTGCGCGCCCCGCGCGACAGAACAGGAGACAGTCTCCCATGACCGACGCCGTCATCGTTGCCGCCGCCCGCACCCCGGTCGGTGCCTTCAACGGCGCGCTCGCGCCGCTTTCCGCCGCCGAGCTGGGCACCATCGCCATCCGCGAGGCCATTGCCCGCGCCGGCGTCGATGCCGCCGACGTGTCCGAAGTGATCATGGGCCAGGTTCTGACCGCCGCTGCCGGCCAGAACCCCGCCCGCCAGGCCTCGCTGCATGCGGGCGTCCCGCAGGAAGTGCCGGCCTGGGTCGTGAACCATGTCTGCGGTTCGGGCCTGAAGACCGTGGCGCTGGCCGCTCAGGCCATCAAGTCGGGCGAGGCGAAGATCGTCGTCGCCGGCGGCCAGGAAAGCATGTCGAACGCCCCGCATGCGGCCCCGCTGCGCCAGGGCAAGAAGATGGGCGACCTGTCGCTGGTCGACACCATGATCAAGGACGGCCTGTGGTGCGCCTTCAACGGCTATCACATGGGCAACACCGCCGAGAACGTGGCGCGCCAGTGGCAGATCACGCGTGAGGAGCAGGACGAGTTCGCCCTGGCCTCGCAGACCAAGGCCGAGGCGGCCCAGAAGGCCGGGCGCTTCGCCGATGAAATCGTGCCCGTCACGATCGCCGGCCGGAAGGGCGATGTCGTCATCGATACCGACGAATATCCGCGCCACGGCACCACGCTCGACATGCTGACCAAGCTGAAGCCCGCCTTCGACAAGGCCGGCAGCGTCACCGCCGGCTCTGCCTCGGGCATCAATGACGGCGCCGCGGCGACCATCGTGATGTCGGCCGAGGAAGCGGAGCGTCGCGGGCTCGAGCCGCTGGGCCGCATCGTCGCCTGGGCGCAGGCGGGCGTCGACCCGGCGATCATGGGCTCGGGCCCGATCCCGGCGACGCGCGCGGCCCTGGCCAAGGCCGGCTGGACCATCGACGATCTGGATCTGATCGAGGCCAACGAGGCCTTCGCCGCGCAGGCGCTGGCGGTCGGCAAGGATCTGGGCTTCGATCCCGCGAAGCTCAACGTCAATGGCGGCGCCATCGCCATCGGCCACCCCATCGGCGCCAGCGGCACCCGCATCCTCACCACCCTGCTCTTCGAGATGAAGAAGCGCGACGCCCGCCGCGGTCTCGCCACGCTGTGCATCGGCGGCGGCCAGGGCATCGCCATGCTGGTGGAGCGCTGACAGATCAGCCGGTTACGTTTTGAAGTGTCTGGTTCACGAAAAAGTCATTTTATTTCGAAACCAACCTTCGTAACGTAGCATCGTTTCCCGGGGGCGCCGGTCCCGTCGTCATGCTCAGGCGGCGGGTCCGGCGGGGAGCGAGACCCAGAGCAGTCCAATAAGCCTAGATCCAGGAGGCCAGGGAAGATGGCACGAGTGGCAATCGTCACCGGCGGTACGCGTGGTATCGGCCGTGCGATTTCGGAGCGTCTGAAGGCGGACGGGTTCACCGTCGCCGCCAATTATGCCGGCAACGACGCCGCGGCACAGGCGTTCTCGTCGGAGACCGGCATCGCCGTCTACAAGTGGGACGTGGGCAGCTACGAGGCCTGCGCCGAGGGCATCGCCAAGGTCGAGGCGGATCTCGGGCCGGTGGACGTGGTGGTCAACAACGCCGGCATCACCCGCGACGCCACCCTGCACAAGATGACCCAGGCCCAGTGGGACGACGTCATCCGCACCGACCTGACCTCGATCTTCAACATGTGCCGCCTGGTGATCGAAGGCATGCGCGCCCGCAGCTATGGCCGCATCGTCAACATCAGCTCGATCAACGGCCAGAAGGGCCAGATCGGCCAGGCCAATTATTCGGCCGCCAAGGCCGGCATGATCGGCTTCACCAAGGCGCTGGCACAGGAAGCCGCGTCCAAGGGCATCACCGTGAACGTGATCGCCCCCGGTTATGTTGACACAGAAATGGTTGCGGCGGTTCCCGAGGCGGTGCTGCAGAAGATTATCGGGACCATTCCCGTCGGCCGCCTGGGCAAGGCCGAAGAGATCGCCCGCGCGGTGAGCTTCCTCACTGCCGAGGATGCCGGCTTCATCACCGGCGCCACCCTCACCGTCAACGGCGCCCAGTACATCGCCGGCTGACCGGTTCCGCCCGCCGGCCACGACCATGGCCGGCGGGCCCCCGCTTCGGGGCCGGTCGCCGCACTGCCGATCCATCATCGGAAGGTGACACCGACCCATGACCAGCCCCCTCGCCACCCTGTCGCCGACCCGCCGCCTGCGCGCTGCGGTCGCCCTTGGTGCCCTGCTGGCGGCCCTGGCCGCCGCCTCGCCATCGCCGGCACGCGCCGAACGCGATGTGCCCGACGCAGCCACCGTGCTGACCCTGTCCGAGACCGCCACCACCACCGTCGCCGCCGATCGTGCACGGGCGACGCTGGCGGCCGAGGAACGCGGCGCCGATGCGGCGAAGGTTCAGGCCGATATCAACCGCAAGATCGAAGCCGCCCTCAAACTGGCGCGTGAAGCAGCGCCCGTGAAGGTCGAAACCGGCGGCTATGGTGTCTATCCGATCGACCAGGAAGACCAGGCCCGCGTCTGGAACGGCCGGCAGACGATCGAACTCGACAGCGCCGACATGACCGCGCTCGCCGAGCTTGCCGGCAAGCTCCAGGCTCAGGGTCTGGTGCTGCAGGATCTGTCGACCTATGTGTCGGAAGAACGCGCCCGGGCGGAAAGCGACAAGCTGACACTCGAAGCCATTCGTCAGATCCGGGCGCGTGCCGATCTGATCGGCAAGGAAATCGGGACCCGCACCGTGAAGATCCGGGCGCTGAGTCCGGGAAGCGGCCCTGGAACGCCCCAGCCGATCCCGTTCAAGGCGATGCGCATGGAAGCGATGGCGGCGTCCGACATGGCGGCCCCGTCGATCGAACCGGGCGAACGGACATTGCGCCTGACCGTCCAGGCAGAGCTGCTTCTGGAGCCGTGAGACCTGCCCCGACGCTGCGGCCGCATGCGGCCGCAGCGTCGGGGCTGCGTGAACCGGCCGGAAGGGGCAGAGTGACGGGGTCGGCAATCACCCCAGAGCCCCCGGATGCTCAAGAGCACTCTTCTCCCCCTTCAACGGCTGCACGATCAGTCGCCTTCATTCGAGGCGGAGCTGAACGACGCCAGCGCGGCGTTGACGTGTCGGCTCGCATGGTTCGACGAGGCAGATCCCGAGGAGGATGACGATGCTGCGCTGGAAGCGCTCATCGACGACCTGCTGCTGCTGTACGAACGCCTACTGATGCGGTCTCACCACGCGAGGGCTGCAGCGGGAAGGGAGACGGAGGAGATGTCGCCGATGGAGCATCTGGTTGTGCCCGGGGCGGCTTGCCGTACCACCGGTATGATCCGGCCCGTTGCGCCGACCGTGTTCAAGGTCGACCTGCAGGCGGGTTGTCTGCTGGTGCCGGCCGGAGACCGTGATGCCCTCGATGCATGGCTTGCCGCCATGCCCGAGTGAGGCACCGGTCTCCGGCATGAGATCGCCAGGAGTTCAGCCCGGCATGGTCTGTTGCATGGCCGGGCGCGCCGACATCGCTTCATACCATTCTGCCAGGCGAGGCCGCCCGTCGCGCCATGCATCGTCGGCGAAACGGAAATCCATATAGCCCAGCGCCGCGGCCAGTGCGATTCGTCCAAGGCTGGGATCGGTGCCGGCGAAACCGGCGGCCTCACCCTCAAGCAGATCGAGTGTGCGAACCATCTTTGCCTTCTGCCGCGCGTCCCAGCCCGCCCAGCGATAGGGCTCCGGCCGGCGCAGCCGCTCGATCAGCCGGGCGACACCTGCCTCGGTAATGCCATGACCGAGGGCAGCCAGGCGACGCTCCGCCACCCAGCCCTCCGGATCGACCGGCAGCAGACGGTTGCCGCCGAGGGTGCGATCCAGATATTCGGCGATGGTCAGACTGTCGACCAGGATCCGACCGTCATCCAGTTCAAGCGCAGGCACCTTCTCGAGAGGGTTCACCCGGTAGAGCCCGGACTCTTCGGTCCATGGGTCTGCGATGGCCATCTCCAGCCGGTCTGCGATGCCGAGTTCCAGGATTGCGAGGCGCACGATACGCGCAAAGGGCGAGGTGTTCGTGTAGTACAGCTTCATGGACCGCAGGTCTCTCTGATCGGCCACATCTTCCCGGCCCGACGCGGAATGTCGGGCAGGAAATCCTGGCGTTTCTCCCGGTCGAGAACGGTAGAGCAGATCCCGATCAGGTGGAACCACCGATCGGCCGCAGCCCCCGGGCGCAGGCGCCGCTCAGGCCCGGTCCTTGGCACTGCGGATCGCCGCGAAGACATCCTCGGCCGGTCGGCCGGCAAGCCCCATCGCCGCCGCAAGAACCGGATCGTCGGCCCGCAGGAAAGGGTTGGTCTCCTTTTCGTCGCCAAGACGCGACGGCACGGTGGCCCGCCCCTCTTCCCGCGCCCGTGCCACCGCCTCCGCCCGAACCGCCAGAGCGGGATTGGACGGGTCGATGCCGCGCGCGAACCGGGCATTGGACAGCGTGTATTCATGGGCGCAATAGACGGTGGTGTCGTCGGGCAGATCGCGCAGCTTCAGCAGCGACTGCCACATCTGGGGCATCGTGCCCTCGAACACCCGCCCGCAGCCCAGCGCAAACAGGGTGTCGCCACAGAACAGCGCGCCGTGCCGTTCGAAATACCAGGCGATATGGCCCGATGTATGGCCCGGCACGTCCAGAACCCGTGCCACCGCCCCCCCCAGATCATAGGCCTCGTCCTGGGCCAGCGCGATATCGATGCCGGGGATGCGTGCCCGATCTGCCGCAGGTCCGACGATGGTCAGCCCATAGCGCGCCTTCAGCTCCAGATTGCCACCGACATGATCGCCATGATGATGGGTGTTCAGGATATGGGTCGGCTGCCGCCCGGCACGCTCCAGCGCCGCCACCACCGGCCCGACCTCGGCCGGATCGACGATCGCGGTCGCGGTGGGCTGGTCGTCGTCGTCGACCTTGATCATCCAGACATAATTGTCCGAGAGGCAGGGAATGCGTTCGACATCGATGCGGATCATCTGGCTCGTCCTCGAGGCTCCGGAAGGGGCTGCCCGGCCTTATGCCGGCCATTTTCCATCATCATAACACGTCCGGCCAGCCGCCGTGCGACGGTGCGGCGCCTTGCCGGGGGCTCTTCGCGCCCCCATCTTGGGGGCTGCTGCCGGACATGTCGCCAGGGCACGCCGTCCGAACCCGCCGCCGGAGGATCGCGCCACCATGTGGCACGACATCATCGACCTCAGGAACTTCTACCAGTCGCGTGGCGGCCGGATCGCCCAGCGCCTGCTCCGTCGCGAGGTCCGCAGGATCTGGCCACGAATCGGACCGGCCGAAACCCTGCTGGGCCTCGGCTACGCCACGCCCTTCCTGCGCCCCTTTCTGGGCGAGGCCGGCCGGGTGATCGCCGCCATGCCCGCCCCTCAGGGCGGCCATGTCTGGCCCCATGAGGGGCCCAATCTGGTGACCCTGGTCGAAGAGGCAGAGCTGCCCTATCCCGATCAGAGCATCGACCGGCTGCTGATGGTCCATGCGCTGGAATTCGCGCCCGCCGCCCAGACCCTGCTGCGGGAATGCTGGCGGGTGCTGCGCCCCTCGGGCCGGCTGGTGGTGGTGGTGCCGAACCGGCGCGGTATCTGGGCACGGGTCGACCGCACCCCCTTCGGCCACGGCCACCCCTTCAGCACCGGACAGCTGACCCGGCTGCTGCGCAATGCCATGTTCGTGACCGGCGCCCCCGAGACCGCCCTGTTCGCCCCGCCTGCCGAGCGCGGATTGTTCCTGCGGCTGGCGGGACCGATCGAGCATTTCGGCCGGCGCTGGCTGCCGGCGGTGGGCGGTGTGGTGGTTATCGAGGCACAGAAACAGGTCTATGCCGCCACCCCGCCCGGGGGACGTCGGGCGCCGGCCCGGCTGGCGGTCCGCAGCCGTGCGCGCGGGGCCTGGGCCCCGGCGCGCACGGCCACGCTCAGCGATAGACGAGATCGCGAAGGGTGAGCGCCAGCGGCGACCAGTAGGTGATGACCGCCTGACACAGCATCACCACCCCGATGAAGGGCAGCAGATAGGGCACCATCCGGTTCAACGGCACCCGGGCCACGGCGCTGGCTGCGAACAGGTTCACGCCAAAGGGCGGGGTGAACATGCCCATCGCCAGATTGACCACCATGATGATGCCGAAATGCACCGGATCGATGCCGAAGGCGATCGCGACCGGCGCCAGGATCGGTGCGAGCACGATGATCGAGGCCGAGGTCTCGATGAACATACCGACCACGAACAGCACCACATTGACCGCGATCAGGAAGGCCCAGGGGCCCGAGAAGGTGTCGGCCAGATACCGACCCAGAGCCGCCGGCACGCCTGCCTGGGTGATCAGATACGAGAACAGCCCCGCCGCCGCGATGATGAACATGATCACCGATGACGAGATCACCGACTTGCGGAAAATCACCGGCAGGTCACGAAGCTTCAGTTCGCGGTGAAAGACGAAACCGATCACCAGCGCCGCCACCACGGCGATGACCGAGGCTTCCGTCGGCGTGAAGACACCGCCATAGATGCCGCCCAAAACCACCACCGGCAACATCAGCGAGGCAAAGGCCCGCCGGCCGGCGGTGAAGAGCGGCAGCCGGTCTTCGCCGTCGCGCGCGCCCCAGCCCTTGATCCGGCACCAGATCAGCACGGTCGCCGCAAGCGCCGAGGCAATCAGAAGCCCGGGGCCGAACCCGGCGATGAACAGCTCGCCGATCGACACCTCCGCCGACACGCCATAGAGGATCAGCGGAATCGAGGGCGGCACGATCACCCCCAGCTCGGCCGAAACCGCCTGCAGCGAGGCGGCGTGCGGCCTGGGATAGCCATGACGGGCAAGCGCCGGGATCAGGATCGCGCCGATGGCGAAGGTGGTGGCGACCGACGAGCCCGAGATCGCGGCAAAGATCATGCAGGTCAGGACGCAGGTGACGGCGAGGCCGCCGCGCAGACCGCCGACCAGCGCCTTGGCGAAGTCCACCAGACGCTGGGAAATCCCGGCCCGCTCCATGACGTTGCCGGCCAGGATGAAGAAGGGCACCGCGACCAGCGGGAACTTGTCGACGGCGATGAACAGCTGCTGCACCACGATCAGCAGCGGCAGTTTGGTGAAGGCATAGACGCCGACGGCGGCGGCCAGACCGACGGAGATGCCGACCGGGACGGAGAGCCCGAGCAGCACCAGCATGGCGATGAGCATACCCGCGGTCATGGCGTCAGACCTGCGTTTCGAGCGAGGGATCGGTTTCCTCGCGCCGGCTTTCGGGATCGAGCAGCCGCGCCAGCACCGCAATCATGCAGAAGGCCGCCCCGACCGGCAGGGCCGCATAGGCATAGCTGACCGGAATGTCGAGACCCGCCAGATTCTGGAACCGCACCCGGCGGACCACGATCCAGCCCTGCCAGACGACGAGTATCAGGAAGCCGGCCGATGCCGCCGCGATGACCACATCCAGCACGAGCCGGGCACGCCCCTTGAGGGCACGGCGCGCCAGATCCACCGAAACCGCGGCACCGGTCCGGAAGGCACCGGCGGCGCCCAGAAACACCATCCAGGCGATCAGCAGCTGGATGGCAACCTCGGTCCACGGGCTGGGCTGGGCCAGCACGAACCGCGCCACCACCTGCCAGAACCCCAGGAGAACCGCCAGGGCGAGTGCAATCATGGCGGTGAGAACCGCAAGACCGGTCAGCACCCGGTCCACGGCGAGAATCAGACGAATGATCATGTGGCCCCACCGATCGGAGGCGTGAACGACCCGGCAGCCGCCCCGGGATACGAAGGGAGGCAAACCGGGCCGTCACGGGTCAGGTCCGGCGGGAAGGGATCACTGCTTCCAGTCGCGGATGCGCTTGATCAGCTCCGGATCGAACCGCTTCTCGTATTCGGCATAGGCCGGCTTCAGCTCTTCCAGGAAGCGCGCCTTGTCGGGATGCTCGACCACCGTCATGCCGGCGGCCTCGAGCTTGGCGATGCCGTCGGCCTCGAAGGTCTCCACCTGCTTGCGCATGGCGTTGGCGCCGATCTTGGCCGCCGCCTTGAAGGCCGCCTTGTCCTCGTCCGACAGTTCCTCCCAGCGCGACGGCGCCATGATGAACAGCGCCGGCGAATAGACATGGCCGGTGAGCGACAGATACTTCTGCACCTGGGCGAAATTGCCCGACACGATCACCGGGATCGGGTTTTCCTGGCCGTCGATGGTGTGCTGCTGCAGGGCGGTGAACACCTCCGGGAAGGCCATCGGCGTCGGCAGGGCGCCGAGCGTGGTGAAGGCCCGCATATGCACGTCGTTCTGCATGGTGCGGATCTTCAGGCCCTTGACGTCCTCGGGCTCGGTCACCGCCTGCTTGCTGTTGGTCAGATGGCGGAAGCCGTTCTCCGCCCAGGCCAGCGCGATCAGGCCCCGCTCGGGGAACTTGTCGAGCACTTCCTGACCGATCTCGCCGTCGAGCACACCGCGGGCATGGGCGTAGTCACGGAACAGGAAGGGGATGTCGAAGACCAGGGTCTCGGGCACGAAATTGCCCACAGGGCCGGTCGAGGTCACCACCAGGTCGATGGTGCCGAACTGGGCGCCCTCGATCATCTCGCGCTCACCGCCCAGCGCGTTCGAGGGGAACATCTCCACCTTGAACCGGCCATCGGTCTTTTCCGCCAGCGCATCCGCGAAAGCCTGGGCGCCGACGCCGTAATGCGACGTGGCCGGCAGGCTGTAGCCCAGTTTCAGCGTCACAGGGTCGGCGGCGACCGCAGCACCGCCGAACATCACCATTCCGAGCAGGGCGGCCGCAGCCGTTCCGAGCATCGTCGGTTTCATCAGGACGTTCCTCCCTCTAAGGTCCCTCGTTCTTCTCATCGTCCGGCGGGGCCGGTTCAGGCGCGGGGCGCCGGAGCTCCGTCCCCCGGCCGCCGTTGGCCGCGGCTCGTTCCGGTGCGGCGACGACACTTCCCGGTCTGCCAGGGCCCCTTCCCCAAGGAGCACACCCCCGAGAGGCATATTTTCCCAAGGGGCATATCGTCGCGCTCTTCTGTTTTATCCTGCGGGCGGGGCCATGTCTCCCCTGGATCCACATGTTGGACGAGCGCATGCGTGGAAGCCGGGCCTTTGCTGTTGCGCACAACGGGCAGGCTGGGTGATCCTGCAAGCGTCCGACCACAGATCGGCCGCCCCCATGAGCCGCAACTCTCCAGATTTTCCGGTCAAACCCGATACCGCCTGGCGGCGCACGCTCGCCGCGGCCGATCGGGCAGCCTTGCGCGCACTCGCCCGGGGATGGCCGCTTGAACGGGTGCTGACCATCATCTGCACGGCGATGGAACGCCTGATCGACGGATCGGCCTGTTCAGTCCTGCTCATCGACGACGACCGGAAGCTGCGTCATGGCGCGGCTCCGCACCTCCCGCAGGCCTACAATGCCGCCATCGACGGCCTGGAGATCGGACCTTCGGCCGGCTCATGCGGCACAGCCGCCTATACCGGCCGCCAGGTCGTGGTCGAGGATATCCGCGAGAGTCCGCTTTGGGCCGACTATCGTGATCTGGCAGAGACCGCCGGGCTCAGAGCCTGCTGGTCCACGCCGATCCGTGATCCGGAAAGACGGACGATCGGCACATTCGCGATCTACTTCTCCGATCGCCGCGGCCCTACCCGCCAGCATCTGCGGACGGCCGCACATATGGCTGCACTCGCCGCCGTGGCGATCGGGCGGCGACGGGCAGACGATGCGGTCTTCGAAGCCAAGGCCCGCGCCGAGGCCGCCAGCGCGACCAAAACCACCTTCCTTGCCGGCATGAGCCACGAGCTGCGCACGCCGTTGAACGCGATCATCGGTTTCGCCGAGATCATGTCGGCCGAGATGTACGGCCCCCTCGGCTCTCCGCGCTATCAGGATTATACCCGGATCATCGCCACCAGCGGCCGGCACCTGCTGACCCTGATCGACGATCTGCTCGATCTGTCCAAGATCGAGGCCGGGCGCATGACGCTGGCTGCGGAACCGGTGGACCTGGCCGGGGTTGCCGCCGACGCCCTTGCGATGGCCGGGGCGGATGCGAAAGCGGTGGAGATCCGGGCGCCGGATACGCCGGTCACCGCCCGCGGCGACCGGCGGGCGCTGACCCAGGTCGCGCTCAACCTCGTCAGCAATGCCCTCAAGTTCAACCGGCCCGACGGCCGGGTCACCCTGCGGATCTTCCGGCCGGATCAGGATCATGCCGGGCTGGAGGTCAGTGACGAGGGCATCGGCATCCCGGCCAGCCGGCTGGCCGGTCTCGGCCAGCCTTTCGTGCGGGTGGAAAGCGATCACAAGCATCAGGGCACGGGGCTTGGCCTCTACATCTCGCGCAGCCTGATGGAATTGCAGGGTGGCCGGCTCGATATCGACAGCACCGAAGGCATCGGAACCACGGTTCGCGTCACCCTGCCCGCCGCCTGACCGCCGGCATCACCCCCGGTCGCGGCTCAGCACGAACATCCCGATCTCGCCGATCAGATTGGCATAGCCGTCCGGCGCATTGCGGCGCACCACCCGGCCGCGACTGTCGAGCGCGAGCGAGATTTCGATCCGCACGCCGGCATGTGCACAGGACCGGACGAAATCGGTGATCGTGCAGAGGTGGATGTTGGGCGTGTCGTACCAGGCATAGGGCAGTCCGCGCGTCCGCGGCATCCGTCCGCGGACCAGAAGATGCATCCGGCAGCGCCAGTGACCGAAATTGGGGAAGGACACGATCGCCCGTCGGCCGATGCGCACCAGATTTCGGATCACCATGTCCGGCCGCCGGGTCGCCTGCAGGGTCTGGCTCAGCACGACCACGTCGAAGGCATCATCGGGGAAGAAGTCGAGATCGTGGTCCGCATCGCCCTGGATCACCGACAGGCCACGAGCGACCGATTCCTGCACGCCCTGCTGGCTGATCTCGATGCCGCGGCCGTCGCAGCCCTTCACCCGGTCCAGATAGTGCAGCAACACCCCGTCACCGCAGCCGATGTCGAGAACCCGGGCCTGAGGCTCCACCATGCCGGCGATCAGGTCCAGATCGGGCCGCAGCGCCGGATAGCCATGCGCGTCGCGGATGACCCCCGGGCCCATCGGCCGGATCCGGTCGTCGGCCGGCGGAGAGAAGGATCTGGTCATGTCCGGTCGATCCCCGCATGCCCCGCCACGCCGTCCAGGAAGCCTTCGACGATGCGGGCGAAGACCGGCTCGTCGAGCAGGAAGGCGTCATGGCCGCGATCGGTCTCGATCTCGGTGAAGCTGACATTGCCGGCAACCGCCGCGATGGCGCGCGCCACGGCACGGCTCTCCGCCGTCGGAAACAGCCAGTCCGACGAGAACGAGATCACGCAGAACCGGACCCGGCTGCCGCGAAAGGCATGGGCCAGCACACCGCCGTGATCGGCCGCCAGATCGAAATAGTCCATCGCGCGGGTGATGTAGAGATAGCTGTTCGCGTCGAACCGGTCGACGAAGGTGCTGCCCTGATGGCGCAGATAGCTTTCGACCTGAAAATCCGCATCGAAACCATAGGAACGCGCGCCCCGGTCCTGCAGCCGCCGGCCGAATTTGTTGTGCAGCGCCATTTCGGACAGATAGGTGATGTGCGCGGTCATCCGTGCCACCGCCAGCCCCTTGACCGGCCGGCTGCCATGCTCGGCATAGCGCCCGTGATGCCAGTCGGGATCGGCCATGATCGCCTGGCGCCCCACTTCGTGGAAGGCGATGTTCTGCGCAGAATGACGGGCCGCCGTGGCGATCGGCACCGCCGCGAACAGCCGGTCGGGCAGGGATGCCGCCCATTGCAGCACCTGCATGCCGCCCATGGAACCACCGACCACCGCGAACAGCCGCTCGATGCCCAGATGGTCGATCAACAGGGCCTGGGCACGCACCATGTCGGCAATGGTCACGACCGGGAAATCGGTCCCCCAGATCCGGCCGGTCGCGGGATCGATGCCCGCAGGGCCGGTGGACCCCATGCAGCCGCCCAGGATGTTGGAGCAGATCAGGAAGTAGCGGTCGGTATCGATCGCCCGGCCGGGGCCGACCAGGTTTTCCCACCAGCCGGGCTTGCCGGTCACCGGATGGGTGCCGAGCACATGCTGATCGCCGGTCAGGGCATGACAGATCAGAATGGCGTTCGACCGCGCCGCGTTCAGACGGCCGAAGGTGGTGTAGGCGATCTCGATCGGCCCGAGGCTGCGGCCGCAATCGAGCGGCATCGGCTTGTCCACGGCCAGACATGCGATGCGGGTGACGCCGTCGGGCGCCCACCGGTCATTCTGTCCGGGACCCTCCGGCGTCGGATCCTCCGGCCCGTCTGGGGCCCGCCCGGCATCGGGGGCCATGGACGCCTCCCCTCATCTCAGGTTGCATCCCGATCGCATTATGACGACCAGTTGGGAAGACAGCTAGCGGCCGCCCCCCGGCCAGTGTCAACGTTTTCTTTGATTTTGACCGTGCCCGCGACTATCAATGGACGCCGGGCAGCGGACGCCCGACGATCGGTGGCGCGCGGCGTCTGCACGCAGCCGCACCTGCCGCGCCGACCGTTCCCGTCCGATGCCCGTCCGCCCGTCCCCCCTCGTCCACGATCGACCGCGCCGGCCGCACCCACGCGCCTCGCGTGTTCCCGGAGATCGCGCCGCCCATGTCCAGCACGGAACCGACGCCCGAAGAACGCCTTGATGCGCTGCGCCGGCAGATCGACACCATCGACGACGATCTCCATGACCTGATCGTTCGCCGGACGGAGCTGGTGGAGCGTGTGGGTGAGATCAAGCGCGAGGCCTGGGGGCAGGTCAGCTTCATCCGCCCCGGCCGCGAGGCGCGCATGCTGCGCCGTCTGAACGCCCAGCATCGCGGACGTTTCCCGCGACCGGTCCTGCTCCGGCTGTGGCGCGAGATGATCATCGGGTCGCTGTGTCTGGAAGGTCCGTTCTCGGTCGCGGTGCTGGATACGCGCGGCGACGGCGAGTACTGGGATCTTTCCCGCGACCATTTCGGCTCCTTCGCCCCGATGCATGCCTGGCGCAGCGCTTCCGACGTCCTGGCAGAGGTCAGCTCGGGCAATGCCACGGTGGGCGTCCTTCCCATTCCGGGGACCGGCGGTGCCGATGGCGATGCCCATTGGTGGCGCGGTCTGTTCAGCGAACGGCCGGGCACACCGAAGGTCATCGCCCGCCTGCCCTTCGTCCGCATGCCCAACAGCCGGGCTCAGGATCTGGACGGCCTGGTGATCGCCACCCTCGAGCCCGAGGCAACCGGCGACGACCGCACCCTGATCGCCGTCGAACTCGAAGGCTCCGAAATCAGCCGCGACCGGCTGTTCGAAGGCTTCGACCGCGCGGGGCTCAAGGCCCGCTGGGTGGACAGCCACGTGACCGGTGGCCCGGCCAATCTGCGCACCCATCTTCTGGAAGTGGCCGAATTCGTCGGGGCCGGCGACGAGCGGCTGGGCCGCCTGGCCGGCTGCTTCAACGACGTGGCCGTGCGGGTGATCCCGATCGGCGGATATGCCACGCCGCTTTCGGCCGAGGAACTGCGATACCCCGCGCCGCCGGCCGAATAAGCCGGCGGCCGCCCCCGCATCGGCAGAATGCCCGCGCCCCCGGGCCAGAAGACCAGAGACAGTGATCCGCCCGGCAGCCGCGACATTCCTGCGCACGGCCTTGCACGGGCCGCGGTTGACGATGAGTGGAGACCCCGCATGACCGCCCTTACGCCCCGTCCGGGCATCATGGACATCAAGCCCTATGTCGGTGGCAAGAATTCGGCCGACGGCGCCGTCCGGTCGATCAAGCTCGCCTCGAACGAGAACGATCTGGGCCCCAGCCCCAAGGCGGTGGAGGCCTATCTCTCCTGTGCATCGATGCTGCACCGCTATCCCGAAGGCGGTGCCGACGACCTGCGCGAGGCGATTGCCGAGGTGCACGGGCTCGATCCCGCCCGCATCGTCACCGGCTGCGGCTCGGATGAAGTGCTGACCCTGCTGACCCGCGCCTATGCGGGGCCCGAGGACCACGTCCTCTACAGCCAGTACGGCTTCCTGATGTACCCGCTGAACGCCAGGGGCGTGGGCGCGCAGCCGGTGGCGGCCCCCGAACAGGCGCTGGTCGCCGATGTCGACCAGCTTCTGGCCAAGGTCACGCCGAACACCCGGATCGTGTTCCTGGCCAACCCGAACAACCCGACCGGCAGCCTGCTGCCGTTCCCGGAGGTCCGCCGCCTGCATGCCGGCCTGCCGGCCTCGACCCTGCTGGTGCTGGACGCGGCCTATGCCGAATACGTCACCGACCCCGACTACTCGCCCGGTACCGAACTGGTCGACGCCGCCGACAATGTCGTGATGGCCCGGACCTTCTCGAAGATCTACGGCCTCGCCGCCCTGCGCGTCGGCTGGGCCTATTGCTCGCCCGTCGTCGCCGACGTGCTGAACCGGATCCGCAACCCGTTCAACGTGCCGCTGCCGGCGCAGATCGCCGCCGCCGCCGCCGTGCGTGACCAGGAACATGTGGCCCGGGTGCGCGACTACACGGTCGCCAAGCGGACCTGGCTTGCGGGCGAGCTGACGGCCCTTGGCCTGACCGTCCATCCCAGCCACGGCAATTTCCTGCTGGTCGACTTCCCCGCCGACGGGCCGAACACCGCCGCCCGCGTCTACGAAGCGCTGATGGCCGACGGCATCATCCTGCGCGCCATGGCGAGCTACGGCCTGCCCAATGCGCTGCGCATCACCATCGGTGCCGCCGACAGCCTCGACATCATGCTGGCCTCGCTGAAGAACATCCTGGGCCGCAACACCGACTGATCATCGCCGTAGCGGACGGGGCGCCGGCCGCCTCGTCCGTTGCCGACACCTGCCCTCCGCCTTCCGGAACCCGTCTCATGGTCAAGAACCCCCCGGTCATCGGCCGCCTTGCCATTCTCGGCATCGGCCTCATCGGCAGCTCCGTCTCCCGGGCGGCCCGCCAGTATGGCGCCGCGGGCGAGGTGGTGGCCTATGATCCGGATGCCGGACGGCTGGCGACGGCATTGGAGCTTTCGGCCATCGATCGTGCCGCGACCAGCATCGCGGATGCCGTGGCCGATGCCGACATGGTGCTGATCTGCGCACCGGTGGGTGCCATGGGCGGCATCGCGGCAGCCGCGGCCCCGGCCATGCGGCCCGGCGCCATCCTCTCGGATGTGGGGTCGACCAAGACCTCGGTGGTTGCCGACGTCGCCCCGCATGTCCCGGCCGGCATCCATTTCGTCCCCGCCCATCCGGTTGCCGGCACCGAAAAGTCAGGCCCGGAGCACGGCTTCGCCACGCTGTTCGACGGCCGCTGGTGCATCCTGACCCCGCCCTCGATCGAAGGGGCCGATGCCGGTGCGGTCGATCTCTGCACCCGGTTCTGGCGGGCGATGGGCAGCAATGTCGACGTGATGACGCCCGAGCACCACGACACGGTTCTGGCGATCACCTCGCATCTGCCGCATCTGATCTCGTACACCATCGTCGGCACGGTCATGGACCTGGAAGAGCACCACCACTGGGAGGTGTTCAAATATGCCGCCGGTGGCTTCCGCGATTTCTCGCGCCTGGCGGGGTCCGACCCGGTGATGTGGCGTGACGTCTTCCTGAACAACCGCGATGCGGTGCTGGAAATGCTCGGCCGCTTCACCGAGGATCTTCAGGCCCTGCAGCGGGCGATCCGCTGGGGCGAGGCGGACAAGCTCGAAGCCCTGTTCACCCGCACCCGCGACGCCCGGCGGGCGATCATCGAGGCGCGCCAGGCCTGACGCACCCCCGGCCCTGAGAACAACCCTCCGGGTCGTTGTCAGGACGGCTGCTCGGGCGGCAGCAGCGGTGCGACGGGCACGATCGGCAGGCCGGCCACGGTCAGCACGCCGGCCTGGATCGTCACCGGCACCCGCACCGCCTTGCGGCCACCCTCCTCGACCTGTTCGAACAGGCCCAGCATCTGTTCCAGCATGGTGCGGACCTGCGGCGTCATGCGGCCGGACCGTTCCAGCCGGGCCAGCAATTCCTCGGCACCGGCGATACGGAAGGAGGCGGCCCCTTCCGGCCGCAGCAGTTTGTCGACCGCGAACGTGCCGTCGCCGGTCACCGTCACCTCGCCGGCGATCGCCTCGAAGCGGGTAAGGTCGACCGTGCCCCCGGCATCGCGCCAGCGTTCCAGCGCCGCACGATCGACCGGCTCGTCGATCGGCTGCGGCCGGGTGACGTCGATGAACAGCCGCGACAGCGTCGGATAGTCTTCCGCCTCGGGGTCGAGCCCTTCCATCTCCAGTGCCGCCCGGGCGCCACCCTCGGCCTCGCGGCGCTCATGGACCTGAAGCCGCTCCGTGGTGAAGGCGGCAGGCGGGGCATCGCCTTCGATCATGCGCCCCTTGATCTTCGTCATGTCGAGCGCCCCGCGCTCCAGCCGGCCGGCCTCGTCGAAGACCAGGCTCGACGCGGCGTGTTCGGGCTCAATCTCGATCCGCGCCGTGGCATCGGCAAAGACGATCGGGCCCTCGATCACCGCCACCAGATGGCGCATCTGCAAGGGCTGCACATAGACCACCACCCGGTCGGCCCGGACGGTATTGCGGCCGTTCTCCGCCGTCAGCACCGGCTGCGGCACGGTCGCCTCCACCCGGAACGGCCAGCCGTTCACGGCCACGTCTCCATGCGCAAAACTGCGCCCGGATTTCGCCTGGTCGGCCGCAAAGGCGTCGACGGACGCCTTCACCTCGTCGGCGATGCGGAACCAGACCACCGTCCAGGCCCCAAGGGCGACCACCGGGATGGCGAGGAGAACGAACACACGCTTCAGTCGCATGAGGCCAGGGCTTTCTCCGTTGGACGGCAGCACCACGAGCGGCACGGCTGGGGCCTGTATAACGCGGCGAGGAACAGGGGTCGAGATATGGGAGGATCGCCCCTCAATGGTCACGGGGCTTCGGCCCGGTCATGGGCAGCCAGACGGTCACAAGGCTTTTCGCACCCGCAGGTCGCGGCGTAGACTGCACGGCTGAGACTGCCGGACGGGCATGACATGGGAAGGCGGATGATGTCGATGGACGGTGGCGACGTCTGGGTGTTCGGCTACGGCTCTCTGATGTGGCGGCCGGGCTTCGAGCCGGCAGAGGCCCGGGCAGCGCTGCTCTACGGCTATCACCGCGCATTGTGCATCTATTCCACCCGCTATCGCGGCACGCCCGAGCGGCCCGGCCTTGTGATGGGGCTGGATCGCGGCGGCGCCTGCCGGGGCATCGCCTTCCGTATCCGGGCCGACGAAACCCGAACCGTGCTCGCCTATCTGGACGACCGCGAGATGGGCCAGGATGATCGGGTCTATCTGCGCCGGATTCTGCCGGTCCGGCTCGACGACGGCCGCCGGGTACCGGCCGTCACCTATGTCGCCGATCGCAACGGCGCCCGCTATACCGGCCGGCTGGGGCTGGAACACATGGCGGAGCTGGTCCGCGCCGGCACCGGCATGATGGGGACGGCCCGGGACTATCTGTCGCAGACGCTGGAGCGCATGGCCGAGATGGGCCTGCATGGCGGCCCGCTCCGCGACGTTCTGGATGCGGTGGCACGCGGCGTCGAGGTCCCGACGGCAGAGTACACCCGCGCAACAAATTTGCCTTCCGGGCCCACCTCGGGTAAGCACGTGTAGGATCAGAAGAACCAAGGCGATGGAAACGCACAGGACGGCCGCCAGACGATGACCGAAACGGACGGAACGCCCGCCGGAAAAGGGGCACTCGATACGGGCAACAATCCCGCCCTCAGGGCGATCTTCGGCGAAGACCACCCGCTGATCAGCCATTTCGGTCTCGAGGTGCTGGAGATCGACAAGGGCCTGGCGGTGGTACGCCTGCCCTATCGCAGCTTCATGATCGGCAACCCCGAGACCGGCGTGCTGCACGGCGGCGTGGTCACCACGCTGATCGACAGCGCCTGCGGCATTGCGGTTTTCACCGCCCTGCCCCGGCTGCAGCCGATCGCGACGCTCGACCTGCGCATCGACTATATGCGCCCGTCCACGCCGAACAAATGGCTGCACGCCCGCGCCCGGGTAACCCGCGTCACCCCCAATGTTGCCTTCGTCACCGCCGAAGCCTGGCACGAGGGCGAGGACGGCCCCATCGCCACCGCCGCCGGCAGCTTCATGATCGGCACCAAGGTGACCCATCGCGAGGACGCCGAATGACCAGCCTTCAGGATGCCATCGAGCGGTCGCGCGCCACCGGCGACTTCACGCCCCTGAACCAGGCGGTGCCCTATGCCCGGTTCCTGAACCTCACCGCCAATCTGGTCGAGGACGAACTGGTCTTCCGGATGGGCTATCGCCCGGAGCATATCGGCAACCCGGTGCTTCGGGCGCTGCATGGCGGGATCATCGGCTCGCTGCTGGAAACCGCTGCCCTCTCCCACGTCACCTGGGAGATGTCTCAGGTCCGCGTGCCCAAGACGATCACCATCACCATCGACTATCTGCGATCGGGCCGCGCGGTGGATACCTATGCCACCAGCCGGATCACCAAGATGGGCCGTCGGGTGGTCAATGTTCACACCACGGCATGGCAGGAAGACCGGGCGCGCCCGATCGCCTCGGCCATCGCACATTTCCTGATCGACTGAACACGGCTCCGGGGATTTCATCCACATTTCGGACGACATGTGGATGCTGGCGCCGACTCCGTTTCTGATCAAAGAGTTACAAAGACCGCCAGACTCTGTTCAGCCCGGATGTCCGCACGGATCCCCAGATCATACACAGAGTTATCCACAGACTGCGGTGGATGGTCGCATCACCTCAGCGGCCCCTGGATGATCCGTCCGCCAGCCGGGCCGAGGCCGGCTCGATGACCGCCGCGACGGCATCGAGCAGCGCATCCCCCTGAAGCCCGGGCGCCAGCGGCGGCAGGATCTCGATCACCGTCACTCCCGGCCGCTTGTCCAGCAGGCCCTTGCCCCAGAACAGACCGGTGTTGAGCGCCACCGGCACCACCGGCAGATCGGGGGTGGCCCGCGCCACCAGGGCAAGCCCGCGCTTGTAATCGGGCGGCGCACCGGGCGCACGGCGGGTGCCTTCGGGAAAGATGATCAGGGGCCGGCGCTCGGCCGCGCAGGCCCGTGCGGCGGTGTGCATCCGCCTGAGCGCAGACGGCCCGCGCGCCCGGTCGATCGGCACCATGCCCACCCGCTTCAGATACCAGCCGAAGACCGGTATAGAGGTCAGCTCCCGCTTGAGCACGAAGGCCGGCCGGTCGAAAAGCGCGCCCAGCACGAAGGTCTCCAGCATCGACTGATGCTTGGCGGCGACGATGAAGGGTTCGGGCGGCAGATGCGCGCGGCCGCGGATCTCGACCCTGAGGCCGACCACCAGCCTCAGCACCGCCAGGAACCCCCGGATCCACACCCGGCGCAGCCACCAGAGCGCCCCCCGGCTCCAGGCGACGGGCAGGGCGGCCAGCATGATCACCGTGCCCCAGAGATAGAAGAACAGGCTGAAGACCAGCGCCCGCACAGCAGTCATGCCCCGACCTCGTCGACCGTGCCGGCCGGCCAGGGCAGCAGCTTGCGGAGCAGCCAGTCCCGCGCCCAGGCGACCAGGAATTTCTGATACTCGGCCAGGAACAGCGCGGCCGTGCCCGGCCAGCGCCACCAGCCGTCCTGTTTGACATGTTCCGGGATGACCGGATGAGGCAGGATCTCCACCCCCGGCAAGGCGCGACGGAACTCGATCAGGGCCCGCGGCAGATGATAGGACGCCGTAACCAGGCGGATCGACCGCACGCCCTGCGCCTCTGCCCAGCCATAGGTCTCGCGGGCATTGCCCACCGTGTCGCCGGCGGAAAAGCCCAGCACCACACGCCCCGCATAGTCTGCGGCCTCACGCCCCGACGCCTTCAGCAGGCCGGGCAGGTCGACCCGGCGGTCGACGCCCGAAATGAACAGCCGCGGCGCCGCCCCCGCATCCAGCAGATCCAGCCCCACCCCCAGCCGGTCGGCGCCGCCGGTCAACACCACGATCGCATCGGTGCGCCGCCAGTCGGGCGGGGTTTCGGACGGCAGGGTTTCGGCATAGATCACGAAACCGGCTGCCCAGGCCCCCACCGCCACCAGCAGCAGGCGCCAGACCAGCAGGCGCAACCGCCAGGGACGCCGTCGCGGTCCCCCTGCCGATGCGCCGCCCAGCCGCCGCCCACGGCCACGGCGGCTCACGGCATCGCCCTCAGGCGCCGGATGACGGTGATGCGGGCGACCAGCGCCGCCACCACCGCCAGGGCCGGCGTCACCAGGATGAGGCCGCCCCAGCCGACCGGCCCGGGGTCGAGCCGCGGCAGCAGTGGCGCCGAGGTCTCGGGCAGAACCGCACCCGCGGCAAAGACCAGCGTCGCCGCCACCAGGCTGCCGGCCAGACCGCCCCAGAAGCCGACCCGGAGCCCCTGCATGGCGAACTGCCGGGCGACATAGTCGTCGGGCGCGCCCATGACATGGAGGATGTCGATGGTCTCGCGATGGATGGCCAGCGCAGTCTTGACCGCAAAAATCACCGCCAGCGCCGCCGCAAGCCCGAAGAGCGCGCCCAACCCCGCCGCAGCGGCCTGCACCGTGCGGCCGATCGCCGCCAGCCGTGCCACCCAGTCGCCCGGCCGCTCCAGTCGGGCGCCCTCGATCATCTCGGCGATGCGGTCGGACAAGGCCTCGATCTCCCCCGGCCGGGCCGGTGCGAGCGTCAGATCGACCAGGGTCGGCAGCGGCAGATCCACCTCGGCCAGTTCCGGCCCCAGCCAGGGGGAGACCAGGGCTTCGGCATCCTCGCGCGGGACCGGCCGGATCTCGCGCACCAGCGGCTCGGCCTCCAGCAGCCCGATCAATGGCCCGAGCCGGGCATCGGGCCCGTGATCCTGATCTTCCGATGCCGGCAGCCAGACCGTCGCCCGATCGCCGAGCGCCGCGGCCCAACGATCGATCGCCCGGTCGGCCGTGCCGATCGCGATCAGAGCCAGCGCCAGAAGGGCCGCCATCGGCGCCAGCAGCCAGGGCAGAAAACGCGCCGACAGATCCCGGCCAAGCGGCAGGCCCGCGCCACGACGACCGATCATGACCGCCCCTCCCCCCGCGTTTCTTCGGCGCGTGGCGCCACTGGCGCCGTGCGCTGAACCACGGGTCCCCGCGGCGGCGGAGCGGGCGGCATGGTCTTCAGCCGCCCCTCGGTCAGCACCAGGCGGGGATGACGGAAGCGGGCAAGCAGGGTCGTGTCATGGGTGGCGATCACGATGGTCGTGCCCAGCTTGTTCAGCTCTTCGAAGAGGTGCATCAGCTTCAGGCCCATCTCGGCATCCAGATTGCCGGTCGGCTCGTCGGCAAGCAGAAGCCGCGGCCGGACCACAACCGCCCGGGCGATCGCCAGGCGCTGCTGCTGGCCGCCCGACAGCGTGGCGGGCGAGGCCGCTTCATGCTCACCCAGCCCCACCCAGGCCAGCAGCTCCCCCACATCGCGGCGGATCTCGGCCTCCGGCGCCTTCAGGATGCGCAACGGCAGGGCGACGTTGTCGAACACGCTCAGATGCGGCAGCAGGCGGAAATCCTGGAAAACCACGCCCATGCGCTGACGCATGCGTGCGCGATCGGCACGGCCGAGTTCGCGGACATCCCGGCCGAAGAGCGAAATCTGCCCCGCCGTCGGCCGCTGGGCCAGGTAGAGCAGCCGCAGAAGTGTGGACTTTCCGGCACCGCTCGGGCCGGTCAGAAAGTGATAAGAGCCGGGTGCGAGGCTGAAGCTGACGCCGTGCAGCACCTCGGCGCCGCCGTCATACCGCATGCCGACGTCGTCGAACCGGACTAGAGCCGTCTCGTCGGCCATCGATCCTGCCTGTTGCGAGGGGGTTCCGTAGGAGGGTATCCTCATGACGCGCCGCGGGAAGCATGGCACGGGGCCGGTGGCCTTGCAACCGGCACCCGGTGGAGCCTATAACCCGCCCGGACGGAGGCTGCAACCTTGGCTGCACCCGTTCATCCGGCGCGAGGACCTCCCCTGCCAGGCCGCCCGGCGGCACGGCGCATGCCGCCCCGCACACCCTCGGTTTCGAGCGATGATCCTGACCTGCCCGGCCTGTTCGACCCGCTATACGCTCGACCCGCAGTCCCTGGGCCCTGACGGCCGGAAGGTGCGTTGCACCCAATGCGGCCATGTCTGGCACCAGGACCCGCCGGCCGACATGCCGCGCCCCCTGGCGCTGCCCCGTGACGAGAACCCCGACGAACCCGCCAGCCTGTACGAGCGGCGCCCGGTTGCCATGGATGTGGCCCCCGCCCGCAGCCCGCGCTGGCCGGCCTTCACCGCCCTCGGCATCGTGATCGCCGCGATGATCGGCGGCCTGATCGTGGGCCGGGAACAGGTGGTGCGCGCCCTGCCCTTCACCGCCGCCGTCTATGGCACGCTGGGCCTGGGTGTCGGGGGAGAGGTGCTGGGGCTCGAGGTCCGCAACCTGGTTGCCCGGGGCGAAACGGTCGAGGGGCGCCCGATCCTCGAAATCGACGGCGAGATCTATAATCTCTCCGACGGTGTCCGGGCCGTACCGCCGCTCACGATCATGTATTACGGCGCGGACGGTCAGGAACTCGGAACGTCGAGCTTCAGCGTCTCGTCGAACCGCATGCTGCCCGGCGAGGTTTTGCGCTTCAACCAGCGGGTCGAAAATCCGCCGCGGGAAGCAGTCCGCTTCGACGTGCGCTTCTCGGCCGCAGAATAGACTCCCAAGGGCGCCGCCGCCGCCAGGCGCGGCGCCTTATCCATCCCCGACATCTGGAGACCAGACCGCATGCGTCCGGAAGGCGACATCCGCACCCTGATCAGCCGAGGCGAAATCGACCAGAGGATCCAGGGGCTCTCCTCGGAGATCGCGTCGAGCATGGGGCCGGAACCGTTGCTGGTCGCCATCCTGAAGGGCAGCTTCGTCTTCTGCGCCGATCTGATCCGGAGCCTGCACGGCGCCGGCATGCAGCCGCAGGTCGATTTCATGATGCTGTCCAGCTATGGCCGCAGCACGACCAGCTCGGGCGTGGTCGAGATCCGCAAGGACGTGACCGACTCGGTCGAGGGCCGCCAGATCCTGCTGATCGACGACATCCTGGAAAGCGGCCGCACCCTGCGCTTCGCCCGCGACCATCTGCTGTCGCGCGGCGCAGCCGAGGTGAAATCCTGCGTGCTGCTCCACAAGCCCGGCAAGGCGAAGGTGGAGTTCCAGGCCGATCATGTGGGCTTCACCGTCGATGACCTGTTCGTGATCGGCTACGGCCTCGACTACGCCCATTATTTCCGCGAGCTGCCCTTTATCGGCGTGCTGGCCCCCAAGGAGGGCTGACCCCGCTCGGCAGCCCGGCAGTCGGACGGCAAGAGGGCGGCAGCCGGTGACCGGCTGCCGCCCTCTTCGTTCATGCGCGGGCCCGCCGGATCTCAGATCCAGTCGGGGACACGGTCCATCGCGATCAGCTCGTCGACCGTCTGGCGCGGACGGATGACGGCATAGCGGTCGCCATCGACCAGCACCTCGGGCACCAGCTCGCGGGCATTGTAGGTGTTGGACATGGTGGCGCCATAGGCACCGGCCGAACGGAAGGCGACCAGATCGCCCCGCGCCACCGGCGGCATCGGCCGCTCGCGGGCGAAGACATCGGTGCTCTCGCAGACGGGACCCACGATCTCCACCGGCGCCCGCGCCGCCCCGGCTGCGGGCTCGGTGACCGCCACCACCTCGTGATAGGCATCATAGAGCGCCGGGCGCATCAGGTCGTTCATGCCCGCATCCAGGATCAGGAAGCGCTTGCTTGCCGTCTCCTTGACATAGACCACCTCGGAAAGCATCAGCCCGGCATTGCCGACGATCACCCGGCCCGGCTCGAAGATCAGCTTCAGATCCAGGTCACCCGTCACCCGGTGCACCATCTCCGCATAGGCCTGGGGCGCCGGCGGCGTCTCGTCGCTATAGGGGATGCCGAGGCCGCCACCCAGATCGAGATGGCGGATCGGATGGCCTTCGGCCTTGAGCCTGCGGATCAGCTCCACCGTGCGGGTGAAAGCCGCCTCGAAGGGTTCGAGCTTCGAAAGCTGCGAGCCGATATGCAGGTCGATGCCGGTCGCCTCGACATGCGGCAGCCGTCGGGCATGGGCGTATACGTCGATCGCACGATCCCAGGCGATGCCGAACTTGTTGTCGGCCTTGCCGGTGGTGATCTTGGCATGGGTGCCGGCATCGACATCGGGGTTGATGCGCAGCGACACCCGCGCCGTCACCCCCATGGCTGCCGCCACCTGCTCGATCGCGTCCAGTTCGGCGTCGCTTTCGACGTTGAACTGCAGGATGCCCGCCTCCAGCGCCGCGCGGATCTCGGCATCGGTCTTGGCAACGCCGGAGAACACGATCTTCCCGGCCGGGATGCCGGCAGCCAGAGCGCGCTTCATCTCGCCTGCCGAGACGACATCGGCGCCATAGCCCTCCGCCGCCAGCAGCTTCAGGACCGCCTGATTGCCATTGGCCTTCACGGCATAGCAGATCAGCGGATCCAGCCCCGCCAGCGCGTCGCGAAAGACGCGGGCATGGCGGGTCAGGGTCGCGCGGGAATAAACGTAGACCGGGGTGCCCACCTCGGCCGCGATCCGGGTCAGCGGCACGTCCTCGGCATGGAGGATGCCGTTGCGGTATTCGAAATGATCCATGTCGTCCTCGGGATCGGGCGTCAGTAGGGCGGCACACCAAGGCCGGGGCCGTTGGTGCGGCCCGGGGTCACCAGGCTCTTCGGGTCGGACCCCAGCGGATAGTTGGGGATCTTCTCCTTGTCGACGGTGCCGTCGGATTTCACCGCCATCGGCGGCACCAGCTCACCCTTCTTGCCGCAGGCGGCAAGGGCCGTCGCCATCATCAGGGCCAGGACGAGGTGTCGGAGGCGGATGGAGAGGTGGCTCACAGAAAGCGCTCCCTGGCTTCGGCCGCACGGGCACGCACGCCGTCGGGCGCGGTACCGCCGAACGACATGCGGCTGCGCACCGAGGCATCGACGGTCAGCACCGCCATCGCCCCGGCCGTGATCCGGGCATCCACCGCCGCCAGATCCTCGGCGGAAAGTTCGTCGAGCCGGAGCCCGCGGGTCTCGGCGGCGCGGACCACGCGGCCGGTCAGATGGTGCGCCTCGCGGAAGGGCAGCCCCACCACCCGCACCAGCCAGTCGGCCAGATCGGTCGCCGTGGAATAGCCGCCCGAGGCCTGGGCACGCATGGCATCGGGGTTGACGGTCAGGTCGCGGATCATGCCGGTCATGGCCTGGATGGCCAGCGACAGGGCGTCGACCGCATCGAAGGTCGGCTCCTTGTCTTCCTGCATGTCCTTCGAATAGGCGAGCGGCAACCCCTTCATCACCGTCATCAGCGCCACCTGGGCGCCCATGATCCGGCCGACCTTGGCGCGGACCAGTTCGGCCGCATCGGGGTTGCGCTTCTGGGGCATGATCGACGAGCCGGTGGTGTAGGCGTCGGACATGCGCACGAAGCGGAAGGGCGCCGACGACCAGATCACCAGCTCTTCGGCAATGCGCGAAAGATGGGTGCCGCAGATGGCCGCCGCCCCCAGGAACTCCAGCGCGAAATCGCGCGCCGAGACGCCGTCGAGCGAGTTGGCCATCGGCCGGTCGAAGCCGAGTTCGGCGGCCGTCATATGCCGGTCGATCGGGAAGGAGGTGCCGGCCAGCGCCGCCGACCCCAGCGGGCTCTCGTTCAGCCGGCGGCGGGCGTCGGAAAGCCGGCCGCGATCGCGGCCGAACATCTCGACATAGGCCAGCAGATGATGACCGAAGGTCACCGGCTGGGCGGTCTGAAGATGGGTGAAGCCGGGCATCACCGTCTCGGCATGCTGTTCCGCACGCTCGATCAGGGCCGCCTGCAGATCGCGGAGCTGGCCGTCGAAACGGTCGAGCATGTCGCGCAGCCACAGCCGGAAATCGGTCGCGACCTGATCGTTGCGCGACCGGCCGGTGTGCAGCCGCTTGCCGGCATCGCCGATGATCTCGGTCAGCCGGGCTTCGACATTCATATGGATGTCTTCAAGCTCGCGGCTGAAGGGGAAGTCACCGCCCTCGATCTCGGCCAGGACCTGATCGAGCCCGTTTTCGATCGCAGCCACATCCTCGGCCGAGAGGATCCCCCTGGCGCCCAGCATCCGGGCATGGGCGCGCGAGCCGGCGATGTCCTGGGCGTAGAGGCGCTTGTCGAAATCGATGGAGGCGTTAATCTCCTGCATCAGATCCGAGGGCGCGCTGTCGAAGTGGCCGCCCCACATGTTCACGCCGCTCGCGCGGCCGGCGCCGCCCTTGCTGTCGCTGGTCATCTCGCTCCTCGGCTTCCTGGCAGGTCGGGGGACCTGGATGGTCTCCCCGGGTTTCGACGGATGGGGACGGCGATTGCGCGGCAGGCGGATAGTCGCGACAGCCCTTCCTCACACGGAGATCCTCCTCGCATGAAGAAACCGGTCATCGCCGCTCTCGCCGCCGCCGTCGTCGTCATCGTGGCGGGTGTCCTTATCTACCGCGGCTTCGGCCCCGCCGACAAGCCGGGCGGGATCGATGCCTCCTTCGCACGGGACAGTCTGGCGAAGCTTCAGGTCCAGGACCAGCCCGCTCCACTGCCGGCGCTTGAAATGACCAGGCTCGACGGCAGCCCGGTGACGCTTGCCGACTACCGGGGCAAGGTCGTGCTGCTCAACTTCTGGGCCACGTGGTGCGCACCCTGTATCGAGGAAATGCCGGCCCTGAACCGGCTCCAGGCCTCGCTCGGCGGCGCCGACTTCACCGTGCTTGCGGTCGCGGCCGATCAGGGTGGGGCGGCCGTGGTCGGCCCCTTCCTCGAAAAGCTGAATCTCGACCGGATCGAGGTTGCGATCGACAAGCCCATGCGCACCCTGGGCGCCACCAGGGTCGCCGGCCTGCCCACCACCCTGCTGATCGATCGCGAAGGCCGCGAGATCGCCCGGCTGGTCGGCATCGCCCATTGGGACGCGCCCGAAGGTCTGGCCCTGATCAACGCCGCCATCGGCAAAGCGGCGGCGGGCGGCTGAGGTTCAAACGGCAGGGGCCGCCCGGAAGGCGGCCCCGAAAGGTTCGGTGATCCTGTGCCGCGTCAGCGGGTCGGCCGGTGTCAGCGGGTCGGCCGGCGTCAGCGGGTCGGGACGGGCACGTCGCCACGATAGTCGTAGAAGCCGCGATCGGTCTTGCGACCCAGCCAGCCGGCCTCGACATACTTCACCAGCAGCGGGCAGGGGCGATACTTGCTGTCGGCCAGGCCATCATAGAGCACCTGCATGATCGACAGGCAGGTATCGAGGCCGATGAAGTCGGCCAGCTCCAGCGGACCCATCGGATGGTTCGCGCCCAGCTTCATGGCGGTGTCGATCGCCTCGACCGTGCCGACGCCCTCGTAGAGCGTGTAGATCGCCTCGTTGATCATCGGCAGCAGGATGCGGTTGACGATGAAGGCCGGGAAGTCTTCCGACACCGCCGGGGTCTTGTCGAGCTTGAACACCAGCTCGCGCACCACCTCGTAGGTCGGGTTGTCGGTCGCGATGCCGCGGATCAGTTCCACCAGCTGCATGCGCGGCACCGGGTTCATGAAATGCATGCCCATGAACCGCTCGGGGTGACGCATGGTCGCAGCCAGGCGGGTGATCGACAGCGACGAGGTGTTGGTCGCGACGATCACCTCGTCCTTCAGCATGTCGCGGATCTCGGCGAAGATCTTCCGCTTCAGTTCTTCGCTCTCGGTGGCCGCCTCGATCACCAGGTCGATCGTCTCGAAGCCGGCATAACCGACCTGCGTCCTGATCCGGGACAGAGCGGCGGGCTTGTCCGCGGGCTCGATCTCGCTGCGCGACACCTGACGGTCGAGCGCCTGCTCGATCCGGTCGAGCGCCTTGGCGAGCTGCGCCTCGGAAATGTCGACCATCGTGACGTCGTAGCCGGCGAGCGCACAGACATGCGCGATGCCGCGGCCCATCTGGCCTGCCCCGATGACGCCGATCTTCCTGATCATGAGGACCGCACCTTCTTCGACTTGACAGCCCGGGACAGGGCCCGGCGTCGCTTGCTTTACACAAGTTACGCCAGACCCCGCACCGGGCTCGGTTTTCTTTCACATGACCGGCATCGTTCCGGTCATATGTTACTTCACTTCTGCAGCGTCTCGGTCAGCTCGGGGACGATCTTGAACAGATCGCCCACAAGGCCGTAATCGGCGACCTGGAAGATCGGCGCCTCTTCGTCCTTGTTGATCGCCACGATCACCTTGCTGTCCTTCATGCCGGCCAGGTGCTGGATGGCACCCGAAATGCCGACCGCGACATAAAGCTGCGGCGCGACGACCTTGCCGGTCTGGCCGACCTGGTAGTCGTTCGGCACATAGCCGGCATCGACGGCCGCGCGGCTGGCGCCGACGGCGGCGCCCAGGGCGTCCGCCAGACCTTCGATGATCTTGAAGTTGTCGGAGCTGCCGACGCCGCGGCCACCCGACACCACGATCTTCGCGCTGGCGAGTTCGGGACGCTCGGACTTGCTCAGGCTCTGGCCGACGAAGCGGCTGAGGCCCGCATCCTCACCGGCGGCGATGGTCTCGACGGCGGCCGAACCGCCCTCGGCCTCGGCCGCCTTGAAGGCGGTGCCGCGGATGGTGAGGACCTTCACCTTGTCGGAGGACTGCACGGTCGCCAGCGCGTTGCCGGCATAGATCGGGCGGACGAAGGTGTCTTCCGACACGATCTCGATCGCGTCCGAAATCTGCGCGACGTCCAGCAGAGCGGCCACGCGCGGCAGCACGTTCTTCGCAACGCTGCTCGACGAGGCGACGATGTGGCTGTAGTCGCCGGCCAGACCCACGATCAGCGGGGCCAGGTTCTCGGGCAGGCCACCCTGATACTGGTCGCCCTCGGCATGCAGAACCTTGGCGACGCCCTGCACCTTGGCGGCAGCCTCGGCGGCCGCACCGGCATCCTTGCCGGCAACCAGCACATGCACATCGCCCAGCTTCGCACCGGCGGTGACGGCGTTCAGGGTCGCGGCGCCGAGCGACGCGTTGTTGTGATCGGCAATGACGAGAACCGTCATGGTCAGATAACCCCCGCCTCGTTCTTCAGCTTGTCCACCAGCGTCGCGATATCCGGCACCTTGATGCCGCCCTTGCGCTTCGGCGGCTCGGTGACCTTCAGCGTCTTCAGACGCGGCGCCACGTCCACGCCGAAATCGCCGGGGGTCTTGGTGTCGAGCGGCTTCTTCTTCGCCTTCATGATGTTCGGCAGCGAAGCGTAGCGGGGCTCGTTGAGACGCAGATCGGTGGTGACGATCGCGGGCAGCTTGAGCGAGACGGTCTCGAGACCGCCGTCGATCTCGCGGATCACCTCGACCTCGGCGTCACCGACGGTGACCTTCGATGCGAAGGTGCCCTGGGCCCAGCCCAGCAGCGCCGCCAGCATCTGGCCGGTCTGGTTGGAGTCGTCGTCGATCGCCTGCTTGCCCAGAACGACCAGCTGCGGCTGCTCGGCCTCGGCCACCGCCTTCAGCAGCTTGGCGACGGCGAGCGGCTGGACCTCTTCATCGGTCTCGATCAGCAGGCCGCGATCCGCGCCCATGGCCAGCGCCGTGCGGATCTGTTCCTGTGCACCCTTGGGGCCGATGGACACGACCACGATCTCGGTGGCCTTGCCGGCTTCCTTCAGCCGCACGGCTTCCTCGACCGCGATCTCGTCGAAGGGGTTCATCGACATCTTGACGTTGGCGAGGTCGACGCCGGTCTGGTCAGCCTTGACGCGGACCTTGACGTTATAGTCGACCACGCGCTTGACGGGGACGAGTACCTTCATAGATCTCCCGACTCCAGTTGGGTTTCTTGGCTCTACGTCGTCCGGTCGCATCCCCCGACCCCCTCAGCGGGTGCGGATCCGGACCAGGACGCCCGGCAGCGAACGGCAGGGCGCCGGCTCTCTGTCGGACGACAGGCGACCGGCTGCCCGGGCGGACCGCGACGGCCTGCGTCACATGGCTCCCGACTGCCGGTTCCCCGATTGAGTCCACCGCACATTAGGCGCTGCGACGTGCGGTGTCAATTTCGGGGCACCTCTCGAAAATTCAAGGAACGCCGCGGCTTAAGGCCGCGTCAGCGGTTGGCGCCCGGCACCCAGAGCACGTCGCGCGCACCCTTGTCGTTCAGATGGCGCGCCAGGACGAACAAATGATCGGACAGCCGGTTGAGGTAGCGCAGCGCCGCCTCGTTCACCGGCTCCACCCGCATCAGCTCGACCAGCTCGCGCTCTGCACGACGGACGACGGTCCGTGCCAGATGCAGATGGGCCGCAGCCGGGGTGCCTCCGGGCAGGATGAAGGATTTGAGCGGCTGAAGCCCGGCATTCATCGCATCGATCTCGGCTTCCAGGCGGTCGACCTGGGCCGGCAGAATGCGCAGCGCCCTGGCCTCCCGCGCGGGATCGTCGCCGGCGGGGCAGGCAAGGTCCGCCCCCAGATCGAACAGATCGTTCTGGATCCGGGCGAGCATGCGGTCTTCCTCGCTCTCGGTCTCCAGATGCAGCCGCACCAGCCCGATCACGCCGTTCGCCTCGTCGACCGTGCCGTAAGAGGCGACCCGGAGGTCGTCCTTCGGCCGGCGGCTGCCATCGCCGAGCGAGGTTTCGCCGCGATCGCCGCCGCGGGTGTAGATGCGGGTGAGCTGGACCATCGGGGGCTCCGTCGGTGGGTGAAAGCAAGATAGCCAGGGGGCGATGGCCACGGCCGGCGGGGGCCACGGCCGGCGGGCTCAGCCGCCCGTCATCGCCAGGAACAGCAGAACGAGCAGGATCGCCAGCGCCTGCAGCAGCACCCGCCACTGCATCAGCTTGTTCGAGTATTTCTGGTTGAAGCGCCCGCCGACGAGCATCGACATCACGCCCACCAGGAGAACACCGGCCGTGGCGACCATCGCAACCACGATCAGAACCGGCATCACGCCTGACATCGTATCCATGGCCCGCAATATGGCCCCGCCGGGCCCGGTCTGACAGGGTCAACCGGTCCCGGCGGGGGAGATTTTCGCGCGAAGGCCGGCTTCCCTGCGGAAGCCGGCCCCGTCACCCTCAACCCAGAAGGCGGCGGGCGATGACCTGTGCCTGGATCTCGGCCGCACCCTCGAACACGTTGAGGATGCGCGCATCACAGAGCACGCGGCTGATCGGATATTCCTCGGCATAGCCGTTGCCGCCATGAACCTGGACGGCATTGTCGGCCGTGGCCCAGGCGACGCGGGCCGCCAGCAGCTTGGCCATGCCGGCCTCCAGGTCGCAGCGCCGGTCGCTGTCCTTCTCGCGTGCCGAGAAATAGGTCAGCTGGCGGGCGATCATGATCTCGACTGCCGCCCAGACCAGCTTGTCGAAGACCCGCGGGAAGGCGTAGATCGGCTTGTTGAACTGCACGCGCTCATGGGCGTAGCGCAGCCCCATTTCCAGCGCCGACTGCGCAACGCCGACCGCGCGGGCCGCCGTCTGGATCCGGGCGCTTTCGAAGGTCGCCATCAGCTGCTTGAAGCCCTGGCCCTCGGTCCGGCCCAGCAGATTGTCGGCCGGCACGGTGAAATCGTCGAAGCCGATCTCGTATTCCTTCATGCCGCGATAGCCGAGCACGCGGATTTCGCCGCCGCTCATGCCCTCGGCCGGGAAGGGATCGGCATCGGTGCCCCGGGGCTTCTCGGCCAGGAACATCGACAGGCCGGAATAGTTCTTCGTCGCCGGATCGGTGCGCACCAGCAGAGTCATCAGATCGGCGCGGGCGGCATGGGTGATCCAGGTCTTGTTGCCGGTCACCCGATAGACGTCGCCATCGCGCGTCGCGCGGGTCTTGAGGCCGCCGAGGTCGGAGCCGGTGCCGGGTTCGGTGAAAACCGCGGTCGGCAGGATCTCGCCCGAGGCGAGGCGCGGCAGCCAGCTCTGCTTCTGGTCTTCCGTACCGCCCAGCCGGATCAGCTCGGCCGCGATCTCGGACCGGGTTCCCAGCGAGCCGACGCCGATATAGCCACGCGACAGCTCTTCGGTAACCAGGCACATCGCGACCTTGGAGAGGCCGAGCCCGCCGAATTCCTCGGGCACGGTCAGGCCGAAGACGCCCAGCTCCGCCATCTGGTTCACGACCTCGATCGGGATCAGCTCGTCGGCCTTGTGCCAGTCATGGGCGAAGGGGACGACCTTTTCCTCCACGAAGCGGCGGAACTGGTCGCGGATCATCAGCAGGGTCTCGTCTTCGAGCCCCAGCTCGCCGAAATTGCCCTCGGCGATCAGCGCCGCCAGCCGGGCCCGTACCGCAGCGGTGTTGCCCGCACGCAGAAACAGCCCCGCATCACCCTGGGACAGTGCCGCCGCCTCGTCGATCAGGCCGAAATCGGCCGGACGGACGATCTCGCCCTGCGACATGGGCAGGCCGCCCTGCAGCTGCGCCACATACTCGCCGAAGGCGGTCTGCAGCATCAGCCCCTCGGTCTCGCCCAGGCGCCCCTCGGCTTCCAGCCGGCGTGCCCAGCCCAGCATCTGGCGCAGGGCCTCGACATAGGTCGCCGTCCAGGCAAGGCCATGGGCGGCATGCTGGCTGGCATCGAGCACGGCGGCATCGACCTTGCCGTCGCGGCGCACCATCCCGCCGACGGCGGTCTGGACGGCATCGGCATAGGCCTCGACGGCGGCAAGGGCACGTTCGGCCCGGTCGAGCAGATCGTCGATCAGGACGGGGGCGTCGGTCACGGGCGAAAGGGTCGCGGTGGAAGCGGACATGGGAGGAATGGTCCTCTGGTCGGAAGACGTGTCGAACACTGCGGAGGTCGGAAACGGCGGGATACCGGACCGGATATGGCCCTGAGGCGGCCGGCGTCCAGCGCCGGCCCGGCCGATCCGATGCGGCATCCAGACGACGGTGCGGCGCCGCCCGCCCGATCCGGTTCCCTGGCGGGGCCGGATCGGGACAGGCAGCGCCGGGACCGGGCGAGGCGGCACCGCCGCCCGGTCGCTCACCGCGTCAGGTCAGTCAGCCGTCGATGGCGTCCTCGATCGTCCGCAGGCCCGGGCGCGGCGCCTGGACCAGCACGGCCATGTTGCCGGGCTTGTGCTGGTTGCGGAACATCTTCATGTGCGCCTCGGGGATGTCGTCCCACGAGAAGACTTCCGACATGCAGGGGTCGATGCGACGCTCGATCACCAGCCGGTTGGCCTGGGCGGCCTGCTTAAGATTGGCGAAATGGCTGCCCTGGATACGCTTCTGGCGCATCCACACGAAGCGGGCATCCATGGTCAGGTTGTAGCCGGTGGTGCCGGCGCAGAACACGACCATGCCGCCGCGCTTCACCACATAGGTCGAGACCGGGAAGGTCTGCTCACCCGGGTGCTCGAACACGAAATCGACGTCGTTGCCCTTGCCGGTCACGTCCCAGATCGCCTTGCCGAAGGCGCGGACGCGGCGGATGTAGTCGTTATAGCCCTGAACGTCGTCGACCTCGGGCAGACGGCCCCAGCAGTCGAAGTTCTTGCGGTTGATCGCGGCCTTGGCACCCAGGCTGAGCACGAAGTCGCGCTTGTTGTCCTCAGAGATGACCGCGATGCCGTTGGCACCGGCCGTGGCGATCAGCTGCAGCGCCATCGAGCCCAGACCGCCGGCGGCGCCCCAGACCAGAACGTTGTCGCCCGGACGCAGGATGTGCGGGCGATGGCCGAACAGCATGCGATAGGCCGTGGCGAGCGTCAGCATGTAGCAGCCGCTCTCTTCCCAGGTCAGATGGCGCGGGCGCGGCATCAGCTGGCGCGACTGCACGCGGCAGAACTGGGCGAAAGAGCCGTCCGGGGTCTCGTAGCCCCAGATGCGCTGCGACGGCGAGAACATCGGGTCGCCGCCGTTGCACTCCTCGTCGTCACCATCGTCCTGGTTACAGTGGACGACGACCTCGTCGCCGACCTTGAAGCGCTTCACCTTGGAGCCGATGGCCCAGACGATGCCCGAGGCATCGGAGCCGGCGATGTGATACGGCGCGCCATGGCCGTCGAACGGCGAGATCGGACGGCCGAGCGAGGCCCAGACGCCGTTATAGTTGACGCCGGCGGCCATCACCATGACCAGCACTTCGTCCGGCGCCAGATCCTTGGGGGTTTCGACGACCTCGACCTGCATGGCGGTGTCGGGGTTGCCGTGACGCTCCCGGCGGATGCACCAGGCGTACATCTGATCCGGAACATGGCCCAGCGGCGGAATCTCGCCGACCTCGTAGAGCGACTTGACCGGCTGGGTGCGGGTCGTCTCGGCGGCGGTGGTGTCAGTGTTCATGGGAAGACCGTGCCCTCGTTCTACTTCTCTCGACCTTAAGCGTCCGCAGGTGGGGTCGGGGCACCACGCAATCCTGCGGCCTCCTGGCAGCGCCCCGATGTCCGGGGCCGGCGTACTGTCGTGGAACCGCGCGTATTGTTCGCGCGTTGGTTCTTGTCGTTCGTTCTTGGTGGTATCGTTCGGATGGTCCGGCGGTCCCGTCCGCAAAGGGACGACGGGACCAGAACCCCCGGAAGATCAATCGCGGTACGGTCGCATGCTGCGACGCGATCGCGACCGGAGCTTTCCGGTTGCCGTTCATGATTTTCCGGATATAAGGGATTTTCAAGCCCTTTTTTGCGGCGCAAAATAGGGCCTTATTTCCAATGGGGCGCCCTCAGGGTAAGATTCGACACAGAACCCCGCCACGACAGGACGAAAAGATGCCGAAGCAGCCGAATTCCGCCGCAGAAGCGGCAAGCGGCGCCATGCCGCGCCGCGATACGCCATGGCTGATGCGCACCTATGCCGGCCATTCCTCGGCGGAGGAGAGCAACAAGCTGTACCGCACAAATCTGTCCCGCGGTCAGACCGGTCTCTCCGTCGCCTTCGACCTGCCGACCCAGACCGGCTACGACGCCGACCACATCCTCGCCCGGGGAGAGGTGGGCAAGGTGGGCGTGCCGATCTGCCATATCGGCGACATGATGACGCTCTTCGACGGCATCCCGCTCGAGCGGATGAACACCTCGATGACGATCAACGCGACCGCGGCCTGGCTGCTGTCGCTCTACATCGCCACGGCCGAGAAGCAGGGTGCGCCGCGGGCGTCGCTCCAGGGCACGACCCAGAACGACATCATCAAGGAATATCTGTCGCGCGGCACCTATGTCTTCCCGCCCAAGCCCAGCCTGAACCTGATCGCCGACACCATCGCCTTCACCTATCGGGAACTGCCCAAGTGGAACCCGACCAATGTCTGCTCCTACCATCTGCAGGAAGCAGGGGCGACGCCCGAGCAGGAACTGGCCTATGCGCTGGCGACGGCGGTGGCGGTGCTGGACACCGTGCGTGCCGGCGGCCAGGTGCCCGAGGCGGATCTGCCGCAGGTGGTGGGCCGGATCAGCTTCTTCGTGAATGCCGGCATCCGCTTCGTCACCGAACTTTGCAAGATGCGCGCCTTCACCGAGCTTTGGGACGAAATCACCCGCGACCGTTACGGCGTTGCGGAAGAGAAGTTCCGCCGCTTCCGCTACGGCGTGCAGGTGAACTCGCTGGGCCTGACCGAGCAGCAGCCCGAGAACAACGTCTATCGCATCCTGCTGGAAATGCTGGCGGTGGTGCTGTCGAAGAACGCCCGCGCCCGCGCCGTGCAGCTGCCGGCCTGGAACGAGGCTCTGGGCCTGCCGCGCCCCTGGGACCAGCAGTGGTCGCTGCGTCTGCAGCAGATCGTCGCCATGGAAACCGACCTTCTGGAATATGGTGATCTGTTCGACGGCTCGCCGGTGGTCGCGGCCAGGGTCGAGGAGCTGAAGGCCGGCGCCCGCGCCGAACTGGCCCGGATCGAAGAGATGGGCGGGGCGGTGACCGCGGTTGAAAGCGGCTACATGAAGCAGCGCCTGGTCGAGAGCAACGCCAGGCGCGTGGCGTCGATCGAATCGGGCGAGATGGCGGTGATCGGCGTGAACAAATTCGTCGAGACCGCGCCCTCGCCGCTGACCTCGGGCGAGGACGGCGCCATTCTGACCGTCGATCCCGGCGTCGAACGCCGCCAGATCGAGAAGCTCCAGGCCCACAAGGCGGCCCGTGATGCGACGGCGGTGGAGGCGAGCCTCGCCGAACTCGCCCGTGCGGCCAAGGAAGGCCGCAACATCATGGAAAGCTCCATCGCCTGTGCCCATGCCGGGGTCACGACCGGTGAATGGGCCGAGACGCTGCGCCAGATCTTCGGCGAATACCGCGCCCCCACCGGCGTCGGCGGCAGCGTGGTCGAGGTGCGCGGCGATCGCGACCGGACCGAGGCGGTGCGCGCCAAGGTCGACAGCCTGTCGGACCGCCTGGGCCGCCGGCTGAAATTTCTGGTCGGTAAGCCCGGCCTCGACGGCCATTCCAACGGCGCCGAGCAGATCGCCCTGAAGGCCCGCGACTGCGGCATGGAAGTGGTCTACGAGGGCATCCGCCTGACCCCGGCCCAGATCGTCAATGCCGCCCTCGAAGAGAGCGTTCATGTCGTGGGCCTGTCGATCCTGTCGGGCAGCCACAACGAACTGGTCGCCGATGTCATGCGCCGCATGGCCGAAGCCGGGCTCACCGACGTGCCGGTGATCGTGGGCGGCATCATCCCCGACGAGGATGCCCGCAAGCTGAAGGCGGCCGGCGTCGCCCGGGTCTACACGCCCAAGGACTTCGAAATCACCCAGATCATGGCCGACATCGTCGACCTGGTCGACGGGCTCAGCCGCGAAGCGGCGTGATGTCCGCACGCCACGAAAACCGGGCGGCAGGTCGCCGCCCGGTTCTGATTTCGGCCTGCCTTCTGGGCAGGCCGGTTCGTTTCGACGGCCGGGGTGCCGCACGACCGCATCCGCTGATCGACGATCTTGACGCCGAAGGCCGGCTGATCCCGCTCTGCCCCGAGATGGCGGGCGGTCTGCCGACACCACGACCGCCGGCGGAGCTCGACAGCCGCCGCCGGGTGATCGACGCAACCGGCGCCGATGTCACCGCGGCATTTTCAGCCGGCGCCCGCATCGCCGTCGAAACCGCGCTGGCCCATGGCGTGCGCCTGGCGCTGCTCAAGGCGCGGAGCCCGTCCTGCGGGGTGGGGCGGATCCATGACGGCAGCTTCAGCGGCCGGCTGATCCCGGGCGACGGCCTGACGGCCGAGGCTCTTGCCGCCGTCGGTATCGAGGTGTTTGCCGACGACGATCTCGACAACGCAGCCCGGCGGCTGGCCGAGATCGATCGCCCGAATGGTTGATCAGCCGGAGACTCACTTCGTCTCGACCGACAGGCCGCCATTGCCGACCTCCACCTCGACCCCGCTCTTCTGGCTCTCCTCGTAATACTGATAGCCACCCACGGCGACGACCACGAGCAGAGCACCGATAATCAGATACAGAACGTTCCGGCTCATTTGTATGACCTCGTATCTTTCGGGGGCAACGAATGTCGCCCGACTTCGCTTGACCACATGACGTCATGAAAGATGCATCAGGTCAATCGATCGTAACGTTACAGCAGGGTCCGCCCCGGAATGAACACGGGTTATGTCATTTGATGGCACCGGGTGATGACTTGATCCATGACATTGCCCTGGATCTGACGTCGCGTCATCGGCCGGCTTCCTGTAGCGTGGGAACCAGAGCGCCACCAATGCAGGATCCGGATCATGCTAAGGATGACGATCAACCCGCCGGTCTTCTTCGGCGCCGCTTCCATCATCCTCGCCTTCGTGGTCGCAGGGGCCGCGATACCCGAGCAGATGGAAGCATTATTCGCCGTCGTCCAAAGCGAGATCCTGCATCGCTTCGGCTGGTTCTACATCCTGGTGGTCGCGATCTTCCTGGGCATGGCCCTGTTCCTCGGCTTCAGCCGTTTCGGCCGGCTGAAACTCGGCCCGGACGATTCCGAACCGGATTTCCGCTACGGATCCTGGGTGGCCATGCTCTTTGCCGCCGGCATGGGCATCGGGCTCATGTTCTTCGCGGTCGGCGAGCCCATGACCCATTTCGCGAGCCCGCCCGTGGTCGAGCCCCGCTCGATCGAGGCGCAGCGCTCGGCGATGAACATCACCTTCTTCCACTGGGGCATCCACGCCTGGGCGATCTATGCCATCGTCGGCCTGTCGCTCGCCTATTTCGGCTATCGTTACAACCTGCCGCTGACGATCCGCTCGGGCCTCTACCCGCTTCTGAAAGAGCGGATCCACGGACCGATCGGCCATGCGGTCGACATCTTCGCGATCTGCGGCACGGTCTTCGGTCTCGCCACCTCTCTGGGCTTCGGCGTTCTGCAGATCAATGCCGGTCTCGATCATCTGATCGGGCTTGAAGTCTCTCCGATCGTGCAGGTGACGCTGATCGCCGCCGTCACCGGCGTGGCCACCATCTCGGTCATCAGCGGCCTCGACAAGGGCGTGCGGATCCTGAGCGAGACCAATCTGGTGCTCGCCGTAGCGCTCATGCTCTTCGTGCTGGCCGTGGGGCCCACCACGATGCTGTTCCGGGCCTTCGTCCAGAACATCGGCATCTATCTCGACAATTTCGTCCTCAAGACCTTCAACCTCTATGCCTATGAACCGCGCTCGTGGATCTATTCCTGGACGCTGTTCTACTGGGCCTGGTGGATCTCGTGGTCGCCCTTCGTCGGCATGTTCATCGCCCGGATTTCGCGCGGACGGACGGTGCGGGAATTCGTGATCGCGGTGCTCTTCGTGCCATTGGGTTTCACCTTCCTGTGGATGACCGTGTTCGGCAACACGGCCATGTTCATCGACACCGAGGTCGCCAATGGCGCACTGGCCGCCGCGGTCGCCGAGGATGTGTCGGTCGCGCTGTTCCAGTTCCTCGAATATCTGCCGCTCTCGTCGATCACGGCGGTTCTGGCGGTGATGCTGGTCACGGTGTTTTTCGTCACCTCG
This sequence comes from Tistrella mobilis, assembly GCF_039634785.1. Lineage (NCBI taxonomy): Bacteria > Pseudomonadati > Pseudomonadota > Alphaproteobacteria > Geminicoccales > Geminicoccaceae > Tistrella > Tistrella mobilis. The sequence goes on along the minus strand of NZ_JBBIAB010000001.1, from coordinate 546,846 downwards.
TCGGATTCGGGCTCGATGGTCGTCGACACCATTGCCTCGGGCGGTGCGACCAACACACCGATCCCGCAGCGGGTGTTCTGGTGCGTGCTTGAAGGTGTGGTCGCGGCGGTTCTGCTGCTGGCCGGCGGTCTGTCGGCGCTTCAGACCGTCACCATCGCCAGCGCCCTGCCCTTCGCCGTGGTGATGCTGCTGCTGTGCTGGAGCCTGTTCCGCGGCATGAGCGCAGATCTTGCCCACCGGCCGCTCGGTGCCCCCGTCACGACCACAGGGGTCCCGGCCGTCGAAGCCGGCTGGAAGCGCCGTCTTGGTCAGATCCTGCACACGCCGGATGAAAAGGATGTGCGTCGCTTCCTGGACGGTACCGCCACGGATGCGCTGAGGGCGGTGGCGGCTGAGTTCAACGGCCGCGGCCATCCGGCCGAGGTGGAACGCGACGAGACGACGGGTGGTGTCTCGCTGGTGCTGCCTGCCGAAGGCGTGCGAAACTTCATCTATGGCATCCAGCCGGCCAGCCACCCGCTGCCCGCCCTGACCGCAATGGATGCCGCCCGCCCCGATCTGCGCCACGAGGCCCGCACCTGGTTCAGCGACGGCAGCCGCGGCTATGACGTCTACGGCCTGACCCGCGATCAGCTGATCGCCGACGTGCTGGTTCAGTTCGACCACTACCAGTCCCTGGTCCAGTCGCCCGGTGCCGCACTCTTCGCCGGCGCGCCGGAACAGACCCCCGAATAGGCAGGCGCTTTGGCCCCATGCTTCATCCGTCCGCCGCCGACATCCTGAACGAACTCCGTCAGGCGATCATCGACGGGGCCTGTCCGGCAGGCACGGAACTGCGCCAGGACAGGCTGGCGGAAAGGCATGGGGTCGATCCGGCTCTGATCCGCTCGGCCCTGCTGCAGCTGGATGCAGAAGGGCTGGTGCGGATCCTGCCGGGCATCGGCGCCGTGGTGTCGTCGATCTCGCGAGAGGAGATCGACGACGTCTTCGACCTGAGAGTGATCCTGGAGCCGCGGCTGCTGCGCCGCGCCATTCCCGCCCTGACAGCGGCCGATTTCGCCCGGATCGAGACCATCCATCATCTGTTCATCGGCGCCGTCGCCGCCAGCGACATGGCCCGCTGGGGTGCCCTGAATGCCGAACTGCATCTGGCGATCTACGCCCATGCCCGTCTGCCGCGCAGCCTGCGCATCGTGACCGGGCTGCTGCAGACCTGCGATCGCTATACCCGGCTTCAGCTCTCCACCACCCCGTCCCCCGGCCGGGCCGAGCGGGAACACGGCACGCTGATCGCCCTCTGCCGAAGGGGGGAGATCGATGCGGCCTGCAGGGTATTGACCACCCATATCGACGGCGTGCGGGCGGATCTGCATGCCGCCCTCGCCTGAGCCGCCATCGCGTCACGCGACCCCGCCCCTCCGCCGGTCAGGGATGCATGCGCGCGCCCTTGGTGATCCGGTCGACCACGCGTCGATCGGCGCGGATGCCCAGGCCGACCAGCTTCGCCGTCTCTGGCTGCTGTTCTGCAAAGACCGCGCGGTTGGCGGCGTCATGGCCGGTCGCGAACATCTCTTCGACATAGAGCGCCGGCACCACCTCGCGCTCCAGGCAGCGGCGGCGGATGGTGGCGAGCGTCGGGCCATCGGCCGCCAGCACGATGACCGGCTGCACCGACAGCGGCAATGCGGCATTGCCCGCGGCATCCCGGTAGGGCTCGCCCATAATCTCAGGCGCGGCCCCGGTTACACCGCTCATCAGAAACGCCGTGACGTTCAGTTTCTGCCACACGGCAAGATCATCGCGCACCACCAGCGCGATCTTGGTCTCGAACTGCATATCTCCGGGGGGCTCCTTACGGGAGGGGGGCGGCTGCGATCCGGCGAAGGAGTGATTTCAGCTCCTCTGCTGCCGGGCCGCCCAGGGCCGCATCGACATCGGCATTCAGCGCATCCATCTCGGCCTGGAGCGGGCCGCGCAGCGCCCGGCCCCGATCGGTCAGGTGCAGGGCGTTGACCCGACGGTCCCGGGCAGATGGCCGGCGTGCGATCAGCTCCAGCTTGACCAGACGGTCGATGACGCCGGTGATGGTGGCGCTGTCCAGCACCAGGCGGGTGCCGATGGCGGCACCGCTCTGCCCGTCCTCTTCCCACAGGAGCTGGAGCACGGCGTACTGGACCGGGGTCACCCCATGCCGGGCCAGCCGGTCGCGGGCCGCGCGTGTCACGGCCTGGGCGGCCTTGCCGGTCAGGAAACTGATGCAGTCTTCGATGCGGTTCATGAGATGAACTCTCGCATACATATATCTCGTATACGAGTCTTTTTATCGGCCGATATCACCGGGCGAATGACAGGCCTGTTTCACATCAACGGCACGCCTGCGATCCAGCGATGGCCTGCAAAAAGGGCCCCATAAACCACGAGCGCCACCAGCCAGCGCCACCAGGCGATCTCGGCAAAGGCACCCTTGGCCTTGCCCGCGAAGACGGCGGCAAAGGGGATATACGAGCTGGCAGCGGCAAACAGCATCCACGAGACCGGCATGTCGCGGCGCTTGCGGATCTCGATCAGCCGGCTGCCGGCGAATGCGACGATGAAGATCGTGACGCCCAGAATGGTGGTGGCCAGGTCGCCATTGGCCAGAACATGGGCCACCGCCCAGATCATGATCCCCCACATCAGCGGGTGTCGGGTGATCTTGAGCACACCGACCGCCTTGGGCGCGGGCGCACCGGCGGCATCGGCCCCGGCCATGGTCGGGTTGCGCTGGGTCAGCCCCAGTACGGCGAAGGCGACGGCAAACAGCATCAGGGTGAAAGCGAGATGGCGCAGCGCCCCGCTGCCGTCCCAGAGCGGCACATAGGGCGCCTGCCCATAGCCCCAGATCAGAATGCCCAGAGAGAAGAGCGCCACCAGAGAGAACAGGGCGCGATAGGCGCCCTCCCCCAGCGAGGCGATCATATAGCGTCTGACCGCCGGGATGCCCGGCACCAGATGGGTGATGAGGAACAGCACCGCGCCGATGGCGAGGCCGATCATCTGATGCATGGATCCCGTCCTCTGCGTTTTTATGGCACGTGCCCGTGCCCGGTCATGCTCAAGGCAGCATGACGCAGCAGGATGACGGGTTCAATCCCGGGCAGGTGGCCTGCCCGGAACATATTCCGGCTCAGAACATGTTGAGTTCGAGCCGGGCGTCCTCGCTCATCATCTCAGGGGTCCAGGGCGGATCCCAGACAACCTCGACGGTCACGTCGGAGATGCCGGCGATGTCCCGGATCTTGGTCTCGATCTCGACCGGCAGGCTTTCGGCCACCGGACACATCGGCGAGGTGAGGGTCATGCGGATATAGGCCTGGTCGCCCGCATCGACGCGCACCTCGTAGATCAGACCCAGATCGTAGATGTTCACCGGGATCTCGGGGTCGTAGCAGCTGCGCAGCACGTCGATGACGGCGGCTTCGAGATCCCCCGGATCGTCCTGCGGCAGTGGGTTCGTGTTGTCGCTCATATCGCCTGTTTCCGTTCGAAACCCGTCGTCTCCGGCCGCCTGCATCGGGCGGGCCTGATGATTGCCTTGGGCCCGCGTCACTCGGTCGAAACCGGCCCGCCGGCCCCGCCTGCGTCGCCGCCATGCTCCAATGCCCGGGCCAGGGTGTGCCAGGGCAGGGTGGCGCATTTCACGCGGCTCGGAAATTCACGCACGCCCCCCAGTGCCGCCAGGACGCCCAGGGTCGCCTCGACCTCCGGATGGTCCAGCGCCCGGGGATCGGCCCCGGTCACCAGATCGCGGAACCGGGTGAACATCTCCGCGATCTCGGCCCGGCTGCGCCCCTGCACCACCTCGGTCATCATCGATGCCGAGGCGGTCGAGATGGCGCAACCACGACCCTTGAACGCGATCTCCGCCACCCGATCCCCCTCGAACCTCAGATCGACCGTCACCTCGTCGCCGCAGAGCGGGTTATGCCCATGGGCGCTGGCATCGGCCGGGTCCAGCCGGCCGAAATGCCGCGGGTTGCGGTTATGGTCCAGGATGATCTGCTGATAGAGCGACCGGAGGTCGTCGTCGAGGGCGGTATCGGCCGGCATGGCGGGTCTCCTCAGCCCATGAACTTCACGACCTTGCGCAGCCCGTCGACCAGCGCATCGACTTCGGCGCGGGTGTTGTACATGCCGAAAGACGCACGCGCCGTTGCCGGCAGGCCGAAACGGGCCATCAGCGGCTGGGTGCAGTGATGACCGGTGCGCACCGCAATGCCCTGCTGATCCAGGATCGTGCCGATATCATGCGGATGAATGCCATCGATGGCAAAGGACACCACACCCGCCTTTTCGCGCGCTTCGCCCACGATCTTCAGCCGGTTGATCTCGCGCAGCCGCTCATGGGCATAGGCGGTCAGGTCGTGCTCGTGGGCCGCCACGGCCTCGACGCCGACCGCGGCCAGATAGTCGAGCGCGGCGGCAAAGGCGATCGCCCCCACGATATGCGGCGTGCCGGCCTCGAACTTCGCCGGCGGCGGCGCATAGGTGGTCTTCTCGAAGCTCACCGTCTCGATCATGTCGCCACCGCCCTGCCAGGGCGGCATGGCTTCCAGCAGCGGCAGCTTGCCGTAGAGCACCCCGAAGCCGGTCGGCCCATAGGCCTTGTGCGACGAGACCGCATAGAAATCGGCATCCAGCGCCCGGACATCGACCCGCATATGCGGCAGGGCCTGGGCGCCGTCGATCACCGCAATCGCCCCCGCGGCATGGGCCGCATCGATCATCCGCCGCAGCGGCAGGATGGTGCCGAGCGCGTTGGAGACATGGGCCACGGCCATGATCTTCACCCGGCCGCCGGCGATCATCCGGTCGAAGGCATCCTGGTCGACCTCGCCGGTATCGGTCACCGGCACCACCACCAGCCGCGCGCCGGTCTGCTCCGCCACGATCTGCCAGGGCACGATGTTGGAGTGATGTTCCAGATGGGTGATCAAGATCTCATCACCCGGCTTCAGATTGGCCCGGCCCCAGGTATAGGCGACGAGGTTAAGCCCTTCGGTGGTGCCGCGGGTGAAGACGATCTCCCGCTCGGAAGCGGCGTTGAGCCAGGCCCGCACGGTTTCGCGCGCCGCCTCGTAGGCCGAGGTCGCCTTTTCCGACAGGTAGTGCACGCCCCGATGGACATTGGCGTAAGAGGTCTCATAGACCGCCCGCTCGGCATCCAGCACCTGGCGCGGCTTCTGCGAGGAGGCCGCATTGTCGAAATAGACCAGCGGTTTGCCGCGCACCTGGGTGGCCAGGATCGGGAAATCGGCGCGGATCCGCTCCACGTCGTAAACCGGCAGGGTCTTCTGATCGGTCATCACGCCGTCGCCTCCTTCGCGACCGTCTCGTTCAGCACGGTCTGGGCCATGTGGCGGTCGACCCAGCCCGAGACCTGCTCGCGGAAGGTCTCGAAGGGCAGACGGTCGACGATTTCCTCGGCGAAGGCCCGGGTCAGGATCCGCCGGCCTTCGGCGGCATCCAGTCCGCGGCTTCGCAGGTAGAACAGTTCCTGCTCCGAGATGGCACCGACGGTTGCGCCATGGGCGCATTTCACCTCGTCGGCATGGATCTCGAGCTCGGGCTTGGGCAGGATCTCGGCCTCACGCGAGGCAAGCAGGTTGCGGCTCGACATCTCCGCATCGGTGCCGATCGCCCCCGGAAGGACATGGACCCGGCCGTTGAAGATGCCGCGCGCCCGGCCACCCGCCACACCCTTCCAGGTCTGGGACAGGCGGCAGTCGCGGGCGCGGTGCTCGACATTGGACCGGGTGTCGGTCTGCTGCTCGGCACCGATGGCGAAGAGCCCGTCCAGCACCGCCGCCGCGCCGCGGCCTTCCAGGGCCACGTCCAGCGTGTGGCGCGACAGCCGGCCGCCCATGTCGATCTGGATCATGTCGAGTTCGGCATCGCCCGCAATCGACGACGCCAGCCGGTCGATATGGAAGCCCTTCTCGCCGCTGGTCTGCAGGCGGATCAGGGTCAGCTTCGCCCCACGGCCCAGGCGGATCTCCACCGTGGCATTGACGAAGGCGGTCTCGCCGGCAAGGCCGCGCCAGTGCTCGATCACCGTCGCCCGGGCATTCTCGGCCAGATCGATCACGATCCGCGGCTGCGCGACCACCGGCATGCGGGGGGCGAGGGCGTGATGGAGCAGGTGCACCGGCCGGGCCAGTTCCACCCCGCGCGGCACCAGAACCGCCGCACCATCGGCAAGCGCCGCCTGATTGAGGGCGGCAAAGCCGTCACGATCTCCGCGCGCCACCTGACCCAGCACCGCATGCACCCGATCGGGGGCGGCGGCGAGTGCCTGGGACAGCCCGGCGACCACCACCCCGTCGGCCAGTTCCCCCACCGCCGAGAGCTCGTCGGAGAAGACCCCGTTCACCATGGCGATGCGGTCGCAGTCGAGCCCCTTGGGCACGATCGGCTGCAGATGCGCCCAGGTCAGCCGTGGTGCCGCCGCATCGGCGGCGGCGAAGCTCTGGCCGTAGAGCGCGTTCAGGCGAAGATTGCGCCAGTCCTCCTGGCGCGGGGTCGGCAGGCCCAGGGCACGGAAACCGTCCCGACCGGCCGCCCGCAGCGCCTCCAGCCAGTCCGGCCCGGTCTTGGCTCCCTGGGCCGCGATCAGCAGGTCCAGCTTGTCGGGCGTGGCATCCAGAACCGCCATGATCTCAGGCCTCCGCCCCGGCCAGATCCTCGACCCAGCCATAGCCCTTCTGCTCCAGCTCAAGCGCCAGCGACTTGTCGCCGGAGCGCACGATCCGGCCCCGGGCCAGCACATGGACGAAATCGGGCACGATGTGGTCGAGCAGGCGCTGATAATGGGTGATCATCACGAAGGACCGCGCCGCATCCCTGAGCGCATTCACCCCGTCGGCCACCGCCTTCAGCGCGTCGATGTCGAGCCCGCTGTCGGTCTCGTCCAGGATGCAGAGCTTCGGCTCCAGCACCGCCATCTGGAAGATCTCGTTGCGCTTCTTCTCGCCGCCCGAGAAACCGGCATTGACCGGGCGCTTCAGCAGGCTCTCGTCCAGATGCACGATCTTCAGCTTCTGGCGGACCAGCTTCAGGAACTGCACCCCGTCCAGCTCGGGCTGGCCTTCATGCTTGCGCCGGGCGTTCAGCGCCGCCTTCAGCAGATAGGTGTTGTTCACACCCGGGATCTCGACCGGATACTGGAAGGCCAGGAACACCCCCGACCGCGCCCGCTCTTCCGGCGCCATCTCCAGCAGATCCTGCCCCATATAGGTGACCGACCCCTGCGTGACCTCATAGCCGTCGCGGCCGGCCAGGATGTGGGAGAGCGTGCTCTTGCCGGCGCCGTTGGGCCCCATGATGGCGTGGACCTCGCCGGGGCGCACGTCCAGGTTCAGGCCGCGCAGGATCTCCTTGCCGTCGACGCGGGCGTGCAGGTCGCGGATGATGAGCATGTTGGTCCTCGAATGAGATCGTCCGGCGGCCTTGCGCGGCCGCAATGCGTCAGGCCCGGCAGGGTCGCGGGCCGCGGGAAACGGATGGCCGGCTCAGCCGACGCTGCCTTCCAGCGTGATGCCGAGCAGTTTCTGCGCCTCGACCGCGAACTCCATCGGCAGCTCCTTCAGGACGTCCTTGCAGAAGCCGTTGATGATCATCGACACGGCATCCTCGGCCGACAGCCCGCGCTGCATCAGATAGAACAGCTGGTCGTCGCTGATCTTCGAGGTCGTCGCCTCGTGTTCGACCTGTGCCGTGGGGTTGCGGCTCTCGATATAGGGGAAGGTGTGCGCCCCGCAGTCCGGCCCCAGCAGCAGGCTGTCGCACTGGGTGTAGTTGCGGGCGCCCTCCGCCCCCTTCTGCATCCGCACCAGGCCGCGATAGGTGTTCTGGCCGCGCCCGGCCGAAATGCCCTTGGAGATGATCGTGCTGCGGGTGTTGCGCCCGATATGGATCATCTTGGTGCCGGTATCGGCCTGCTGGGCGTTGTTGGCGACGGCGACCGAGTAGAACTCGCCGATCGAGTTGTCGCCCTGCAGGATGACGCTGGGATACTTCCAGGTGATCGCCGAGCCGGTCTCGACCTGGGTCCAGGAAATCTTGGAATTGGCCCCGCGGCAGGCACCACGCTTGGTGACGTAGTTCAGAATGCCGCCCTTGCCATCCTTGTCGCCCGGGTACCAGTTCTGGACGGTCGAGTATTTGATCTCGGCATCCTTCATCGCGATCAGTTCGACCACCGCGGCATGCAGCTGGTTCTCGTCGCGCATCGGCGCCGTGCAGCCTTCCAGATAGCTCACATAGGCGCCTTCTTCGGCGATGATCAGCGTCCGCTCGAACTGGCCGCTGCCGGCGGCATTGATGCGGAAATAGGTCGACAGCTCCATCGGGCAGCGCACACCCTTCGGCACATAGACGAAGGTGCCGTCCGAAAACACGGCCGAATTGAGCGCGGCATAGAAGTTGTCGCCAACCGGGACCACCGATCCCACATATTTCTGGACCAGCTCCGGATATTCGCGCACCGCTTCAGAAAACGAGCAGAAGATGATGCCGAGTTCCTTGAGCTTGCCCTTGTAGGTGGTGGCGACCGAAACGCTGTCGAGCACCGCATCGACCGCGACGCCGGCCAGCATCTCCTGCTCCTTGAGCGGGATGCCCAGACGCTCGTAGATCTTCAGCAGCTCGGGATCGACCTCCTCCAGGCTCTTCGGCGCATCGGCCTTGGGCTTGGGGGCGGAGTAGTAGATGATCGACTGGAAATCGACCTTGGGCTTCTTGAGGAAGGCCCAGTCGGGCTCCTCCATCGCCTGCCAGGTCCGGAAGGCCTTGAGCCGCCACTCCAGCATGAAGTCGGGCTCTTCCTTCTTCGCGGAGATCACGCGGATGACGTCCTCGTCGAGACCCGGCGGCACGTTGTCCGCGTCGATGTCGACATGGAAACCTTCCGTGTACTCGCGGGCGACAAGCGCCTCGACTGCGTTCTTGCTCGTCATCACTCGTCCTCCGCGCGCCCGTTCTTTGAAGAACGGCCCGTCCATCGGGCCGGCGGGCGTCGCCTCTTGATCTCGTCGTCACCGGCCCGGACAGCGCCCGCGCCAGCTAGAAATTTCCGGTCCGGCTCAGCCCGCCTGGGCCGCGGGGAAGGGCTGTACAGCCGCATCCGCCGCCATGTCGGCGAGGCTGATCCCTTCCAGTGCGCGGCTGATCGCCCGGTTGATCCGGATCCAGTTGCCGCGGGTCTGACACACGCTTTCCTGCCGGCAGGTGCCGGGATGTTCGATGCATTCCATGATCGCGACCGGGCCTTCCAGGCTCTCGACGATGTCGACCACCCGGATCTCGGCCGCCGGCCGCGCCAGGCGATAGCCGCCATGCGCACCGCGATGCGAAATCAGCAGACCGTCCCGCGCCAGGGTCTTGGCCAGTTTGGCGACGGTCGGCGCGGGAATGGCCAGCTCTTCGGCAAGCTCCGTCACCCGATGAACCCGATCGGGGGCGTTGGCGATATGGGTCAGAACCACGATCCCATAGTCGGTGAGCTTGGCGATTTTCAGCATCGGACGGTCTGTCCCGGGTCGGATGGGCCGGTCGGACACGAGGGCCACGGGGGCCTCGTGCCAATCAGGACTGTTCAGGTCCTATATCGGTCATCGGCGTCCGGAAGGCAAGACCCAACTTTGGCAAAAACGCAAGGCGCGGTGCGGCTTTCACGCAGTCGCAGGCGGGTCCGCGATGCCGTCGCGTTCGGCGCCCTGCGGCACCGACGGCGCCTCCGCCACAGCGGGCGCGGTGCGGCGCGGATCATCGATGCGCGCAGGTCGGGCATCGAAGCCGCCCTGCGGCCGCACATCCCCCTCACCCCTGGGCTGGACCTGCTGGAACGCCCAGCGCACCCGGGTCTCCGCCCCTTCGGCGACACCGGTCACCACCACCTGCTGGGCCGGGCGCACCCGCCCCTCATGGCCCATATGGACACTCTCTTCGATCGCGATGCTGGCGCCATCGGCCCGGACATACCAGCCGGGGCCGTGGACCGGCCGCACCAGCACGGCGGCGCCGCCCTGAATGGGGGAGGCCTTGACGGCGGGATGAAGATGGAAGCGCAGCGCGAAGCGGACCGGCACCTCGCCACGCCCCGGCAGGGCGATGAAGCGGTCTTCGCCACGCAGATCGTCGCCATCCGGCCCAAGATAGAAGCGGCGGGCATGGATCAGGCCGTGATCACGGAAACCGTGATGGGTGAATTCCAGCCACTGCGCCCCCTCGTCGTCGCGGCGATCGATGGTGACCGGCGGGCCGGCCTTGCGACGGCGCTCCCCCGATCCGGCTTCGACACGCTGCGGCCCCTGATCTTCGACCGTCACACCGGAATGTGCAGCCGCCTGGGTGACGGCCTGCATCCACGGCCCGGGCCTTGCGACATAGGCGCCGCAATTGACCACCAGCCGCTCGCGCCCGGTCGACATCTCGAACGACGAGAAACCGGAAAAGCCGGCCTGTCCGGCGGTGACGGGTGCCGGCAGCCCCAGATCGACCAGCACGGTGGTCCGGCGGGCGGCCAGACGCTCGAAGCCGCCGACGGCGCCGTCCAGTCGTTCCATGCCGCGGGCCGGCACATGCCCCAGCACCTGATCGACCCGGGCCGCGGGAATTTCAGGCGTGCCGTTGAACAGGGCCAGCACGCCGTCGCGATGGCGCATCAGCCGGAGTGCTGCAGCCAGCCGGCTGATCAGATCGTCGAACCCGGCCGGCAGATCGGCGTCATGGGCGGCGGCGATCGTCTTCAACTCGACCAGATCCGAGACGAGATCGAGCTGACAGACCGGTGAGCGGGACTGATGCACGCCGTCGGCAAGGATCTGGCGCTCCAGCGCCTGCATCAACAGCTTCGCGATCCGGGCGAGCCTGCGCCGGCCGGCACCCAGCGCCGCCCGCCCCATCCACAGACCACGGAGCGCCTGGATACGCTCGATCCCGTCCAGACGACGCCATTTGACCATCCGCTCCAGACGGTCGGCATGCTGGCGCAGCGCCGCCATCAGGCGACGATCATCGGTGCGGGCCGCCTGCAGCCGGTCGTCATCGGCATCGATGAGGAAATTCGCATGCATCGACAGCGCCGCCAGCCGGCGGCCGGCAATGCCCGGCGACCAGACATAGGGCTGGAATTCAGCCCGATCGGCCGCGATCCATTCAAAGACGAGCGCGCGGGCCAGCGCCCGGGCGCGGGAGCCATGGGGCCCCGCCACGGCTCTCAGATGGCCCAGCCACTGAAAGCCCTGCCAGGCGACCAGCCAGGCATCCGAGGCCTCGTCGGGCAGCCAGTCCGGCCGCGACAGCGCGGGGGTCGGGGTGTTGAAGACCATTGCCGGCGTCTCGCCGTCCGCCGACGCGTCACCGCCTTCCAGCAGGGCGGCATCTTCAGGGCGCGCGGTATCGTCCAGGATCGGCTCGGGGGCCGGCGGCTGCGCCGGCACCGGGGTCAGTTCGATGTCCGGCTCGTCATCGCCCCGGGCCATCCCGTCCTCGTCGGGGCGAAACGGGTCCGGGCCCAGCTTGTGGCTGGCTTCCACCACCTGCCCCGCCAGACGGAAATGCCCCTGGACCATCTCCACGCCGCGGTTCGGGTCGCCCGGGCGCAGGGGTTCCAGCACCCGTTTCAGCCCGCCGCGCGCATCCGGCAGCGGGGCCACGAACCACCGATGAGCCAGCGCTCTCAGACGATCGCCGGCGCCGGGCAGCGGGCTTCCGGGCGGCGGCATGCGCGTGATCGCGGCCATGGGCCTCTGGTCTCTCGATTGCGGGGGGAGAAAAGGAAGACGTGTAGACGGAGACGGGTTCGGAAGGAGAGGGCGGCATCAGCCGCCGATGCGCCCCCGATCTGCGCCGGCGCGCAATGCCCGGATGTTCGGGGCGTAAGCCTCGGCACCGCCCTTGAAGGCGGCCGACCCTGCAACCAGCACATCCGCCCCGGCGGCGGCCACCAGGGCCGCCGTTTCGGGCGTCACGCCACCGTCGACCTCAAGATCGATCGCCCGGCCGGTGGCATCGATCTTCGACCGCAGGATGCGGATCTTGTCGAGCTGGGACGAGATGAAGCTCTGACCGCCGAAGCCGGGGTTCACGCTCATCACCAGCACCAGATCCAGATCCGGCAGCACATAGTCCAGCACCTCGGGCGGGGTGGAGGGGTTGAGCGACACCCCCACCTTCACCCCCAGAGACTTGACCAGCTGCACGGTGCGATGCAGATGCGGCCCCGCCTCGGCATGGACGGTCACGATGTCGGCCCCGGCCTCGACGAAGGCCGGGATGTAGGGATCGACCGGCGCGATCATCAGATGGACGTCGAAGACCTTCTTCGACCACGGCCTCAGCGCCTTCACCACCATCGGGCCGATGGTCAGGTTCGGCACGTAGTGGCCGTCCATGACATCGACATGGATGTAGTCGGCCCCCGCCTGATCGATGGCGGCGACCTCATCGCCCAGCCGGGCGAAATCGGCCGACAGGATCGACGGCGCAATCCGGATCGGTGCCGGGCTGGGGGTGGCGGGGCGGCTGCTGGCGGCGGGTGCGGTCATCGGGTGGGAAGCCTCCGACGGGGCCGTCATGACGGCTGGTTACGGGTGGTCTCAGGCGGCGTCGCGGCGTCGCAGACGGACGGCGAAGAACCCGTCCATGCCGCCGGCATCGGCAAGCAGGGCGGGCGTGGTGCGCAGTTCGCCGGCGGCATTGATCGCAACGCCGAGCCGGGCAGGAAGTTCATCGGCACCGATCGGCACACGGTCGGCGTCAAGACCGCGGTCGAGCACCCGGCGGACAAGATCCTCGCCCTCCGACGGTTCCAGCGAACAGGTGGCATAGACGACCAGGCCGCCCGGTTTCACCAGTTTCAGGGCCGCCTCGAGCAGCTTCTCCTGCAGCTCCGCCAGTTCCGCCACCTGGTCCGGGCGCTTCGACCAGGCGAGGTCGGGGCGCCGGCGCAGCGTGCCGGTGCCCGAGCAGGGGGCATCCAGCAGCACGGCATCGGCTGCGCCCTCGGGCCGCCATTCAAGAAGATCGGCGGTCACGGGCGTGACGTCGGTGAAGCCCAGCCGGGCCATGTTCTCGCCCAGGCGCATCATCCGCCGGGCACTGCGATCGACGGCGGTGACATGGGCCCCGGCGGCCGCCAGCTGTGCGGTCTTGCCGCCCGGCGCCGCGCAGAGGTCGTAGACCAGCTTGCCCTTCACATCGCCGAGCAGCATGGCCGGCAGGGTGGCGGCCAGGTCCTGAACCCACCACGCCCCCTCGTCATAGCCCTCCAGCCGGTCGACACCACCCTCGGCCCGATCGAGGCGGACGGTACGGCCGCCGACGGCACGGCCGCCGAGCTTTTCGGCCCAGGCCGCCGCCTCACGCGGGTTTCTGACCGACAGATCGATCGGCGGCTCGCGCAGCAGCACCTCGGCGATGGCGTCGGTCGCCTCCACCCCATAGGCCGCCTCCCACGAGGCACGCAGCCAGCGGGGCAGGTTTTCGCGCTTGGGATCGATCTTTGCGGCCGCGAAGATCTGGTCGCCCTCGGCCGCCAGCCGGCGCAGCACCGCATTGACCAGCCCCGACAGGCCGCCGAGCCCGCCCGCCTGGGCGAGGCGCACGGCATTGTCCACCGCGGCATGATCCGGGGTCGACAGAACCCTGAGGTCGGCCAGCCCCAGGCGCAGGACATGCATGGCCTTTTCGGGTGCCGGCCGCTGCATCACCCGGCCGAGCAGCCGGTCGAATTCGCCCTTCCGGCGCAGCACGGTCGCGACCAGCATCCGGGCGTGGGCACGGTCGCGCGGCTCCAGCCGGTGGAAGCCCGGATGGGTGGCGACCGCATCGTCCAGCGGCCGGCCGTCATCCAGCACATCCATCAGCAGCTCGGCCGCGATGGCCCGCGAGGGCGTCGGCTCACGGAAGCCGGCGCGGGGCCGCGGCTCATGGGCGTGATCGCGGGCCGCACGATAGCGGTCGTTCCGGGGCTTGCCGCCCTGGATCCGGCCGTCGCGATCCCCCTGATAGCTCCGGTCGCGGCCCTGGGGCGGGCGGGCGCCGCGGGGGCGGTCACCGGCGGTCTGATCACGGGCGGGACGGGCATCACGAGAGGGCCCGGCATCATGAGAGGGCCTGGCATCATGAGAGGGATTGGCGCCGCGGTCGTTGCGGCGGTCGTCCTCGGGGCGGCGGGGCGGGCGCATCCGGCGCTCAGCCCCAGGGGCCGCGGCGCGGGCCGCGGGCAAAGCCCGCCGGCGCGCCGGCCGGGGCGGTGCCCACGGTCATGGCGCGCAGGCGCGCCACCCGGTCGGCGGTGGTCGGATGGGTGCGGAACAGGCTGTCGACGGCGTTGGATTTCAATGGGTTCACAATGAAGAGATTGGCCGAGGCCGGGTTGTGTTCGGCGTGGCCGTTGACCACGCGGCGGGAAGCAGTCTCAAGACGGGTCAGCGCCGAGGCGAGCCAGTCGGGCCGGCCGCAGATCTCGGCACCGATGCGATCGGCCTGATACTCGCGCGAGCGGCTGATCGCCATCTGCACAAGAGCCGCGGCGACGGGCGCCAGCATCGAGATCAGCAGCACACCCACGAAGCCCAACGGGTTGGGATTGCCGTTGTCGTCCCGGGCGCCGCCGAAGAAGAAGGCGAAGTTGGCAAGCATGCCGATCGCGCCTGCGATGACCGAGGTCACCGTCATGATCAGGGTATCGCGGTTGCGGATATGGGCAAGCTCGTGGGCCACCACACCGGCAACTTCTTCAGGCGACAGCGCCTGCAGCAGGCCGCGGGTCACCGCCACGGCGCCCTTTTCAGGCGAGCGGCCGGTGGCAAAGGCATTGGGCTGCGCCTCTTCGACGATATAGAGCTTCGGCATCGGCAGGCCGGCATTGGCGGCAAGGCGCGCCACCATGTCGTGCAGTTCGGGTGCCGCGCGCGGATCCACTTCGCGCGCACCATACATGCGCAGCACCAGCTTGTCCGCGTTCCAATAAGCGAAACCGTTCATCGCGATGGCGATCAGCAGCGCGATCATCATGCCGCCGCCGCCGCCGATCAGATAGCCCACGACCATGAACAGCCCGGTCATGACCGCAAGCAGCACTGCCGTTCGGATGTGGTTCATGGGATGTGTCGAGCCCGGATGGAGGACGAGGCCGAAGACGGCTTCCGCATCGGGCGGGGGTGCGCCGCCGGAACGCCTGACATATATGGACAGGCACGGGGGCTTCAAGCGAAACCGCCCGCATCGGTGTCATGCAGTGCAGGAGGATCGAAGGCTATGACCGAAAAGACGCAGAACGACGCCGGCCGCGCCGGGGCCCCGGACGCGGCCCCCGCGACGGACACGGCCTCCCCGGCACCCGCACCGGAAAAGCCCGCCGAAATCGGCGGCCCCAAGGGGCTGGATCCGGTCCGTTACGGCGACTGGGAACGCAACGGGAAATGCGTCGACTTCTGAGGAGGTTGACGGCCGTTCACCCCCCTTCGACCCGCCCTGTGCAGGGCGTTGATCGGCGGCAGGATATGGTGTGGAAATCCGCGCCGGGCCGGAACCGACCTCCGGCCGGTTCGCATCGACGACAGGGTCACACCACTCTGCACAGAAAGGGCCGTCCATGAACGCCCTCGCCGCCTTCCATCTGCGTGCCGCCGCGATCTATGTCGCCCTCGGCATGGTCGCAGGCATCGTAATGGCCGCCAGCCAGCACTTCGAATACGGGCCGGCCCACGGCCATCTCAACCTTCTGGGCTTCGCCTCGGCCGCCATCTACGGGCTGGTGCTGAAGGACCGCCCGGATCTGGCGGCCACCCGCCTTGCAAAGGTTCACGCCATTCTGGCCCATCTCGGCCTGGTGGTGATGACCATCGGCCTCACCCTCCTGTTCTCGGGCGATGCCGCAACCGGAGAGCCGCTCGCCAAGGCCGGCAGCGTCATCGTGCTGCTGGGCGGGCTCGCCTTCATCGCGCTGGTGTTCAAGGCGACCGGCCCGCGGACAGCCTGACACAGCCGGCCGGCGATGTGCCGCCATGCGAAAAGGGCCCGGCAGCTGACTGCCGGGCCCTTGCACGTCATCCGGCAAGCGTCACTTGTTCATGCGGTTGCCGACCAGATCGTCGACCACCGTCGGGTCCGCCAGGGTCGAGGTGTCGCCCAGCCCGTCATGCTCGTTGGCGGCGATCTTGCGCAGGATGCGGCGCATGATCTTGCCCGAGCGGGTCTTGGGCAGGCCCGGCGCCCACTGGATCAGATCCGGCGTCGCGATCGGGCCGATCTCGTTGCGCACCCAGGCCACCAGCTCCTTGCGCAGCTCTTCCGACGGGGTCTCGCCGGCGATCAGGGTGACATAGGCATAGATGCCCTGGCCCTTCAGCTCGTGCGGGTAGCCGACCACGGCCGCCTCGGCGACCTTGGCATGGGCGACAAGCGCGCTCTCGATCTCGGCGGTGCCCATCCGATGGCCCGAGACGTTGATCACGTCGTCGACGCGGCCGGTGATCCAGTAATAGCCGTCCTCGTCGCGCCGGCAGCCGTCGCCGGTGAAATAGAGGCCGGGGAAGGTGCTGAAATAGGTCTGGGCGAAGCGCTCGTGATCGCCATAGACCGTGCGCATCTGGCCGGGCCAGCTGTCGGCAATGCAGAGATTGCCCTCGCAGGCGCCTTCCAGCGGCTTGCCTTCATTATCGACGATCAACGGCTTCACGCCGAACAGCGGCAGGGTCGCCGATCCCGGCTTGAGGTCGGTGGCGCCGGGCAGCGGTGCGATCATCAGACCACCGGTCTCGGTCTGCCACCAGGTGTCGGTGATCGGGCAGCGGCCGTCGCCGACCACGTCATAGTACCAGCGCCAGGCTTCCGGATTGATCGGCTCACCCACCGAGCCCAGCAGGCGCAGCGACTTGCGCGACGACCGCTTCACCGGCGCCTCGCCCTCGCGCATCAGGGCGCGGATGGCAGTGGGCGCGGTGTAGTAGATCGTGACGCCGTATTTGTCGACCACCTCCCAGTGGCGGCCGGCATCGGGCCAGGTGGGCACGCCCTCGAACATCAGCGTGGTGGCGCCGTTGGCGAGCGGCCCGTAGAGGATGTAGGAATGCCCGGTCACCCAGCCCACATCGGCCGTGCACCAGTAGACATCATCCTCCTTCAGATCGAAGACGGTCTTGTGGGTCAGCGAGGCGTAGAGCAGATAGCCGGCGGTGGTGTGCAGCACGCCCTTGGGCTTGCCGGTCGATCCCGAGGTGTAGAGGATGAACAGCGGGTCCTCGGACTCCATCGGCTCCGGCGGGCAATCATCGGAAACCTCGGCCACCGCTTCATGCCACCAGACGTCGCGGCCGTCCTTCATGGCGACGTTGCCGCCGGTATGGCGGACGACGATCACGGTGCCGACACCGCCCGCATGGTCCAGCGCCTTGTCGGCATTGGCCTTCAGCGGCACCTTCCGGCCGCCGCGCAGGCCCTCGTCGGCCGTGATCAGCACGGTGGAACCGCAATCCTCGATGCGGCCGGCCAGGCTGTCGGGTGAGAAACCGGCAAAGACCACCGAATGGACTGCCCCGATCCGGGCACAGGCGAGCATCGCCACCGCGGCTTCCGGGATCATCGGCAGATAGATCGTCACCCGGTCGCCCTTCTTCACGCCCTGTGCCTTCAGCACATTGGCGAAGCGGCGGACGTCGGCGGCCAGTTCGGCATAGGAGATCAGGCGGTTCGGCGCCTTCGGATCATCCGGCTCCCAGATGATCGCCGTCTTGGCGCCGCGGGTCGCCTCGTGGCGGTCCAGGCAGTTCCAGGCCACGTTGATCTGCCCGCCCTCGAACCAGCGGATCGACACATCGCCGGTAAAGTCGGTGTTCTTGACCCGGTCCCAGCGCCTGATCCAGTCCAGTGCTTCGGCCTGCTCGGCCCAGAAGCCTTCCGGATCCGAAATCGAGCGCGCGTACATCTCGTCGTAGCGGGCCTTGTCGATCAGGGCCTCACGCGCGAAGGCCTCCGGAACGGGATAGAGCGTCTTCGGCTCTGCGGTCTTGTCGTCTGACATGGGCTGGGTTTCCCCCTCGGTCGGATCCCTCGCGGCCGCGGTCAGGCGCGGCAGCGTCACTCAGCGCCCGGTTGAAATCCGGACGTCACACTTACACGTGGCAACGCGGCCGTCAGTCCGGCCGGATTGCATGCAACACCCCGTCCCCGTCGCACTCCAGCGCCAGCGCCGGCAGCCGCAGCCCCCGGCAGGGGCCGGCGACACAGAGCCCGTCATCGGGACGGAACCGCGCGCCGTGGAGCGCGCAGATCAGCAGGTCGCCCGTCCGGTCGAAGAACCGGTCAGGTGTCCAGTCCAGCGAGACGCCGGCATGGGGGCAGGCATTCTCATACGCCCGAAGTTCCCCCTGCCAGCGGATCACGAAGACCCGGAATTCCTCGGGCATGCGCCCGAACACAAAGCCCCGGCCGCCACCTTCCGGCACCTCTGCCGCCGGGCAGAGCCGCAGCCGGCGCCCCCCGTCATCCTGCATCTCAGACACCGGGCTCGATGCCGGCCAGACGGCAGATATGGTCCCAGTGCTCGTCCGAGACCGGCATCACCGACAGCCGGGACTGGCGCACCAGCGCAATGCCTTCCAGCGCCGGATCGGCCTTGATCTCGGCCAGCGTCACCGGCCGCTTGACCGCCGCTACCGGTGCCACATCGACCATGCCGAAACGACCCTTTTCGTCCGACGGATCCGGATAATATTCGCGGACGATCTCTACGACGCCCACGATCTCCTTGCCTTCGTTCGAATGATAGAAGAAGGCGCGATCGCCGGTCTTCATCGCCTTCAGATTGGCCGAGGCCTGATGATTGCGCACGCCATCCCAATGGGTACGGCCATCCGCGACCATCCGGTCCCAGGAATACTTGAACGGTTCCGATTTCACCAGCCAGCGGGCCATCGCGTCGCGTCTCCCGGCCGGTCAGCGATTGTCGAAAACCTTGCGCCACGGACGGATCGTGACGCTCTCGAACAGCCCGGCCTTTGCATAAGGATCACCGGCGGCGAACTCCTTCGCCTCCTCCAGCGTTTCGGCGTCATAGATCAGCAGGCTGCCGATCATCGTGGCACCGTCGTCGGAGAGGAAAGGTCCGGCCAAGACCACCTGTTCGCCCTCTTCCTTGAGAAAGGCCACATGGTCGGGGCGGTTCTCAAGGCGTACGGCCTCGTGGCCGGGCTTGTCGATACAGATGATGGCGAACAGCATGGGGGCCTTACTCCTCGGCAGCAGGATGGTTCGGGCGTCGCCATTCTGCGCCGATGACGTCCTGTGCGGCAAGTCCGGGACGGCCGCGACCGCCAGGACCGCGTTCCGAGGGGGGCCTTCCACCCTCTCCCTCCCCGGAGCGGTGGCCCGCGGAACGCGCCATGGTTGCCGTCGGTTGTCCTTCACACATCATGACATTGGCAGGCCGGCCCCGCGCCCCCTACCTTTGGCGATATCGGTCCGGAGCGGGAGACGCGCATGGTCGACAGCGGCAACAGGCAGGCCCTGATCCTTGGGGCGGCGGGCGGGTTCGGCGGCGCGATGGCGCAGGAGCTGGGCCGGCGCGGCTGGTATCTGCGGCTTCTGGTCCGCGATCCGGCCCGGCTCGGCCGGCTGGGCCTGCCGGAAGACGCCGATATCGTGGTCGGCGACGCCCGCGACCCGGCGCTCGTCGCCCATGCCGCGCAGGGCATGGATGCGATCGTCCATGCCGTGAACCTGCCCTATCCGCAATGGGACCCGGCGATGCGCCGCATCACCGCGGCCGCGATCGAAGGTGCCCGCGCAAGCGGTGCCCGCCTGGTCTTCCCCGGCAATGTCTATGCCTTCGGCCGCCAGGATGCCCGGCCGCTGCATGAAGAGGCGGAGCGCCGCCCCGATACGGTCAAGGGCCGGCTGCGCGCCGATCTCGAGACCGCCATCGAGACGCTGGGCCGCGAGGGCGCGGCACCGGTCTTGATCCTGCGCGCCGGCGATTTCTACGGCCCCACGGTGCGCAACGGGCTGACCGACATGATCTTCGCCAGGCTGGCGAAGGGACAGGCGCCGCGCTGGCCGGGGCCGCTGGACCTGCCGCACCAGTGGTGCTTCGTGCCCGACCTCGCCCGGCTCACCGCCGACCTTCTCGAGGCGCCGGAACGCCTGGCCCCCGTGGAGCATGTTCATCTGGCGGCGCAGCTGTT
This sequence comes from Tistrella mobilis, assembly GCF_039634785.1. Lineage (NCBI taxonomy): Bacteria > Pseudomonadati > Pseudomonadota > Alphaproteobacteria > Geminicoccales > Geminicoccaceae > Tistrella > Tistrella mobilis. The sequence continues at coordinate 526,618 of NZ_JBBIAB010000001.1, read as the reverse complement.
CGACACGCAGCGCCGCTTCATGGAGATGGCGGCGGCTGCCGCAGGCCACCCCCGGCTCGGCCCGAAGCGCCTGCCCTGGTGGCTGCTGCGCCTGGCGGCCCTGACCGATCCGGTCGCCCGCGAGCTGCTGGAGCTGCGCTATCTGTTCGACGATCCGGTCGTGCTCACCGGCAATCGTCTTCAGGTGCTGGTGCCCGATTTCCGGCCGACGGCGCCCGAGCGCGCGATTGCGGCCACCATGGCCGCCCATGCACAGGATGTGCGCCCGGCCCAGGGTTGATGGCAGATGCTGAACTGACGGCAGATGCAGGGCGGCCCTGCGTCGGGCGCGAGGGAAATTCGGGTGACCGGCAGGCGGGCGGGGCGTACACCCCAAGGCACCCCCGCCCCCATCCCGGCATCTGCGCGTCATGGACATCCTGTCGGCCTTTCTCACCCATCCCGTCGGTCCGGAGCTGCTGCTGGCCCTGTTCGCAGCCGCGGTCGTAGCCGCCGCCATCGACGCCATCGCCGGCGGCGGCGGGCTGATCACCCTGCCCGCCATGCTCGCAGCCGGCGTGGCGCCTGCCACCGCGATCGCCACCAACAAGGTGCAGTCCTCGATGGGCACGGCCATGGCGGCGATCACCTATGTCCGCTCGGGCCAGGTGCGTGTGCGCGAGGTGGTGCCGCGGATCCTGACCGTGCTGGCCGGCGCGGCCCTGGGGTCGCTTGCCGTCCAGTCGATCGACCCCTCGGCACTGGGCCGCATCCTGCCGGTGCTGCTGGGTGTGATGGCCGCCTATTTCCTGCTCTCGCCACGGGTGGGCGATATCGATGCCGAGGCCCGCGTGCCGGGCTGGGTCACCGGCTGGATCGTGGCGCCGCTGATCGGCTTCTATGACGGCTTCTTCGGGCCCGGGACCGGCTCCTTCTTCATGCTGGCGCTGGTCGCCCTCGATGGCCGCGGCATGCGCCGGGCGGTGGCCGAGACCAAGCTGCTCAACCTGACCAGCAATCTCTCGGCCCTCGCCGTCTTCGCACTCGGCGGCCATATCGACTGGATGCTGGGGGCGGTGATGGCCACGGGTGCGATCATCGGCGCCCGCATCGGGGCCGCCCTGGTGATCGCCCGCGGCACCCGGATCGTGAAACCGCTGCTGGTCTGCACCTGTCTGGCGCTTTCGGCGCGCCTGGCCTGGACCGAATACCGCGCCGATGCGGCACCGCCGCCGGCGGCCGTCAGCGCAGAAATCCCTGCCACGGAGTGACCCACCGGATACGTTCATGAGCGGCAGGGCTTTGCGCCCCTGGACCCGACGGGTCGGCTGCGCCTAAGATTCCGCAGCCCGATCCAGCCCGCAGGTCACGGGAGCCTCTGCCGCTACATGACCCAGGTCGTGGACATACCCGCCGCCTTTCGGGACGGCTTCGCCCGTGCCCGGCTTCTCGATGCCGGGCTGGCGGAGCGTTATGCCCGTCATCTGAGCCTGGGCGACCCGCTTGCCGATGCGGCGGTTGCGGCTGCCGCCACCGCGCGACAACGCCCGTGGATCCGGATCGGACTGGACGAAGGTCTGGCCGGGCTGGGTGACGCGCCGCAGGCGTTGCGCGACCTCTTCGCGCATGCCACGGACGTGCCCTACTGGTTCACCCAAAGCCGGACCCTGCCCGGCTGCAGGGCCTTTCACGGCAATTCACGCATGTTTCTCGCGGCCTTCGTCGCGGGCTCGCTGGTCGAAGCCTATTCGACCCTGATCGCCAAGGCCTTCATCACCAGCGGCCGGCTGGGGGATCAGGCCGGCCGGCGCTTCCGCCAGAACAACCAGCTGCTGTCCGAGATCTTCCTGCCGGGCGGGCTCGGCGAATTCGGCGAAGGCTGGAAGATGGCGCTGCGCATCCGGCTGATGCATGCCCGCCTGCGCCTGCTGACCGCGCGCTCCGCCGACTGGAACCATGAAGACTGGGGCACGCCGCTCAGCGCCGCCCATATCGCCTTCATGAATGCCGCTCTGTCGGGCCGCCTGCTGGAACGCGCCCGGGTGCTGGGTGTGGAGCTGTTCCCCGAAGAGCGCCGCGCCTTCATGATGATCTGGCGCATGGCCGGCCATCTGACCGGCGTGCCGGCCGAGCTGCTGCCGCGCCATGAAATCGAGGCCCAGCAGCTGTTCCGGATCGGCCGGATGATGGAACCGCCGCCCGAGATCGAAGGCATCGTGCTCGCCAACGGGCTGATCAATTCCGCCCCGATGGCCGCCGGGGTCGATGATCCCGACCTGCGCCGCAAGCTGGTACGACAACTCTACGGCATCTCGCGCGGGTTAATCGGTGGCGATCTCGCAACCGCCCTGCACTTCCCCGAGACCCGCGGCATGGATACCCTGACCGCGATCCGGCTGCGCAACCGGGCCGATCTGCTGCTGCGCCGGCATATCGGTTTCTATGACCGCCGCCGCCGTGCCGGTCAGTTCACCCAGCTGCTCGATCTCTCCTTCGAGGGGCTGGACACCGGCCTTCCCCAAGCGGCGGCGGAGGACGAACTCCCCGCCTGACCTGACGCCTGCCCGGAGCCACGCATGCAGATCCCGAGTGCCTACCAGGACGGCATGGCCCGTGCCCGCCGCATCGATCCTGCACTGACCGAAACATATCTCCGTCATACCATGATCGGCGATCCTCTGGCAGATGCGGTGATGGCGGCCTTCCGTGACGTACCGGCTCCGGTTCAGCGCGACTGGATGCACCGGGGCATGGATGGCGGCCCGACGGCCGTGGCCGATGCCCCTGCCGCCTGGCGGGATTTCCTGGCCGAAACCGAGCGGGTGCCCGACTGGTTCGATCCCGGCTTCACCGGCCCGGGCTGCCGGGCTTTCCATGGTAATTCCGAGATGTTCATCGCGGCCTTCGTGGGCGCCGTGCTGGTCGAGGGCTTCTCCACCCTGATCAGCAAGTCGTTCTCCATCACCGGCCGGCTGGTGGATCAGGGCGTGCGGCGGCTGAAACAGAACAACCGCCACATCTCGGAGATTTTTCTGCCCGGCGGGCTCGACCGTCATGGCGATGGCTGGAAGATGTCGGTCCGCATCCGGCTGATGCATGCCCGGCTGCGCGTCTTGCTGGCGACGGCGGAGGAATGGGACGGCCCGGCCTGGGGCGTGCCGCTCAGCTCCGCCCATATCGCTTTCGCCACCGCCGCCTTCTCGGGCGGATTGCTCGATCGCGCCCGCAAACTCGGCGTCGAGCCCACCGAGGACGAGCGCCGCTCCTTCATGATGATCTGGCGCTATTCCGGCCATCTGATGGGGGTGGCGCCCGAGCTGCAGGCGGCAGACGAAGCCGCCGCCATGCATCTCTTCCGCCTGGGCATGGCGGCGGAGCCACCGCCGGATCTGGAGGCGATCCTGCTCGCCAACGGTCTGATCAATTCGGCACCGGTGGTCGCCGGCATCACCGATGCGGGCGAGCGCCGCAAGCTGGTCCGCCTGATCTATTCGGTGTCGCGGGGCATGATCGGCGATCAGATGGCCGATGCGCTGAACTACCCGCCCGCACGCAATTTCGGTGCCCTGGCGGCCCTGCGCCTGCGCAACCGGGCCGACCGGGTGCTGCGCCGCCACGTCCCGGCCTGGGATCGCCGCCGCCGCGCCTTCCAGTTCGCGCAGATGATCGACCTCTCCTTTTCGGACGGGGCCGGCAACGACTACCGCATGCCCGCCCATCTCCATGCCGAAAAGGACCGCCCGTCGTGACCGTGACCCGGACCACCGACATCCCGCCGGTGCTGGTGCTGAGCACCGGGCGATGCGGGTCCACCATGATCTCGGACCTGCTCTCCCGCCATCCGGCTGTGCTCAGCCTGTCGGAATTCTTCGTGCCGCTCGGCCCCGAGGCCTTCGCCCATGACAGCATCGGCGGCGACGGCTTCTGGCGGATCCTCTCCCGCCAGAGCCCGGCGCTCCGCGCCATGCTCCGCGACGGCATCGTCGTCGACGAAATGCTCTACCCCTATGATCAGCCGGGCATGCGCTACGGCCTGGCGGATCTGCCGCCGATGATGATGGTCACCCTGCCGCATCTGACCGACGCCCCCGAAGCGCTCTACGATGCGCTGGAACCCGTGGTGCGGGCGCGGCCGGCGATGCCGATTGCCGATCAGTACCGGGCCCTCTTCGAAGACCTCGCCGGCCGCCTTGGCCGCAGGGTCTGGATCGAGCGTTCCGGCGGGTCGCTGATGCTGGCGGCCAAGCTGCTCCGCCTCTTCCCCGACGCCCGCGTGATCCATGTCCATCGCGACGGCCGCGACACCGCAATGTCGATGGAGAAGCATCACAATTTCAAGGTACTGGTCGGTGCGATGAAGGCGGCCCGCCGCCTGGGCGTGGATGCGACCCGCGAATTCACCCGCGATCGGGGCCGGCAGCTCGATGTCCTCTCCCAGCGGATGATCTTCCCGTTCATCAATGCCCGCCGGCTGGCGGAGGGCGTCACCCTGCCCGAACTCGGCGCCTTCTGGAGCCTGATGATCGGCCTCGCCCGCGAGGTTCTGGACCCGCTGCCGCCCGACCGCCTGCTGACCGTCGCCTTCGAAGACGTTCAGCGCGCGCCCCGCGAACAGCTTCAGGCCATGATCCACTTCATCGATCCCGGCCTCGACGATCCGGCCTGGCTCGACGAGGTCTCGGCCATCCCGCGCCCCGCCCGCTCCCGCGCCGCCGACCTGCCGCCGGACGTCTATACCGCCCTCACCGACGCCTGCCGGCCGGGGCTGGAGGCGTTGGGCTATCCCGTCTGAGCGCTGGCGTCCTAGCCCCGATGCCGTCCCCGGCCACCGGCCACGATCTGCTCGGCATGGGGGTCGAGCGGCCAGCGGGCGCGGGGGATCAGGGCCAGGCCGTCATCGGCGGACAGGTCGCCCCCCGCCGCCAGATGCTCCAGACCGGCCCAGGCGATCATCGCCCCGTTGTCGGTGCACAGCCTGACCGGCGGTGCCACCAGATGCAGGCCGCGCCGGGTGGCGACATCGCCCAGCCGGGTGCGCAGCGCGGTGTTCGCGGCGACACCGCCGGCCACCACCAGCGCATGGCCGCGGCCATGGCTGGCCACGAATGCCTTGGCCGCGCGGCCGACCCGGTCGGCGACGCTGTCGGACACCGCGGCCTGAAAGCTTGCCGCCAGATCGGCGACGTCCTGCCGGCTCAGCACCCGGATCCGCTCCGCCTCCTGACGGACCGCGGTCTTGAGGCCCGAGAACGAGAAGTCGCAATCCGGCCGGCCGATCATCGGCCGCGGAAAGGCAAAACGGGCGGGATCGCCGTCGCGGGCGGCCGCTTCGACCGCCGGCCCGCCGGGATAGCCGAGGCCCAGCAGGCGGGCGGTCTTGTCGAAGGCCTCGCCCACCGCATCGTCGATGGTGGCGCCCAGGCGGCGATACTGCCCGAGGCCGGTGACCTCGGCGATCAGGCAATGGCCGCCCGAGACCAGCAGCAGCAGGAAGGGAAAGGCGACGCCATGGGTGAGGCGGGCGGTCAAGGCATGCGCCTCCAGATGATTGATGCCGAGCAGCGGCACGCCCGCGCCCAGCGCCAGCCCCTTGGCGGTCATCAGACCGACCATCACCCCGCCGATCAGCCCCGGGCCCGAGGTGACGGCGATGGCATCCAGATCGCCCAGCCCCAGCTTCGCCTCGTCCAGCGTCGCCGCGACCAGCCGGTCCAGATGGTCGATATGGGCGCGTGCCGCGATCTCTGGCACCACCCCGCCGAAGCCCTGATGCTCGTCGATCTGCGAGAGCACCAGATGGGCGCGGATGGTGCCGAGCGGCCGCCCCTGCCCCGGCTGCGCGGCCGGATCGGACACGACCACGGCCGCCGCCGTCTCGTCGCAGCTGGTCTCGATACCGAGACAGATGCGGGGACGTCGGGCAGCGGCGGGATCGGAAAGGCTGGCGGCGGACGCGGTCATCGGGCAGGGTTCCGGTTCGCGGGTGGGACCGCGGCAAGAGGTAGCGGCTCGGGCCGCCGATTACCACTTCCCAAACCGCACGTCAGGCACTAACACAGGGCCATCATGGTCACGCATCCGCTCCTCCGCATCGGCACCCGTGGCAGCCCGCTCGCCCTCGCACAGGCGAACGAGGTTCGCGGACGGCTGGCTGCACTCGATCCGGCCCTCGCCGCAGCCGGCGCGGTCGAGATCGTCATCATCCGCACCACCGGCGATCAGGTCCAGGACCGGACCCTGGTCGAACTGGGCGGCAAGGGCCTGTTCACCAAAGAGATCGAAGAGGCGCTGATCACCGGCGCCATCGATCTGGCGGTCCATTCCATGAAGGACATGCCGACCGAGCTGCCCGAAGGGCTGGCGATCACCGCCCTGCTGCCGCGCGAGGATCCGCGCGACGCCTTCCTGTCGCTCAAGGCCCGCCGCCTCGACGACCTGCCGGCCGGGGCCGTGATCGGCACCGCCAGCCTGCGCCGTCAGGCCCAGCTGCTCGCCGCCCGCCCCGACCTGACGGTCGTGCCGCTGCGCGGCAATGTTCAGACCCGGCTGTCGCGGCTGCGCGAGGGGCGGATCGACGCCACCCTGCTTGCAATGGCCGGGCTCAACCGGCTGAAACTGACCGAGGTCGACCGCAGCCCGATCGATCCGGCGGTGATGCTGCCGGCGGTGGCCCAGGGCGCCATCGGCATCGAGACGCGCAGCGCCGACGACCGCACCAATGCCTGGGTGGGCGCGCTCGACGACGGCGAAACCGCCCTGGCGGTGATCGCCGAGCGGGCGCTGCTCGCGGTGCTCGACGGATCCTGCCGCACGCCGATCGCAGCCCTCGCCCGCCGCGACGACGGCGGCCGCCTGGCCCTGACCGGCCGGGTTGCCAGCCCGGATGGCGGCACGCTGCTGGAAGAGGCCGGCATGGCCGATGTCGGTGCGGCAGACCGTGCCACCGCCGAGGCCCTGGGCCGCCGGGTCGGCACGGCCCTGCGAGAGCGGGCGGGAGAAGACATCGCCCGCTGGGCCGCCGGGGTGACCGGTCAATGGGTCCCCGGCGCCACCTGACACGCCCCGCCGCCCACATCGTCGCCTGCCCTTCCGCCCGAGATCGGAGCCCGCCCCGCCATGCGCATCCTGGTGACCCGTCCGATAGACGACGCACAGACGCTCGCGGAACAGTTGCATCGCCTGGGACACCAGGCGGTGATCGCACCCCTGATGACCGTCCGCTACCGACCGATCCCCGATCTTGAACGGGTGCTGGACCGGGCGCAGCGGGTGCTGCTGACCAGCGCCAACGGCGCCCGGGCGCTGTCACGGGCGACCGACCGTCGCGACCTGAAACTGGCCACCGTCGGCCGCGCCACCGCCGAGGCGGCGAAGCGTGCCGGCTTCACCCGCATCGATGTCGCCGGCGGCGACGCCGACCGGCTGGCCGAACTCTGCGCCAATTCCTACAGGCCCGAAGACGGCCCGCTTGCCCATATCGCCGGCAGCGTGGTCACCGGGCGGCTGGGAGAGCAGCTGGGCGCGCTGGGCTTCACCGTCGAGCGCCGGGTCGGCTATGATGCCGCGGCGATCGGCGAGCTGCCGCCGCCGGTTGCAGAGGGGCTGGCACAGGGCCAGCTGCCGGTGGTGATGCTGTTCTCGCCCCGCACGGCCCGGCTGTTCCTGGACGAGATCGAACGCCTGGGCATCGGCGCGTCCTTCTGTCGCATCGATGCGCTGTGCCTGAGCCCGGCCGTGGCAGAGATGGCCGCCGGCCTGCCCTGGCGGCGGCTGCTGGTCGCCGCCGAACCCGCAGGGGATGCGATGCTGGCGCTGCTCGATCAGGCCGGCCCCAATTCTCAGGCGCCCAACCCGCAGGCCACGCCCCCTCAATCCGCCACGCCGCAGGGCTGACCGTCTCGCGAAACGGGGGAACAACGCGTCGGGCGGGAACACCGTCGGCCCCTCGCGGCTTGCCTATGGGTGCCCGATGGGCGACAAAGGGTGCAAGCCGACCAGACGGAGACCGCCCGATGACCGAAAGCCGGACGCCGCCCTCCGGGAAGAAGACCGGCCCCGAGGCCGGTCGGCCCGACGCTGCCACGGCCGAAACCGAAGGCACCGCCGCACCGAAGGGTGCGGCGTCGACGCCTGCGGAGCCGACGCCTGCTGCCCGGACCGGCGCCGACGACGCCACGTCCTCACCTGCCGGAGGCGCGGATGCCGCCGGCAAGGCCGGGGCGCCGAAGCCCGAGCCTGCAAAGGCTGCGCCTTCGAAGGCCACCCCCCCGAAGGCAGACGCACCGAAGGCAGACATCCCGAAGGCGGAGCCTGCAAAACCCAAGGCTGCACCGGCCGCCGACGACGCCCCGCCGGCTGCCCGCATCGTTACCCCCACCGACCATCGCGCCCAGCCACGCGACCGGATCGGCCGCGCCGCGCTCGGCGTCTCGATCCTGGCGCTGGTGCTGGTGGTGGTGGGCGGCGTGGTGGTCACCGCGGCCCCCGACAGGGTCCGGACCATGCTGGGTGCCGCCCCGGCCACCGTCGAACCCGCCCTCTCGGACCGTATCGCGGCGCTGGAGCAGCGGCTCGACCAGGGCCCGCCCGACACCGCCGAAATCGAGCGGCGGCTGGGTGCCGTCGAAAGCGGCCTCGGCAGCCTGGAAGACGACCGGCTGGGAGAGCGCATCGGCGCCCTGGAAGATGCGGTCGCCCGGCTCGAAGCCCTGACCGAAACCGTGTCGAAGCTGGAAGCGGAGCTGTCACGCACCAACGAGACCGTGGCGCGGATCGGGCCGCTGGAGAACCGGCTGGCCAATGTCGAAGGTGCGGCCCGCAACCTTTCGGATCGCGCCGCGATCGCCGAAAGCCGGCTGGCGGATACCCCCACCGCCGATGCCATGCGCCTGACCGCGCTGGCGCTGGCCGATGCCCAGCTCTCGGACGCGCTGGATGCCGGCCGCAGCTTCGAAGGCCCGCTGGGCGCGATCCGCGCCCTGGGCCGCGGCGATGGCGAAATCACCAACGCGGTCGGGCAGCTGGCACCGCATGCCGCCGACGGCGTGCCGACGCGCGACGAACTGATCGCGCGCTTCCAGGCCCTGGTGCCGACCATCCTGCAGGCTGCGGAGACCAAACCCGCCGAAGGCGACGTGGTGGGCGGGGTGCTGGCCGAACTGCGCGGCCTGGTGACGGTGCGGCGCACCGGCCAGGAACAGACCACGCCGGCCGCCGGTGCGCCCGAAGGTGATGCCGACCTGACCGTAGCCGCGATCGAGCGGCGGCTGAAGGCGGGTGACCTCGCCGGTGCCGTCGCCCGGGCGGAAGAACTGCCGCCGGCCGCCGCAGAGCGTGCCGCCGCCTGGACCGAAGCCGCCAGGGCGCGGCTTGCGGTGGAGCAGGCCGCCGCAGCCCTCGGTGATGCGGTCGCCGCCCGTTTCGAGGCCGGCGCCCGCGAGACTGCCGCCGTCCCCGCCGCCGGCGAGGCCGGTTCCCGGAATGCTGGTGAGGCCGCCCAATGATCCGCGTCATCCTGCTCGTCCTGGTCATCATTGCCCTCAGCCTGGGCGGCGCCTGGATCGCCGACCATCCCGGCAGCTTCTCGGTCGACTGGCTGGGCTGGCGGGTGGAGACCAGCTTCGCCGTGGCGCTCGCCGTGCTGGTGGTGGGGCTGGTGGCGCTCGCGATCGTCGTCCGCCTGCTCTCGGGCCTCGTGACCGGCCCGAAAAGCTTCCTGCGCCGTCGCGCCGAACGCCGCCGCCGCCGGGGGCTGGAGGCCATGACCCGCGGTCTCGCCGCAGTCGCCGCCGGCGATGCCCGCGACGCCCGCAAGCTGTCGGCCCGGGCGGAACGCCTGCTCGATGCCCAGCCGCTCGCCGATATGCTCGCCGCCCAGTCGGCCCAGCTGGCCGAGGATCCGGCCGAGGCCGAGCGCCGCTGGACCCGGATGCTGGAGCATGAAGAAACTGCCGAACTGGGCCTGCGCGGCCTGGCGGTGATGGCCCGCCGCCAGGGCGACGGTGCCGCCGCGGTCGCCCGCGCCCGCGAGGCGCTGGCGAAGCGCCCCGGCACCCGCTGGGCGCTGGAAACGGTGTTCGAAGTGAAGCTTGCCGAAGGCGACTGGGCCGAGGCCGAAGCCGCATTGACCGCGCTTGAACGCCACAAGCATCTGGACCGCGAGGAAAGCCGGCGCCGGCAATCGGCGCTGGAGATCGAACGTGCCCGCGCCGACAGCGCGGCCGGCCATCACGATGACGCCACCACCCGTGCGCGCACCGCGGTCAAGCTGGCCCCCGGCCGGCCCGAGGCCGCCATCACCCAGGTCGAGGTCGCGATCGCGGCCGGCAAGCTGCCGGTCGCCCGCAAGCTGATCGAACAGAACTGGGGTGCTGCGGCCCATCCGGAGCTGGGGCGGCTTTATGTCACCCTGCTCGGCGGCAACACCACGCCGACCGAACGGGTGCAGCGCGCCCGCGACCTGGCCCAGATCGCGCCAACCCAGGCCGAAAGCCGGCTGCTGGTCGCGGAAACCGCGCTTGAAGCCGGCATCCTGGGGGTCGCCCGCGACTCGGCCAACAAGATCGCGGTCGCCGATCGCGACACCCGTGCGGAGCGCATTGCCGCCCGGGCCGCCGAAGCCGATGGCGACTGGCAGTCCGCCGCCCAGGCTTGGCACCGCGCCGCGGATGCCCGCCCGGCGCCGGGCTGGATCTGCAGCCGTTGCAACACGGTGCACACCCGCTGGCACGCCGTCTGCGGCAGCTGCGGCAGCTTCGACACCGTCAGCTGGAGCCGCCCCGCCACGGTCCCCGCCGCCATGCCCGCAACCACCGGTCCGGCACCGGTGGTCGGCAGCGCCGCCGCGACCGCGCCGATGGATCCCGCCGCCCCAGGTCGACCACCCGCTGCGGCCTGAGCACGGGCCCCGGGGGCTGCAACCTCGCGACCAAGGTCGGTCAACCCCCCGGAATGTTTGACGCGGACGCCGCGAGGGGCGCATATACCGGGCGGATGGATAAGCCCGGACGCGGGCGGCCGTGCCATCTCCGGCCCTCCCGCGGACCACTTGCCGATGGAGCCTAGGACGCGATGACCGAGACCACGCCGAAGACGCGCGTCGAGAAGGACACGATGGGGTCGCTCGACGTGCCAGCCGACCGCTACTGGGGTGCCCAGACCCAGCGGTCGCTGCAGAACTTCAAGATCGGCGGCGAGAAGATGCCGGTGCCGCTGGTGCGCGCACTGGGCGTGCAGAAGCTGGCCGCGGCCCGGGTGAACATGGCGCTGGGCGCGCTGGACGCGAAGGTCGGTGAGGCCATCGTCGCCGCCGCCCGCGAGGTTGCCGACGGCAAGCTCGACGATCACTTCCCGCTGGTGGTCTGGCAGACCGGCTCGGGCACCCAGACCAACATGAACGCCAACGAGGTGATCTCGAACCGCGCGATCGAGATGCTCGGTGGCGAGATCGGCTCGAAGAGCCCGGTTCATCCGAACGATCACGTGAACTGCGGCCAGTCGTCGAACGACACCTTCCCGACCGTGATGCATATCGCGGCCGCGGTGGAAGCGACCGGCCATCTGATCCCGAGCCTGCGCCACCTGCACAAGGCGCTGGCCGACAAGGCCGAGGCCTTTGCCGAGATCATCAAGATCGGCCGCACCCACACCCAGGATGCGACGCCGCTGACCCTCGGCCAGGAATTCGGCGGCTATGCCCGCCAGATCGAATACGGCATCGCCCGGGTCGAGGCGTCGCTGGCCCGCGTTTACGAGCTGGCCCAGGGCGGCACCGCGGTCGGCACCGGCCTGAATGCCAAGATCGGCTTCGCCGAGGCCTTCGCCGACGAGGTGGCGAAGATCACCGGCCTGCCCTTCATCACCGCGCCGAACAAGTTCGAGGCGCTGGCCGCGAACGACGCGCTGGTCGAGCTGTCGGGCGCGCTGAACGTGCTTGCCGCCAGCGTGATGAAGATCGCCAACGACATCCGCTTCCTGGGCTCGGGCCCGCGCTCGGGCCTGGGTGAGCTGCTGCTGCCCGAGAACGAGCCCGGCTCGTCGATCATGCCGGGCAAGGTGAACCCCACCCAGTGCGAGGCGCTGACCATGGTCGCCGCCCAGGTGATGGGCAACCACGTGACGGTGACGGTCGCCGGCTCGAACGGCCATTTCGAGCTGAACGTCTTCAAGCCGGTCATCATCTACAACGTCCTGCAGTCGATCCGTCTGCTGGGCGACGCCGCGGTCAGCTTCGCCGACAACTGCGTGGTCGGCATCGAGGCGAACACCCGCCGCATCGACGAGCTGATGCGCAACTCGCTGATGCTGGTGACGGCGCTGAACCCCTATATCGGCTATGACAACGCCGCCAAGGCGGCCAAGACCGCCCATAAGGAAGGCACCAGCCTCAAGGAAGCGGTGGTCAAGCTCGGCCTGCTCACCGAGGACGAGTTCGATCGCTATGTCGATCCGAAGCTGATGATCGGCCCCAGCGCCTGAGCCATCACGCAGTGGAACGACCCCGTCGGCAGGCGGGAGGAAACGCCACGGGCGGCATCGGATCTCCGATGCCGCCCGTCGTGTATCCGGCCCGGGCCTTCAGGAGCGGCCCATCATTTCACCCGGATGCGGTTCAGCAGATCCACGATCCGCGCCTGATCGAGCGGCTCGTCCAAGGCCACGCAGATATGGCCGTCGAGGCGGATGGAGCTGAGGCTGGCGGGCAGCGGCGCCGGCTTTGCAGGTGCGGAGACCGGTTCGGACCGCGGTGCCGCCTGCGGCTGAGGCCCGGCTGCGGGCTTTGCCGCGGGTTGCTCGGGCTGGGCCTCCGGTTCGGGGGCAGGCACCGCCTCGGGCTCCGCGGTCTCATCCCCTCCGAACAGCCGCGAGAAGAAGGCACCCACGGGATCCCCCTGCTCTTCGGCAGGCGCTTCGGCTTCGGCCGGCGCCTGATCGACCGGTTCTGCCGGCACGGCCTTCGGGGCGGGCGGCTCGGCGGTTGGCGCGTCGTCAGCCTGGCTGTCGAACCAGCGCCCGATCCCGGCGAACGCCGCACCGATGCCGGTGTCGCCGTCGATCTCGCCGATCGCGGTATCGACGACCGGCGGCGCATCGGCCTCCGGCGCGCGCCGGCCCCGTGCCGGTGCCGGCGTCGTTTTCACCGCATCGACCCCGGCGACCTGGTCCGCTGCGGCCCGGGCATCGGCTTCGGCCGCGGCATCGATCAATGACTGGTCGGGCAGGCTGGTCGCAAACAGAACGCAATGCGCATTCGCCGTTTCCGCCCGCACCCAGTCCAGCCGCGCGCGCGGCCCGTCATTCAACGCCACATCCAGACTGCCGCCGCTGCCCACCGTATAGGCGAAGCGCTGGAAATAAAGCGGCAGCGCCTCTTCGAGTGCCGCCACGGGGTCCGGTGGCCCATCGGATCCTGCTGCATTTTCCGGGGCGGGCGCCGCAGACATGACGGTCGGTTCAGCGGTACGGTTGCCACCACCTCCGACCCCGTTCAGAAGCCCGCTCACCACCGAAAACGCTTTGGCGCCCGCGGGATCGACCTCGCCGTCCGCCTCATCTCCAGCAGGTGCCGAGAGGTCCAGTCCGGCCAGGCGCGGATCGGCCGCCCGCACCGGAACGGTGGCAGGCTGACCTTCCGACGTTTTCACGGTAGGGGCTGCCGGCTGCCCAGACAGCGCCGCCTCGGCCACGGCCCCGCTGGCCCTGGGGCCTGCATCTGCGGCCGCCTTCTCCTCCGGGGCAACAGGCGGCGGTGCCAGCAACGCTGACCGGCTTTCGGGTGTCAGGCGTTGCAGACGCACCTGCCCCCGTGGCACAGCGCCATAAAGGTCGCCGTAATCGGCAATCGCCCGGTCGTAGATGCCGTAGGGCTGAACCACGAAGCGCGACGGCTGGCGCTGCAGCGCCGGCCAGTCGATCCGCACCGGAGACTGCCATTCAGCCATCAACCCGTAACGGGGCGGCACCAGCGGTTGCAGCAGCGGTGCACAGCCCCCCGCAGGCAACAGCATGGCCAGAACCGCAAGCCGGCGGGCAGATGGGCACAAGGTCATGGGCAGGTCATATCCGTCTGGCAGATGCGGTCGACCGACAGTCGGCCACGGGGATCATGGCAGGTCAAGCCCGCCCCCGTGGCAATATCATGGCCCGTGATTCCTGGCCCCACTGATTCGTAATCAGTTGCCGCAATGGGGGATGGTCGGCTGTGATGCGCGGGCCCTTTCCTTTGCAACCGGAACGCTGATGTCGCCCTCTGCCCCCGCCCTGTTGCTCGCTCCGCTGCCGGTTCTGCTCGCCATGGTCCTGCTGGCACTGCGACGCAGTTCCCTGGAAGCAGGGCTCGCCGGTGCCGGGGTGGCGGTGCTGATCGCGCTCGGCAGCGGGGTGGATGTCGCCTCCCTGATCGATGCCGGGCTCCGCGCCGGCTGGATCGCCTGGACGGCCGTTTCGGTCATCCTCGCCGGGCTGGTTTTCGATGCCGTGGCCTCGCCTGCCGCCGCCCTTGGCGGGGAGCGCACGGTCACCGCCGATCCGGCGCGCTATCGCCGCATCTTCACCGCCTGCATGCTGATCGGCCCCTTCGCCGAAAGCGCCACCGGCTTCGGCGTCGGTGCCGTGGTGACGGCCGCCCTGCTCCGCCTTGAAGGGCTGCCGCCGATCCGGGTCGCGGTGCTGTCGCTGTTGAGCCAGTTGCTGGTGCCCTGGGGTGCACTCGCCATCGGAACCCAGGTCACGGCCGCCCTGCTCGACCACGACCCGCATCTGCTGGGCGCCGCTACAGCGCTGCTCTCCGCCCCGGTCTATGCCGGCGCACTGATATTGCTGCGCCTTCAGGCTGCGGCGTCCGGCATCCGCCCGCGGGGGCGTGACCGGTTGACCGATCCACTGCTGATCGCCCTCACCATCCTGCTGCTTGCCGGCGCCAATCTGCTGATCGGGCCCGAAACGGCGGCACTCGCAGCACTCGGCCTGCCGATCGCCGTCGATCTGCTGCTTCGCCGGCGGCAGTCGGGCGGGCAGAACGCCACCATCACGGCACTTGCCCCCTATCTGGTGCTGACCCTGGTGCTGCTCGCCACGCGGCTGATCGACCCGCTGGCCGGGCTGCTCCGCGGACCGATGATCCGGCCCTTCGCCGACCTGCCGGGCTGGGCACCGCTGCATCATCCCTCCCTCTGGCTGCTCGCGACCGGTTTCGGCGTCGCCCTCCATGCCCGCCGCAAGGGTATCATCGGCGCGGCGCGCACCGGCTTTCTGCGCAGCCTGCGCCCGGCCGCAGCCACCTTCGCCTTCGTGCTGCTGGCGGGGCTCTGGGCCGCAGGCGGCGCGCCTGCACTCCTGGCCCAGGCCTGGGCCGGCACGGCCGGGGCAGCCGCCCCGGCCATCGTCCCGCCACTGGCCGGGATTGCGGGCTTCCTGACCGGCAGCAATGTCGCGGTCGCAGCCATGATCGCACCGCTCATCGGCGCCCTGCCCGGGCTCGATGCCGCCGCGACCACTGGGCCCCTGCCGCTTGGCATCACCGCCGCGCTGCTGGCCGCAGGCGGTATCGCGACCATGATCTCCCCCATGCGCCTCGCCATGGCCGCAGCCCTTGCCGGCGCACATCCCGCCGACGAATCGGCCATCCGCCGGGCGGCCACTCCGCTGCCCGTGGCGATCGCCCTTCTGCTTGCCGCAGCCGCGGCGGCAGCCGGCTTTGCGGCCGCAGCTTAACCGCTTGCCAAACCCGGCTTCCGGCGCTATCGTCCGCGCCGTCCGGAGAGGCTCGCCCGTCTCCGCACCGCGCCGGCGTAGCTCAGGGGTAGAGCAACTGATTCGTAATCAGTAGGTCGTAGGTTCAATTCCTACCGCCGGCACCAGATTTGAAAAGCGGCCTGCACCCGGTGCAGGCCGCTTTTTCATGTCTGCTGCCTTGTCAGCGCCGCCTCACGGCCACCCGCCGGTGAAGCCCACGGTCTCGCCGACCACGAAGCCGGCCTTGTCGGACAGCAGGAAAGCGATCAGCTCGCCGATCTCCTCGGGCCGGCCCAGACGACCGAGCGGCACCATCTCGCGCACCCGGGCGGCGCCGGCGGGATCGTCGATCCATTTGGCACGCGGGTAATAGGTTTCGCTGTAGAGGAAGTTCGGCGCCACGGCATTCACCCGGACGCCATGGGGGGCCAGCTCGTTCGCCAGTGCCTTGGCAAGTCCGGTCGAGGCCGAACGGGCGGTCGCGTACATCGCGAAGCCCGGATAGGGACGGCGCGGCGAGGCGGAGGTGACCATCACGATGGCACCGGCGCCCTGCGCCTTCAGATGCGGGGTCGCCGCCGAGGCAAGCGCGAAGGGGAAGACGGTCAGCGCCTCAAGCATCTCGCGCAGCGCCTCCGCCTCGGTCTCTTCGATGCGGCGACGGATCGCGGGATAGGCGTCGTTGGAGACGATGCCGTGCAGCCCGCCCATCCGGTCGAGCACTTCGGCGATCAACCCTGCCGGATCCTGAGCCTCGGCGGCGGTCATGCCCTGATTTTCCGCCTCCCAGGCGGCGCGGGCCGCCACGTCGGTGAAGGATGCGTCATGGGCGATGATCTGCCAGCCCTGGCTGGCAAGCGCCGCCACCGTGGGGGCGCCGGCATATTTGATCGCATTGGTAACCAGCGCCACGCGGGGCGCCGTGTCGGTGACAGGCATGGGTGCGTTTCCATCCTCGTAACTGCCGGGCCTGCTTCTGGTGCTGGCAGGCTCAAGGCTGATTGACCCGGTTCCAGGCAGGGTTCAAAGCTTGGTGCCGTAACGGCTGAGCCGCTCCAGATTGAGGATCTCGATCTGCCCGTGTTGCAGCCTGAGCAATCCCTCTGCCTGAAGCTGGCGCAGCGCCTTGCTTGCGGTCTGGCGCGACATGCCCGAGAGCAGGCCGATTTCTTCCTGCGAGATCCCGAGCTGAAGCTGGTTGTTCGGGCTGAGAACCGGGTTGAACATCCAGGCGATCGACCGGGCGAGCCGGGCGGTCGGATCCAGCAGACGGCCATAGCCCACGAACGCAATGTACTGGCCCAGGCGCTCATTCAGTTGCCGGACCAGAAATTTGTTGAAGGGGGGGCTGTTGTCCATCAGCCAGCGGAAGGTGCGGCCATTGAGCAGGGCTATGCTGGTATCGCGCAGCGCCACGACATCATAGCGCCGGGGTTCGTTCTTGATCACCGAACCTTCGCCAACCCAACCGCTGCTGGAGATGCCGGCCAGACTGACCATTTCACCGCTTTCAGCCACCACACTGATCTTGAGCAATCCGTCGATGACACCGAACCAGGCGTCGACATGGTCGTGCTCGTGAAGCAGGTAGGCGCCTTTGGGCAGCAGCTTCTCGGTCATGTTGCGCCGGGCGAGTTCGCGATCCTCCTCATTCAGATCCTTTGCCCAGTGAGCGACGGTCATGAACTTCGCTTCAGAGAGCATGGCATCCCTTGTCCGGTGGAGCATCGGTCGGCCGGCCGGCCGTTGACTTACCCATCAAAGATAACTCCGGCGTTGGCGGCTGTCCCGGCTGATCGCCATCCGGTACAGGCAGAGGATCGCAACGGTCATCCGGCCTTCACTGCCTGCGGCGGGCTGCACAAAGAGATGTCCCTAGAATTCCGCTAAGATAGCATGATTCACGTCGCACCATCTGTCAACGCACCGAGGAACAGAAAATTGCGATTCGGTTAGGCTTTTCCTCATATCGGAACGAGCCTGCGGGATCCGGCGTGCCGGATCTGTGTCGCATCCGCGAGAAAGGGGGCTCGACCATCTACGGCGCCATGCCGAGAACATGCGCCCCGGACGGAGCATGGGCCAACCATGCCCGCCAATTTCCGGGTCCGCGGCCGTCCGCCAGACACTGGTCCGGGCGGCACAGGGGGGATCCTGACCATGATGCTCAGCCATACGCAGACCACCACCGCGACCCAACTGCCCGCCCGAGGCCCTGCACCGGCCGTGAGGCCGCGCATGGCGCGCGACCAGGCGGTTCGTGCCCTGAAACGCCAGATCATCGTCGACGCCGCGCGGTCTATCTTTGCCGACATGGGCCTCGAGGCGGCATCAATGCGCGGCATCGCCGCCGCCGCCGGCTGCACGACCGGTGCGATCTATCCCTATTTCCGCAACAAGGAAGAACTATATGCCGCAGTGCTCTCTGACGGGCTGACATGCCTGCACGAGCACCTGGCCACTGCAGCCAGCGGCACCACCGATCCGCGCGCACGGGTAGAAATCGTCCTGCGCAGCTATTTTACCTACTACCGCAGCCGGCCGGACGAGATGAGCCTCGGGCTCTATCTCTATCACGGGCTGAAGCCTGCAGGGCTGACACCCGAACTCGACCGCCGGCTCAACCGCAAGCTCTCTCAGGCGCTGGACGTCATCGGAGACGCGCTCGCCGCCTATGCCGGACTGGACGCGGAAGCCCGGCGTATGGAACTCTGTCAGGTGTTCAGCTATCTGATGGGCCTGCTGATCTGCGATTGCACCCATCGGCTGGGCTCGCTCGGCAGCAATGCTGAAGCCATGCTCGACCGCTACACCGCCGACCTGCTCCGCCGCCTCGCACCGCATTGACCGGCAGCCGGGCGGCCCTGACCGGAGCCCCCGCCCGTGACCGAGACAGACCCCGCCCGTCCGCATCCGGCCATGCCGGGGGTCGGCGTCATCGCCATCGCGTGGCATGACGACCGTGTCGCTCTGGTGCTGCGCGCCAATCCGCCCCAGGCCGGTCACTGGGGCTTCCCCGGCGGCCGGGTACATTGGGGGGAGGGGCTGGTCGACGCCGCCATCCGTGAGCTGGCAGAGGAAACCGGCCTTGAGGCCCGGGCCGACGCCTCGCCCGCACCGGAACCTGTTGCGGTGCTGGAGGTCGCGGAAGGTGCCGCCGATCGGCCGGATCATCATTTCGTGCTGGTGGCCATCCGTCTTGCCGTGACCGGATCCGCCGGGCTGCAGGCGGCTGACGACGCCTGCGACGCGATCTGGGCCGACCCCGACAATCTGCCCCAGCCACTCTGCCGCGATGTTGCAGACCTGGTGGCAGCCACCCGCCCGGGATAACGGCTGCCAGGGCGGTGGGTTTCGCATGGCGGATTTTCCTCCCGCCCACGTTGACAGCCGTCCGTCGGCCCCGCCTGATCATGCAAGGTCCGGATGTCGCATCCGGGCCGACCATGATCGCCCGGCAACGCATCGGGCGACGGAGGGAGGAAGACCCAGATGATCTGTCTCACATCCCTTGCCGGATCGGCGGTCGGCCGACGCCGGTCGTTGCACGCCGCCCTTCTGGCCGCAGCCCTGCTGACGACGATACCCGGCCTTCCGGCTGCCCGGGCTGCGGAAACCACTGTCGCGGATGCCGCGGGCGCGGGCTTCGATGCCGCCCGGCTCACCGCCCTTGGCGACCGGCTGGCAGCAGATGCCGAAGCCGGCCGCATTCCGGGCGCCGTGCTTGCCGTCGAACGTGACGGGCAGCTGGTCACACTGCGTGCCGTCGGGTGGCAGGATCGGGCTGCCGGCACGAAAATGACCGAAGACAGCCTGTTCCGGCTCTATTCCATGACCAAACCGATCGTATCGGTCGCGGCCATGCGCCTGATCGAAGACGGGCGGCTGCTGCTGGCGGCCCCCGTCTCGGCCTATCTGCCGGATTTCGCCAGGCTGGAGGTCGGCCGCGAGGTCGCCGGTGCCGATGGCAAGCCGACGGTCGAGACCACCCCCGCCACACACAAGATGACGGTGCGTGATCTTCTGCGCCACACCAGCGGCCTGACCTATGGCGTGTTCGGCAAGTCGGCGATCAAGAGCCGCTATCTGGCAGCCGGCACCCATCTCTGGACCGATACCAACGAACAGTATGCAGCCAGGCTGGCGAAGCTGCCCCTGGTGGCGGAACCGGGCACGCTTTGGGAATATGGCCGCTCGACGGACCTGCTTGGCCGGGTGCTGGAAGTCGCCGCCGGCAAACCGCTGGATGAGGTCGTGGCCGGGCTGGTGCTGAAGCCGCTTGGTATGACCGAGACTTTCTTCCACGTGCCCGAGGCCCTGCGCAGCCGGGTGGCGGCCGCCGACCCCGAGGCCGCTTTCGGCAACAAGCCGCCCGAGCTGCTCGACCCTGCGCACCCCGATACCTTCCTTTCGGGCGGCGGCGGCATGTACGGCAGCACCCGCGACTATCTGCGCTTCCTGCGCATGATCCTGAATGGCGGCGAGCTGGAGGGCACCCGGATCCTGAGCCCGGCCAGCGTGCGGCTGATGACCGCCGATCATCTGACGCCCGAGATCGATACCGGCGGGCTGGGCCCCCTGGGCTATGGTTTCGGCCTGGGCTTCGCCGTGCGTCGGGGCGAGGACGGTGCCTGGCCGGGCAGCACCGGCGATCTCTATTGGGGCGGCTATGCCGGCACCTATTTCTGGATCGACCCGCGCGAGAAGCTGCTGGTGGTCTACATGATGCAGAGCGTCTCGCAACGTGAACCTTATCGGCTGATCGTTCGCCAGGGCGTCTATGGTGCCATGACACGCTGAACCGCGAGGCCGCGGTGCCCTTGGGCCCCGCGGTCTTCCTTACCTCGATATTCAACGTTGGATTGATATTTGCCTGTCGCTATCATCCCTGGATCATCTCAACCCCAGGGAGACTCCCCGATGCGGATCGACGAGATCGTGCTGCGTTTCGTGACGCCGAAGATGGTGGCGCCCTTCGCCAATCGCTGGCAGCGCATGGAACGCTGGACCAAGCTGATCGTCGAGATCCGGTCCGACGGGCTGTCGGGCTGGGGCGAATGCACGGCCATGGAGTCGCCCTTCTACCATTACGAAACGATCGAGACCGCCTGGCACATCATCGAGCGGCACCTGGCGCCGCTGCTGGTCGGCAGCGACGTGGACGGACCGGAAGACATGCTCAACCGGTTCCGCGACGTCGCCGGCCATGTCGAGACCATTGCAGCGCTGGAAGTGGCGTTGCACGACCTGCTGGCCCGCCGCGATGGCGTGGCACTGGCGGTGCGTATCGGCGGCGCCATCAGACCGGTGAAGGCCAGCGCCACGATCGGCGTGACCGGAAGCGTCGCCGATCTGCTGGCGGCGGCCCGGCGGGCGGAAGATGGCGGCTATCACCGGATCAAGGTGAAGATCAAACCCGGCTGGGATGTGGAGCCGCTGTCGGCGCTGCGCACCGAACTGCCCCATATGCCGGTGCTGGCTGATGCAAACGGCGCCTATGGGCCTGAGGATCTGGATCATCTGACCGGCTTCGACCGTTTCGGGCTGATGCTGCTGGAACAGCCGATGGCCGCGCACAACTGGAAGGCCTATGCAGCCCTTCAGTCCCGACTGGACACCACGGTCTGTCTGGACGAAAGCATCCACACGATGGAGGACGTCGACGAGCTGCTGGAACGTCGCGCGGCCCGCGCCGTCAACATCAAAGTCGGCCGGGTCGGGGGGCTGATCCGGGCAAGGGCGATCCACGACCGGCTTGCGGCAGAGGGTATCGGCTGTTTCACCGGGGCCAAATTCGAGACCGGCATCGGCCGCTGGACGAATATCGCGCTCGCCACCCTGCCCGGCATGACCTATCCGTCGGATGTCGCAGAAAGCGCCCGCTATTTCGCCCCCGACATCACCACCCTTCCGGTCGAGTTGACCGGGCGGGGGCTGGTCGCTCCGCTGGATGCGCCGGGCCTCGGCACCGAACCGGACCCGGTGCAGCTCGCCCGGGTCACGACCCGGATTCTGAGGATCGGGGCCTGAGGGCCGATCAGGCCGATGCGCCGGCGCTGCGCGCACTGCGCCGGCGCCGGCCGGGGGTGGCGGCCGGCTGCAGGCCCTGCTCGATCCGCCGAGCCTCGGCGGCCATCAGGCCCACGATGCGGGCACGACGCGTCGCGTCCATGCGCTGACTGATCGCACCGATGCTGATCGCTGCCACCGGCATCCCCGTGCGATCATTGATCGGTACCGCCACGGCGCACATGCCGGGCACGATCATGCCATCGCTGACGGCATGGCCGGCCCGCCGCGTGGCCTCGACCATCCGGCCGACCTCCTCAGGGGCACAGTCGAAGCGGGCGAAGCGCTCGGCATTGGCCGCAATCACCTGGCCGACCTCCTCATCGCCCAGCGCTGCAAGCAGGGCAAGTGACCCCGCCGAAACGCCCAGGGGCCGCCGACCGCCGACATCAAGGCTGAGGGTGCGGATGGGAAAGGCCCCTTCCACGCGGTCGACGCACAGCGCATCCATGCCGCTGCGCACGAACAGATAGACCGTATCGCCGGTCTGCTCCGCCAGACGCTGCAGCGAGGGACGGGCAATGTCACGAATGCTGAAACGGTTCGATGCCGACGAGCCGAGCAGAAACAGCTCGAGCCCCAGATGGTAGCGGTGGGTATCGGCGGCCTTGTCGACCAGACCCTGCTCCTTCAGGGCCGCGAGCAGCCGGTGGGCCGTCGCTTTGTGCAGCCCGGTTGCGGCTGCAATCTCGGACAGCCGCGCCCCTTCGCCCACATGGCCGGCGAGAACGCGGAGGATTGCCGCGGCACGCGCCACACTCTGCACATTGCCAGCATCGGTCGAACGTCGCACCGCCGGCGCCGCGTCCCCCCGATGGCCACCCTCGCCGCGGGCAACCCGCGGCAGCTCCTCGACACCCGACATCCGGCTCATGCCCCGGTCCTCCATTCCGACCGCAGCCCGCGCAATCGCGGCCGACGGTCGGAAGAACCTAGGCGATATGATGACCCCTGTCAAACCACCATGGGTTTTGCTTAAGCCGAAAGAGGAGGTCTGCGGCGATCAGACGCGAGCCATCAGAGAACATAGTCCTTGAGGGTTGTATTCAGATTTTCACTCAACCTTTGATCGAAGCCCGCGAGCAGGTCGCGGGTCATGCGATCGAAGGCGACCTCACGGGCAAGCGGAGAGCCACTGGCATCGATGGCGCGCACCAGGCGCGATTCGACATCGACATAGGCCTGCCGCTCGCCGGTCTCCGACAGGATCTCGAGCGTCGCGATCAGCGTCGCGGCATATTCGTCGGTCGGTTCCTGGGTGAACGTGCCGCGAATGCCGCCGGTCTGGGGGAGCGGCTTCTCAATCACACTCGCGTCACGGATAACGAGACGTGCCGTCCCCGACACACCCGCCGCCTCCAGCCGGTCCCGCGCCCAGTCGCCGGCGGCCCGGGCCGGTGAGGTCGGGAAAAGATGCTCGACATTGGGGGCCTTGCGTGGCGGCTGGTAATTGTCCAGCAGCTGCACCCGGGCCACGTTCAGCCGGAATTTCGGCTTGTCGTCGAACCGGATCGGCTTCGGCCCCTCGGGCAGCGGCTCCGAGGCGCAGCCGGCCAGAAGGCCTGCAGCGGCAAGACCTGCGGCCAGGCCCAGCACCCGGCGACGGGTGGGTCCGATGCCCGTATAGGGGTGCATCGCACGGGGGCGCGTCGGATGGAACGGGGAGGTGGTCATCGTCGGTCAGTCTCCCTCGATATGGCCGGCGTCCTCGACGTGATCCGGCGGCCCGTCAGTGCCGGTGGTCATCATTCGCCCGCAGCCGGGCGATGTCTGCATCGTCATAGACATAGGATGTGCCGCAGAACTCGCAAACCACGTCGACTTGGCCGTCGACGGTCAGCTCGGCCAGATCGTCGCCGGGCAGGCTGCGGATCAGCCCCTCGACACGCTCGGGCGAGCAGCGGCAGGCGAAACCGAGCGGCAGCGCCTCATAGGCGATGGCGCCATCCTCGTGATAGAGGCGAAGCAGCAGGGTCTCGAGCGGCAGATCCGGGTCGGTCAGCTCCTGGTCGCGGACGCTGGAGGCCAGCACCACCGCACGGTGCCAGCCGTCCTCGGCATCCTCGGCCGCGGTCGCCGTACCGCCCTCGGCCGGCATGCGCTGAAGCAGCAGCCCGCCGGCCCGCCAGCCCCGGTCGCCCTCGGGCGGCGTCACCGCAAACCGCACGGCGCTTTCGATCTGCTCCGACATCCGGAAATAGGCATGAACCGCATCGGCCAGACGCTCGCCATCGAGTTCGACGATGCCCTGATAGCGCTCCATGCCCTGACCCGGGTCCAGCGTCAGCGCCAGATAGGCCCGGCCGAACAGGCGCGGCATCGAGGGCGCGCCCTGATGGCGCACGCCGGCAACGGCCGTGTCCAGCGCCGCCACGGCATCGGCATCGAACTGGGCATAGCCCCGCAATGCGCCCGACGCGGTCGCATCGGCGACCATCAGCGAGACCGGGCCGTCACCGCGGATCTGCACCGTAAACACACCGTCGGTCTTCAGCGAATGGGCGACCATGGCGGCCAGCGTCACCGTCTCGGCCAGCACGGCAGAGACCGCCGCCGGATAGGCATGGCGCCCCAGGATCTCGTCCAGCGCCGGGCCCAGCCGCGCAACACGGCCGCGAGCCTCGGCCCAGGGGAGCCGGAACGGCAACGAGCGGTCGACCAGGGTCGACCGCTCGGCAGGGGTTCCGGCGCCGTGGGTCGGCGTCGTCGTCATCACTTGGTCTCCATGACACCCAGGCACCAGGCGAGCACCGCCTTCTGGGCATGAAGCCGGTTCTCCGCCTCGTCGAACACGACGGAGGCCGGACCGTCCATGACCGCGTCGGTGACTTCCTCGCCGCGATGGGCCGGCAGGCAATGCATGAACACCGCCCCGGGTGCCGCCTTCGCCATCACCGCATCATTCACCTGATAGGCCGGGAAATCGCGCTGGCGGGCTTCGGCGTCCTTGCTGTCCATCGACACCCAGGTGTCGGTCACCACGCAATCGGCGCCGGCCACGGCGGCACCGACATCCTCGCCCACCGTCACACGGGCGCCGGCCGCCAGGGCCGCCGCCACCGCGTCGGGATCCGGCTGATAGGCCGCAGGACAGGCGATCGCCAGGTCGAAACCGAAATGCACGGCCGCCTGTACGAAGGTCACGCACATATTGTTGCCGTCACCGACCCAGGCGATGCGACGGCCAGCCAGATTGCCCGGCCCCCACTGCTCTTCCAGGGTCATGAGGTCGGCCATCAGCTGGCAGGGATGCGAGCGGCGGGTCAGGCCGTTGATCACCGGCACGCTGGCATGGGCCGCCAGTTCGGTCAGGGTCTCGTGCGCGTGGCAGCGGATCATGATCGCGTCGACATAGCGCGACAGGACGCGGGCCGTGTCGGCGATGGTTTCGCCGCGGCCCAGCTGGCTGTCCTGCGGGTTCAGGATCAGTGCCGAGCCGCCCAGCTCGTTCATGCCCACCTCGAACGACACGCGGGTCCGGGTCGACGGCTTCTCGAAGATCATCGCCAGCGTCCGGCCGCCAAGCAGCGGCGGGCGCTCACCTGCCGCACGACGGGCCTTCAGCGCATGGGCGAAATCCAGAATGCGCCGCAGCTCAGCCGTCGGCAGCGCGTCCAGATCCAGGAAATGGCGGGGCGTCCGCGCCGCAGTGAGCGGCGCGTCGATGGTCAGGTCCAGGGCCGTCATCCGGCGGCCTCCTCTGTGGCGATCTCGGATGCGACGCTGTCGCAGGCCCGACGGATCGCGTCGATGGCTTGGTCGATCTCGGCATCACCGATGATCAGCGGCGGCAGCAGACGCACCACATTGTCGCCCGCAGGAACGGTCAACAGGCCGTTTGCCCGGAAGGCATCGACCATGCGCCCGTTGGCCACCACGCATTTCAATCCCAGCATCAGCCCGGCGCCGCGGATCTCTTCCAGCACGCCCGGATAGTTGGGGATCAGCTGCGACAGCTCCCCCCACAGCCGTTCGGACGCCTGGCGGACCCGGTCGAGAAAACCGTCTTCGAGCATCACGTCCAGCACCGCATTGCACGCCGCCATGGCGAGCGCATTGCCGCCGAAGGTGGAGCCATGGGTACCCGGCCCCATCACCGCCGCCACCTTTTCGGTCGCAAGGCAGGCGCCCATGGGGAAGCCCGAGCCGATGCCCTTGGCGACCGCCATGATGTC
The DNA here is from genome assembly GCF_039634785.1 of Tistrella mobilis. NCBI lineage: Bacteria > Pseudomonadati > Pseudomonadota > Alphaproteobacteria > Geminicoccales > Geminicoccaceae > Tistrella > Tistrella mobilis. The sequence continues at coordinate 500,663 of NZ_JBBIAB010000001.1, read as the reverse complement.
CGGGGTGATGCCCGCCCATTCATGGGCGAACAGCCGGCCGGTCCGGCCGAAGCCGCACTGAACCTCGTCCAGGAACAGAAGCAGGCCATGCTGATCGCAGAGCTTGCGCAGGCCGCGCAGATAGTCGAGCGCCGCCGGTCGCATGCCGCCTTCGCCCTGAACCGGCTCGATCAGGATCGCCGCGGTTTCCTCAGTCACCGCCGCCTCGGCGGCCGCAAGGTCGCCGAAGGGTACGTGATCGAACCCGTCGACCACCGGATCATAGCCGTCCAGGTACTTCTTGTTACCGGCGGCGGCGAGCGTCGCCAGCGTGCGGCCGTGAAAGGCGCCCTGGACGGTGATGATGCGATAGCGGCCGGGCTGGTCCGACAGATCGAAATAGCGCCGCACCATCTTGATGCCGCATTCGATCGCCTCGGCGCCCGAATTGGAGAAGAACACGGTATCGGCGAAGGTGGCGGCCACCAGCCGTTCCGCCGCCTTTTCCTGGCCCGGGCTCTGATACAGGTTCGACACGTGCCAGAGCTTCCCCACCTGCTCCGTCAGCGCAGAGACCAGATGGGGGTGGGAATGCCCGAGGGCATTCACGGCGATGCCGCTGGCGAAATCGAGGAATCGTCGCCCGTCCGCCGTATACAGATACGCGCCTTCGCCCTTGTCGAACGTCAGATCGGTCCGCGCATAGGTCGGCATCACGGCCGGGATCATTGTCCCTCGCTCCTCGTGGCGGTTGGGTGTCCGCACCCGTCATAACGGCGACGGACACGCTGGAAAGGGGCGAGTATCCGGTGTGGAACCTGTGCTGTCAATCGCGCAGCACAGGCGGCAAGCGGCGGATTTCCTTGGTGTGCGCCTGCGGCCCGGTGTACCTTCGGAGGCGTATCCGACGGGTATGGATTCCCGTGACGGCGGCACCGCCCCCGTCGGAATTCAATGGCCCGCGTCCGCTCCGGACGTCAGATGACCACCCGGCAACGGGTCGGCCCGCGTACAGGCAGAACATGACCGTCACCAGCCGTGGTCTCATCGTCCTCGCCGAGGATCAGGACAGTCTCCGCAAGCTCTACCGAGACGTGCTGGAGGCGCATGGCTTTTCGGTTTTTACCGCCAATAACGGCGAGCAGGCCATCCAGCTGTGCACCTCGAACACGCCCAAACTGGTCGTGCTCGACATCATGATGCCGGGCATGGACGGCATCGAGGCCTGCGGGCGGATCCGCCGGATCCTGGGCTCGGCCGTGCCGATCATCTTCCTGTCCTCGCTCGACACGCGCGAAACCGTGCGGGCCTGCCTGGAAGCGGGCGGCGACGACTACATCATCAAGTCGGAAAGTCTCGCCAAGCTGGTGGAACGGGTGGAGTTCTGGACCCGCCCGAAAACGCCCCATGCCCGCGAGCGTCGCCGCGAGGTGCTGACCAGTGCGCGCGACGCGCTGGCGAAGCCGCAGGCCGAGCTCGCCACCCGGCAGCTGAAGCTGGCCGAGGGCTCGGCGCCAACCATTCAGAACGACGACGTTCTGCTGAAGGTGAGCCGGATCGTCGCCCTCGCCCGCGCACTCGCCAGCCCGGATTTCGGCAACAGCCATGCCGATCAGGTCTTCATGCTGGGCTATCTCACCGGCTCGGTCGAGTTCTGGGCTCAGCGCATGCCCGAGGTGAAACGGCGCTTCGACGAATATCTCCGCGCGGCACTGCGCGATACCGGCATCGTCGACAAGGCCCAGGGCGACAAGCTGATTTCGGCGCTGGTCGAATATGTCAACGAGCGCACCTTCAAATCCGGTCGCACCGCCGGCCGCCGCGAAGCCGGCGAGGCCGAGAACGGCACCGGACCGTTCGAGCCGCTGGCCCTGCGCGAATTCGAGGAAAGCCGTCGCGAAGCAGAAGGGCGGCGCGAGGCGGAAGGCCGGCGCTGAGGCCGGCCGTCACCCGTCATCCCGCCGCAGGCTCGCGGGTCGCATAGCGCTCCAGCGCCCGGCGCAGATCCGCCGGCACTTCTGCGGGGCGCCGGCTGTCGCGATCGATGGCGACACAGATGCTGTCGCTGTCGGCGATCAGCACGCCGCCGGCATAAAGCGCCTGCGGAATGGCGATCGAGCTGCGGCCGATGCGCTGAACCCCGGTCGCGATCATCACCAGCCCCGGATAGCGCAGCTCGGCCTTGTAGCCGATCCGAAGCTCGGCCTGGACCATCACCGTCGGGGCATCCTGATCATAGCGGGTGGCGAGACCGCAAAGATCGAACAGCCGGGTGCGCCCCAGCTCCAGCCAGCGGGCATAGACCGCGTTGTTCACATGCCCCAGCATATCGGTCTCGCCGAAGCGGATACGCTCGGGGATCCAGAGCCGGAAGCGACCGGCACCGGGGCCGATGGCTGCCGGATCGGTCGGCGGCGGCACGGTATCGATCAGCAGGTCATCGGCCGTATAGGGCGGCAGGGTCTCGGACGTGGTCATGGCGATGGCGGCCTTCGGGGCAGGCCGGCGACAGATTCGCGCCGGAATTGATCCATGCCCCAAAGACTATCGCTTACCGATCCGGGCGGCCAGCCCGCATCACAATCCGGCGCCGCCAGGGTCCGGCGGTCAAAGGGCCTATTGCGGCGAGCGCTTGGCCAGGATGCGCTGCAGGGTCCGGCGATGCATGTTCAGCCGCCGGGCGGTCTCGGAGACGTTGCGGTCGCACTGCTCGAACACCCGCTGGATATGCTCCCACCGCACGCGATCGGCCGACATCGGATGCTCGGGCGGCGGCGGCAGAACCCCCGACCGCGACAGCAGCGCCCGCTCCAGATCGTCCGGATCGGCGGGTTTGGCCAGATAGTCGAGCGCACCGGCCTTCACCGCCGCCACCGCGGTCGCGATGTTGCCATAGCCGGTCAGCATCACGATCCGGGCGTCCTCGCGCCGGTCCCGCAGGGCCGGCACCAGATCCAGGCCGCTGCCATCGTCCAGGCGCATGTCGAGCACGGCAAAGGCGGGCCGCAGGCTGGTGAGCAGGTCGCGCGCCTCGGCGACCGAGCCGGCGGCATGGACGTCGAAACCGCGGCGCTCCATCGCCCGGGCCAGGCGCTGCCGGAACGGCGCATCGTCATCCAGGATCATCAGCACGCGGTCTTCGGGGGCTGCGGCGGCGAGGTCGATCAGATCGGCATCTTCCGCATCGACATGTGGCGGCGTGGACATGGGACGGCATTTCCTCTTGCGATACGGACCCGCAGCAGCGGCAGGCTGCATTCAGAACGACACCGGTCTGGCGGCACCCTTGCCGCCGCCCGCCAGGGCAGAACGCGACCAGCGCAGGCTGACCACGGCTCCGCCCTCGGGCCGGTTGGCGAAACGGACATCGGCGCCGGTGCGGGCCAGCAGGGTCTTGGCGATGAACACGCCGAGCCCCATGCGCCCCGCCTCGCGGCGGGTGGACATGTAGGGCTCGCCGATCCAGGGCAGCAGATCCGCCGGGAAGCCCGGGCCGTCGTCGCGCACCTCGATCGTGATATAGCGCGGATCCCAGCCCAGCCAAAGCGTTACCCGGCCGGCGGCGAACTGAGAGGCGTTCTCGACCAGATTGCCCAGGCCGTGGAGCAGTTCGGGCACGGGCGCCGCATCGGGCATCTGCGCACGATCGGATCCGGGGTCGATCTCGACCACGATCTCGGGGCCGGAACTGCGCCGATAGGGTGCTGCCGCACTCTCCAGCAGTTCCGGCAGGCCCAGGCGCTTGAAGGCGGGGCTCGCCTGTTCGGGGGCCCGCGCCAGCCGGGCCAGGATCTCGCGACAGCGGGCGCTTTCCGAAACCAGCAGCGCCAGATCCTCGGCCTGCGGACCGTCGGGGCCCAGATCGCGCTCCAGTTCGCGGGCGACGATGGCGATGGTGCCGAGCGGCGTGCCGAGTTCATGGGCCGCCGCCGCCGCAAGCGCCCCCACCGCCGAAAGCTGCTGCTCCCGCGACAGGGCGATCTGGGTGGCGGAAAGCGCATCCGACATCCGCCGGGCCTCGGCCGCGACCCGGGCGGCATAGACGGTCAGGAACAGCAGGCTCAGGACCAGCGCCGCCCAGACCCCGGCGACATAAAGCGGTGGCAGGGCGAGAGGTCCGCCCTCGCCGTCCCAGGGCAGCGGATGATGCCAGACCGCCAGCATGGTCACCGCAATCAGCGACATGCCGGCCAGCACCACGGTAGAGCGCACCGACAGGATGGTCGCACTGATCGTGGCCGGGGCCAGCACCAGCACCGAGAAGGGATTGGCCAGACCGCCGGTGAGCTGCAGCAGCACCGCCAGCTGACAGACGTCGAAGGCCAGGAACAGCGCCGCCTGGCCGTCGGTCAGCCGGGCATTCGCCGGCCGCGCCAGGGTGGTGGCAAGGTTGAGCAGGGCCGAGGCCCCCACCGCGGCCACGCATTCCAGCAAAGGCAGCGGGAAGCGGAGCCCCTGCGACACCAGCATGATCGCCGCCAGCTGCCCGGCGATCGCCAGCCAGCGGATGGTGACCAGGGTATGGGCACGCACCCGCCCGCCATCGGGGGATCCCATGCCCGGCGGCAGGCTGCCGGCCGGCGGAAGCGTGGGGCCGGCCGCACTCATTCCGGCACCTCGACCCTGAGATAGAGGTGATAGCGCCCGGGTGCCACGCCCTCGGGCAGGTCGATCGGCCGGAGCCTTGGGTCGTCGAGCGGCTGATCGGCCGCCACCACCGCACCGGGCGCCAGCAGAACCGGCAGCGCCGCCGCCACACGGGCGGCGTTCCGGGCCGTCGCCTCGGCATCGCCACTGCCGATGTCGGCATGGGCCAGGGCGGCGGGCGCCGGGATGCGTTCGGCCGCGCGTGGCAGGGTCTCTGCCAGGTCCCCCGAAATCAGATGGGCGTCGTCGGGGATGCAATCCGGATGGGCCGCGACCTTGCGCTCGAACACGAAGATTTCCCGGTCGGGCAGGATGCTGCGCAGATGGTCGTAGGTGCGGCCATTGCCGAGCCCCAGCTCCAGCACCGGCCCGTCGAGATCGCGGATGATCTCCGCGGCACGATCCAGGCAGGCACGCTGGGCGGTCAGGCGGCGAATGAAACTGTCGAGACGGCTCACGGATGGCTCCAGTTCAGGCGGACGGGGCCCGGGTCGCCGGCCGTCGCGCTTGACCCCCGGCCGGCACCGGACCACCTTCGATCGAACAGCCTGCAGGCCCGACAGGGTTTGCACCCTTTCCTGAGCCCCACCGGCCGAACGGCGTATCCATGACCGAGATCGTCCTTGCCGTCGAGCACCTGCGCAAGACCTACGGCACCGTCGAGGCGGTCGCCGGCCTCGATTTCACCGTCCGGCGTGGCGAAACCGTTGCACTTCTCGGCGGAAACGGCGCCGGGAAGACCACGGCGATGTCGATGATCCTGGGTGTGGTGATCCCGACCGCCGGCCGGATCCGGCTGTTCGGCGAGGACATGACCCGCGATCGCAAGCGGGCCCTGCCGCGGATGAATTTCTCCTCGCCCTATGTCGACCTGCCCCACCGGCTGACCGTGCGCCAGAATCTTGATGTCTATGCCCGGCTCTACGGCATTGCCCATCCGGCGCGACGGGTGCGCGAGATCTCGGCCGCCTTCGACCTCGACGCCCTGCTCGACCGCCCGACCGGGCGGCTCTCGGCCGGGCAGAAGACCCGGGTTTCCCTCGCCAAGGCGATGCTGAACCGGCCGGAGCTGCTGCTGCTCGACGAGCCGACCGCCTCGCTCGACCCCGATACCGGCGACCGGCTGCGCGGGCTGCTGGAACGGTTCCGCGAACTGTCGGGCGCCGCCATTCTGCTCGCCTCGCACAATATGGGCGAGGTGGAGCGGCTGGCCCATCGGGTGCTGATGATGCGCACCGGCCGGGTGGTCGACGACGGCACGCCCGCGGAGCTCCTGACCCGCTACGGCCGTGCCAGCCTGGAAGACGTCTTCCTCGACGTCGCCCGGTCGCCCGAGATGCAGCCTGCGGAGGGGGCATGAACCACGAACGGATGATGCCGCCCACCGCCGCGATGGAGGCGGCGTTGAGCGAGGCGCCCGAGCGGCTCACCGGCACCGCCGCTTCCCTGCAGCGCATCCAGGCGCTGGTGCTGCGCCATCTGCGCCTGCTGTTCAGTTCCTGGGCCCGGCTGGTCGAGATCGTCTACTGGCCGACGATGCAGATGCTGCTCTGGGGGTTCATCACCCTTTTCCTGACCGAGCGCACCGACTGGCTGGCCCAGGCCGCCGGCACCCTGCTTTCGGGCCTGCTGCTCTGGGAGGTGCTCTACCGCTCGCAGCTGGGCGTCAACCTCGCCCTGCTCGAAGAAATCTGGGCCCGCAACCTCGCCACCCTCTTCGTCAGCCCGCTCCGCCCCTGGGAGATGATCGCCGCCATGCTGACGGTCGCGGGCATAAGGGTCGCGATCGGCACGGGGGCCGCGGCGGCGCTGGCCTGGCCGCTCTATCATTACGACATTTTCACCCTCGGCTGGCCATTGCTGCCCTTCCTGGCGGCGCTGATGATCATGGGCTGGTCGATCGGGCTGATGGTGGCCAGCCTGCTGCTCCGGGTCGGGCTGGGTGCCGAGGGGCTGGCCTGGGCGGCGATCTTCGTGCTGCAGCCGATCTCGGGTATCTATTACCCGATCGAGGTGCTGCCCGGCTGGCTGCAGCCGGTCGCCTGGGTCCTGCCCTCCGCGCATATCTTCGAAGGCATGCGTCAGGTGCTGATCGACGGCACCATTCCCTGGCGCCATCTGGCATGGGCCTTCGCGCTGGACGGCGTGCTGGTCGTGATGGCAGCGGTGGCCTTCACCCGCGCGACCCGCGCCGCCCGCCGCGACGGCCGTCTGCTCGCCTCCGGAGAGTGACCCGGAGAGCGGCCGGGAGGGTGACCCGGCCGGTGCCGGCCCCTCTGCATACCGCTGCGGCAGGCTGTCCACTCGTCGACATGCCATCAAAAGATGTTGCGGTGCGCCGGAAAAGATGCAGCAATTATGACGCTCAGGCTGCACTCACAGTCGTCGCAACGACGTTGGGGATTCTGGTGTGAGGACATCCTGAGAAGGGGGCAAGACCAGGGAAGCCAGGGGAGGCTGTTCCTATGAAGAGCGTATTCCGGAACATCGGGGCCGGTGGTGTATTTCTGGCGGGCATCTGCATCGCCGCAAGTCAACCGGCACTCGCCCGGGATCTGACCGTGGTTTCCTGGGGTGGAAACTATCAGGACGCGCAGCGCGAGATCTATTTCAAGCCCTTCGCCGCCAAGACCGGCAAGCCCTTGCTGGACGAATCGTGGGATGGCGGTTATGGCGTGCTGCAGGCAAAGGTGAAGGCCGGCGCGCCCAACTGGGACGTGGTTCAGGTGGAGGCCGAGGAACTGGCGCTGGGCTGCGCCGACGGGCTTTACGAGACCATCGACTGGGCGAAACTCGGCGGCAAGGACAAGTTCCTGGCCCAGTCGGGCAGCGATTGCGGCGTGGGCGCCATCGTCTGGAGCACCGCCATCGCCTATGACGGCGCGAAGCTCGCCGACGGCCCCAAGACCTGGGCCGATTTCTGGAATGTCGAAAAGTTCCCGGGCAAGCGGGGCCTGCGCAAGGGCGCCAAGTATACGCTCGAATTCGCCCTGCTCGCCGACGGCGTCCCGAAGGACGAGATCTACGATGTGCTCGGCACGCCCGAAGGGGTGGATCGCGCCTTCAAGAAGCTGGATGAGCTCTCGCCCAACCTGGTCTGGTGGGAAGCCGGCGCCCAGCCGCTGCAGCTGCTCGCCTCGGGCGAGGTGGCGATGACGACGGCCTATAACGGGCGCATCACCGCCATCAACAAGGCCGAAGGCAAGCAGTTCAAGGTGGTCTGGCCGGGCAGCATCTATGCCATCGACAGCTGGGTGGTTCTGAAGGGTGCCGAAAACGCGGCAGCCGGCCAGGACTTCATCGCCTTCGCAAGCGCGCCCGAGAACATGATCAAGCTGCCGGCGACGATTGCCTATGGTCTGCCGAACAAGGAAGCGGCCGCCATGGTCGATCCGACATACGCAGCCGACCTGCCGACGGCGCCGGCCAATATCGCCGATGCCATCCCGCTCGACGTCGATTTCTGGATCGACAATTCCGAGGAACTGACCCGGCGCTTCAACGCCTGGCTGGCGCGCTGAGCCCGCGACCGGCGCGAGGGGCGGGTGGCGACACCCGCCCGGCGCGGCATCGTTCCCCCGCACGATCCTTCGCCCGCCTCAGCGCCGACCCGGTCAGAGCTGGAGGACGCTGTTGGAAAACGTTCGCATCCGCTTCGACGGCATCAGCAAGTCGTACGGAGCCCTGACGGTCGTCAACGACCTGACCCTCGATATTGCCGAGGGAGAATTCGTCAGCCTGCTCGGGCCATCCGGCTCGGGCAAGACCACCCTGCTCATGATGCTGGCCGGCTTCGAAAACCCCACGGCCGGCACCATCCTGCTCGACGGTCAGCCGATCAACGACCTGCCGCCCCATCGCCGCAATATGGGCGTGGTGTTTCAGAGCTATGCCCTGTTCCCCCACATGACCGTGGGCGAGAACATCGCCTTTCCGCTGCAGATGCGCGGCACCGGCCGCGCCGAGATTGCCGAGCGGGTGGCGCGGGTGCTCGACATGGTCCAGCTCTCGGCGCTGGCCGATCGCAGACCGTCTCAGCTTTCCGGGGGACAGCAGCAGCGTGTGGCCCTTGCCCGCGCGCTGGTCTTCGAACCCCGGGTGGTGCTGATGGACGAGCCGCTGGGCGCGCTCGACAAGCAGCTGCGCGAACAGATGCAGCTCGACATCCGCGCCCTGCACAACCGGCTGGGGTTGACCATCGTCTTCGTCACCCATGACCAGTCCGAAGCCTTGACGATGTCCGACCGGATCGCGGTGTTCAACCACGGCCGGATCGAGCAGATCGGCTCGCCGCGCGAAATCTACGACGAACCCCGCACCCGCTTCGTGGCCGAATTCATCGGCGAGACCAATCTCGCCGAGGGCCGGGTCGAAGACAGCGCGGGGGCCGAGGCCCGCATCGCCCTGGCCGCCGGCGGCCATGTCGTCGCCGCGGTCGCCGAACCGGTCGTCCCCGGCCAGGAGGTTCTGCTGTCGATCCGCCCCGAACGGATCGAGCTGGCGGAGCGCCCGGGCGGCACCGGCAACAGCCTGGCGGCCCGGGTCGCCGACTGCATCTATCAGGGTGACCATCTGAGGGTGCAGCTGGACGGCGGGGCGCATGGCTTCACCGTCCGGCTCGACCGCAAATCGCGCGAATGGGCGCCCGGAACTGAGGTTTTCGCCGAATTCCGCCCGGCCGACTGCCGGGTCATCGCCCCATGAGCGGCGGCGGGTCGAAGGGCGCCGCAGCGCTGCTGCTGGCGCCGCTGCTGCTTTTCCTGGGCATCTTCTTCCTCTGGCCGCTGGCCACGATGATGTCGCAGGCGGTGTCGGATCCGGCGGTGCTGCGCATTCTGCCCCGCACCGCCGAGGTCGCCGCCGACTGGGATCGTCAGTCGCCGCCGACGCCCGAGATGAAGGCGGCCATCGTCGAGGATCTGACGGCGGCGACCGACACCCAGGCGGTCGGCGACATGGTCCGCCGGCTGAACAGCGCCCAGTCGGGCTTCCGCACCCTGATGTCGAAGACGATCCGGGCGATCGAGGATGGCGACATGCCGGCCGACCTGGCCGAGGTCGACCGCCGATGGGATCAACCCCGCTACTGGCAGGCGATCGCCGGCGCGCTTTCCCCCTATACGGATCGTCACCTGCTCGCCGCCGTCGATCTGAAGCGCGACGCCGCGGGCGAGGTGGTGTCGATGGCCGACGAGGCTTCGGCCAACCGGGTGATCATGCTGCGCACCTTCTGGATCGCCGCCCTGGTGACCATCGCCTGCGCCCTGATCGGCTTTCCATATGCCATGCTGATCGCGGCGGCCGAGGGCTGGAAGCGCAATCTGCTGCTCGCCGCCGTGCTGCTGCCGCTCTGGACCTCTCTGCTGGTGCGCACTGCGGCCTGGTTCGTGATCCTGCAGGAAAAGGGGCTGATCAACGATCTGCTGCTCGGCCTCGGCATCGTCGGCGCGCCGGTGCCGATGATCTTCAACCGCCTGGGCGTGGTGATCGCCATGACCCACGTCCTGCTGCCCTTCATGGTGCTGCCGATCTACAGCGTGCTGATCGCCATTCCCAGAAACCTGGTGCCGGCCGCAGCCTCTCTGGGTGCCAACCCGCTCCGGGCCTTCCTGCGTGTGGTGTTCCCGCTCGCCTTCCGCGGCCTCGCCTCGGGCGCGCTGCTCGTGTTCATGACGGCCATCGGCTACTACATCACCCCGGCCCTGATCGGCGGCCCCGGCGACCAGATGATCAGCTCGGTCATCGCCTTCTATGCCACGGGTTCAGCCAATTGGGGCATGGCCGGCGCGCTCGGCCTGGTGCTGCTGGTGGTCACCCTGCTGCTCTATGCGGTCTATGGCCGGCTTTCGGCCGACCCTGCCACGGGAAGGAGCTGACAGCCCATGCCCAAGGCATTCAAACTGCTCTATGCGCTTGCGGTGGTGATCTTCCTGGTGGCGCCGCTTGTGGCGATCCTGCCGCTCGCCTTCACCTCCAGCGTCTTCCTGACCTATCCGATCCCGGAATTCTCCACCCGCTGGTTCGAGGAACTGGCGACGGCGGCGGTCTGGCAGCGCTCCATCGTGAACAGCCTGATCATCGGCACCGGGGCGACCCTGCTGGCCACCGTGCTCGGCACCGCCGCCTCGCTCGGTCTGCGCAACCGCCGCCTGCCCTTCGCCGGCATCGCCCGGACGCTGTTCCTGCTGCCCATGGTCGTGCCTGCCGTGGTGCTGGGGGTCGGCATGCAGGTGCTGTTCGTCCGGCTCGGCATCGCCAGCAGCTATCTGGGCGTCATCGTCGCCCATGCGGTGGTGGCGATCCCCTTCGTGGTGGTCAGCGTCACCGGTGCGCTCGCCGGCATCGACCGGCGGGTTGAACTCGCCGCTCTCAGCCTGGGCGCCTCGCCGGTCACCGTCTTCCGGCGGGTGACCCTGCCGCTGGCCATGCCCGGGGTTGCCTCGGGTGCGGTGCTGGCCTTCGCCACCTCGCTCGACGAGGTGGTCCTCACCCTGTTCGTCGCCGGACCCAATCAGCGCACCCTCGCCCGGCAGATGTTCTCGACCATCCGCGAGAACATCAGCCCGGCGATCGCCGCCGCGGCCTTCGTCTTCATCGTCGGCACGATCCTGGTCGCCCTGGCCATGGCGGCGATGAAGCGGCGTGGCAAAAGCCCGGCGACATCCTGACGATCCGGCATCCGCCGCGGCGGCCTCCCCCGACGCCGCCGCGGCGGAACCCGGCCCGGTCTCAGCCGGTGACGAGGCCGTAGTAGAAGTCGTGGAGCTTGGTCCACATCTTCGACCCCGTCTCGACCACCTGCCGGCCGCGCCATTCGAAGTTCGGCGCCTCGTGGGCGTATTTCACGATCAGATCCTTGGCGTGCGACGAATGCTCGATATCGGCTTCACCATGAACGGTGAACCATTCGAGCGCACGATCATCCAGCTGGAAGCCGGATTTGAGCGCCCGATACATCTTCATCGCGCTTTCCGAGGTCTGGCTTTCGTTCACATAGATCGCCAGGATGCCATAGACGAAATGATTGTTCCGGCAGTGGCCGACCAGATAGGTCACGAAATCCCAGACTTCCGGCGCCACCGGGGTCTCCCGGATCTCGGCCTCGGTCGCCCCGAGCGCCAGCGCGAAGCGCTTCATCAGGTTGTAATGGCTGTCCGACCCATCGGCGATTGCGGTTTCCTCGGCGATCAGCTGCTCCATTTCGAAGGCGCGGACGTCCTCGTGCCAGCTGTTTGCGTGAATGCCGCTGTAGCAGCTGTTCTGCAGATAGACCTGATGATACTTCTGGATCGCCCAGCGCTTCATCTGTTCGCGCGTCACCCGGCCCGCCTCGATCTCCTTCACGAAGGAGTGGCGTGAATACTTGTTGGCCTGGATGATCCGGTCGAACTCCTCAAAATATTCCGACATGCGTCATCGTCCTTCCGAAAGCCCGCCGCGGGCGGGCCGACTTGTCCATGTCCCTGGAAACTGCATCCCGTGTCGCCGTCGCACGACCGACGTCAGAGACCGGCCCGATCTCAGAGGCCGGTTCGCGATCTGAAGGCGTCGAGGCTGGCCGCGATGTACTCGTGGTTCACGCCCTTGCGGCGGAAGGTGAAGTTGGTCAGGTTGACGATGCTGGTCGCCAGTTTCTGGTCGTTGAGATACTTGGCGTCACCTTTCTCGTGCCAGAAATCCACGCCCTCCAGAACCTGCGGCTGGACGTCGGCGAAGGTATAGCGATTACCCGTGGACGAGATGTTGCCCGAGGATCCGACCAGCAGGATGTCTTCGGCCAGCGCCTTCTCGACCAGCTGTTCGATGAACGCGCCGGTCCGGATGAAGGTCGCGACCGTGCCGTTCTCGCTGCACTGCCGACGGACATGAGGCGTCAGCTTTGCAAACAGCCGGCTGTCGGGGTTGAGCCGGTTGATCACCGCCAGCGTCGTCATCTCCGACACCTCGGCGATCCAGTCCAGCAGCCGGGGATCCTCCATGATCACCAGGTCACGCAGCACATCGATGCTGCCGATGGTGATGCAGGGGTTGGTCAGCGGCCGACCCTTCACCTCGTACATCCGGCGGATCGACCGTTCGGTATGGCCGATCAGCCCGTAACCGATATTGGCTTTGAGCAGGGTCAGGCCGCCGCCGCGGATGACCCCCAGCACATGATCCACCTCGGCATCGTCGACGACCTCGTCATCGGGTACGCCAAGCGCTACTTCCATCGTCCTCATGCCCCCTGACTGACGTGGGCGACAGGGCCTGCCACCGCATCCCCGGCCGAAAGCCGGCGGTGGAGCGCGACCAGCTCGGCCGTGTCGTTGAACCGTTCGGGATCGGCGCTGCGCATCACCGCCTGATAGACGGCCTCCAGCCCTGCCGGATCCAGATTGATCCCGGCCTCGGTCAGCCGGGCGCGCAGCACTGCACGCCCCGAATGGCGACCGATCAGGATCCGCCGCTCGCGGCCGAAATCCGCCGGGTCGAGATATTCGTAAGTGATCGGATGATTGAGCAGCCCGTGCTGATGCAGCCCGGCAGCCGTTCCGAAGACATAGTCGCCGAGCAGCGCCTTGTTGCGCCCCAGATCGACCGAAAGCCTTTCCGCGATCGTCATGCCCGTACGGACCAGGGCCGCGAGATCGATGGCGTGATCCAGTCGGACGTGATCCGGGCGGTAGCGGATGGCGGTCGCGACCTCCTCGATCGGCACCAGACCGGCGCGCTCCCCCAAGCCGCCGATGGCGCCCAGCACCCCATCGGCGCCGGCGGCAAGCCCGGCCAGCGCATTCGCGGTGGCAAGGCCCAGATCGTCGGCCGGTGCCACGATCACCGGGATCGTCGGGCCGGTGATCGCCCGCAACATGCCGATCGTGGCCGCCGTCTCGGCCGGCAGCATCCGGCCGGTGGTATCGGCAAGGATCAGCCCCCGGGCGCCGGCCGCAAGAGCGGCATGAACCAGGCTCCGCAGCATTTCGGGAGCGGCTGCAGCAATCGCCGCAAGCTCTACCCAGACGGGTGCCCGGGGTGCCAGACGGATGATCGCACCGGTCAGCAGCGCCACCGGATCCGCACCCTCGGCCAGACGCGGATCGGTGCCGCATTCCAGCACGACCTCGATCGGCGGCCCGTTTTCCGTCGGCCCGCCCCGGCCCAGCAGATCCGCCAGGACCGGCGCATCGGCAAGCGCGGTGCAGACCATGCGGGTCAGCTGCCGACAGCGTGCGCGACTGGCCTCCAGCAGCGCCAGATCGGCGGGCCGGGCTGCCGGATAACCGATCAGCGCCGCATCGATGCCCAGATCGTCGAGGGCCAGCAGAATGTCCAGCCGCTCCGCCGTCGGTGCCGTGGCACCGCGGCCGTCGGCAAGAGAGGCGTCAACCAGTCTGGCTGTCCGAAACCCGCTGGCCGCGACGGTCGGAAGATCATGATGCATCGGACATGCTCCCTTCGAAGGAACAGGTCGCGTGCCGTCAGGGCTGATCCTCACACCGGATTGCGGGCAATGGATCACCCACGGCGCATGGCGGCGGCTGCCGCTCAGCACTTCACATCCGGTCTGCGTCTTCACGCCGACAGGTCCTGGCCCTGCCGGCCCCCCGTTCGCGACTGCCCCGCTTCGCAGACAAAGCCGGCTTGCCCGCCGCATCGCCTGCGCCACTTGCCCTGGTTCCGTCGCCTGCCGCCGTCTCTTCCGGCGCGATCTCGCCCGACTTTGTGCCGGTGCGATGCTGCTGGCGATCGTTCCCACCGATGACTATCCTGACGGATTATCTACCGTCAGTTGGAAGACCCTAAAACATCGCTATCTAACCGGCAACCCGTTTTCTCAACCTCCACGAGCAATTCATCCCCGCAAGTATCATGAAACGAGACATTTGCCGCCGAAAGCCGGAAGGATCGCGGCTCCGGCGATTATTTCTGGTGGAATAGATCGCAAAAATTGACAAGCCGGTTTGCGGTGCTCATTTTTGGCTAGGACGGGGCGGCCAATATCACGCAATGGTGGATCGCCCGAAATCGTCTCGCAGAACGAGACATTTGCCATTTCAGGCAGGCAGCACGGCGGAGCAGCCCGATGACCTATCAGTCCGTTCCGAACCGGCGTGGCGCTTTCGCGTCGGCCGAGAAGAAACACCCCTTCATCGATGCCGATTCTCATATCGAGGATCATGACGGCATCTTTGATCATCTGGACCGCGCCTACTGGCACCGGCGGCCCAAGATCGTCCATATCGGCGACATGATCGCCCATCGGACCCAGCGCAACTATGCCTGGCTGATCGACGGCGAGATGCGGCCCAAGATGCAGGGCTATCAGGCGTCCTGTCATGCCAGCCCGATCGTCACCGACTATGCGAAGCTGAAGCCGGTCAGCACCGCCATCCAGGGCATTCTCGACGTCGACGCCTATTGCGCGAAGATGGACGAGATCCAGCTGGACGTCGCGACGATCTACTCGACACTTTTCCTCCAGCCGCTGACCCGTGATCCGCTGTTCGAGGCGGCGCTGATGCGGTCGTATAACAGCTGGATGGCCGAAACCTGTGCCAAGAAGCCGACCCGGCTGAAATGGGCGGCCCTTCTGCCGATGCGCCTGCCCGATCAGGCGGTGAAGGAAGTGCATCGTGCCAAGGCGCTGGGGGCGACCTCGCTGATGGTGCTGGGCACGGTCGGATCGGTTCTGCTGCATGATCGCCGGTTCGATCCGGTCTGGGCGGCGGCGGAAGAGGTCGGCCTGCCGATCTGCGTCCATGTCGGCTGGGCCCATGACGGCATCGGCGAAGGCCTCGACAGCCCGGCCGCAGCCTTCATCCTGAATTTCGAGATGACCATCGTCTTCGGCTTCTTCAGCTTCCTGGGCGGCGGCATTCTCGATCGCTTCAAGTCGCTGAAGGTCGGCTTCCTGGAAGGTGGCGCCAGCTGGTTCCCCACCGTGCTCGACCGGATGGACAAGTGGCGGGTGACGCCCGCGGCCGAGGTCTGGCCGGCGGAAAAGGCCCCGATCGATTATCTGCGCGAGCGTGAGATCTACTTCACCGTCGAGGGTGACGAGGCCAACCTGCCGGCCTTCGTCGATCTGATCGGCGCCGATCGCATTCTGGGGGCCGCAGACTTCCCGCACACCCATTATGCCGGCGGCAAGCTGGGTGAAGCCTTCGGCTCGATCCGCGAGCGCGACGACGTGCCCGATGCGCACAAGGATCTGATCTTCGGCCCCAATGCGATGCGCTTCTATGGGCTGAAGCCCGAAGATGTGCATTTCTCGAAGCCGACCCAGACCGCGCAGGGCTGATCCCGGCCAGGCAGGCCTTGTCGAAAGACGCCGGGGCGGTCACCATCCGGTGATCGCCCATGGCATTTCCAGAACAGGCCCGCCCCAGGCATGAACTACGCCCACGACTTCCACGCCGGCAATTTTGCCGACATCGTCAAGCACGCGGCGCTGGCCGCCACGGTCGCCCATCTGGCCCGCAAGTCGAAGCCCTTCGTGGTGATCGATACCCATGCCGGCTCAGGGCTCTACGACCTGGAGGCCCCCGAAAGCCTGCGCAGCGGCGAGGCCCGCGGCGGCATCTTCCGCATCCCCGACCGACCGGCCCCGGACGAACCGGCCCTGATTGCCGGGCTGCGCCGGGCGCTGGATGCGGTGGATGACGGTCGCGGTGCCGTGGGCACGCGCCGGCGCTATCCCGGCTCTCCCCTCATTGCCGCCCTTGCCATGCGTCCGGGCGACCGGCTGATCGCAGCCGAGACCGTCGATCCGGTGCGTGCACGGCTGGAACGGGTGCTGGGCGCCCGCGCCCCGCGCCCGGGCCCGCGGATCGAAGTGCTGCGCCACGACGGCTACGGCGTGCTGAAAGCCTGCCTGCCGCCGGGGGAACGGCGCGGCCTCGCCATCATCGACCCGCCTTTCGAAGAGGTGGACGAGTTCGATCGTCTGGCCCGCGCCATGGAGGCCGCGATCGAACGCTGGGCCAGCGGCAGCTATCTGATCTGGTACCCGGTGAAGCGGGCCGAGGCCGCCGAAGATCTGGCACGGAGGATCGGCCGCGCCCTGCCGCCCCATGTGGAAGGCCTGCGCGCCGAATTGTCGATCCTGCCCCCCGGCAGCACCTCGGACGGGATGACCACCACCGGGCTGATCGCGGTCAACCCCGCCTGGCCGGTGGAAGAGGGCATGGCCGATCTGCTGGACTGGTGCGCCCGCAGGCTGGCGGCAGATCCGAAGCGCCCCGGCCACTGGCGCGTGAGCGCTCTGCCGCGCGACTGACCGGCCACCACAAAGGTCGTCATAAAAAAGGTCGCCATAAACAGACGGCCGGCCGCCCCGAGGGGGCGACCGGCCGTTCTGCATCGAGGCGCCAGAGGTCGTCAGGACGCCTTGGGCATCTCGCCGACATAGGTCGATTCGGGCCGGATCAGGCGGTTCTTGTCGGCCTGTTCCAGGATATGCGCCGACCAGCCGGCCATGCGCGCCAGCCCGAAGGTCGGGGTATAAAGGTCGGTCGGGATGCGCACGCCGCGCAGCACCGCCGCCGCCCAGAACTCGACATTCGGATAGAGATTGCGGCCGGGCTTGTATTCCGACAGCAGCCGGACCGCGGTCTCCTCGACATGGACCGAGAGGTCGAACCAGGGATCTTCGCCGGCAAAGCTGTCCGACACCTGGCGGAGTGCCACGGCGCGCGGATCCATGGTCTTGTAGACCCGGTGGCCGAAGCCCATCAGACGCTCACCGGCCTCGATCTGCTGGCGCAGCCAGGGCTCGGCATTCTCCTTGGTGCCGATCTCCTCGAGCATCGTGTCGACTTCCGAGGGCGCGCCGCCATGAAGCGGGCCCTTCAGCGCGCCGATCGCACCGGTGATCGCCGACGCGATGTCCGAACGGGTCGAGGTGATCACCCGGCCGGTGAAGGTCGAGGCATTGAGCCCGTGCTCCGCGGTCAGGATGATATAGGCGTCGAGCGCGCGGGTGTGGACGCGGGTCGGCTTCTCGCCATGGAGCATATAGAGATAGTTCTCGGCATGGCCGAGGCTCTCATCCGGCTCGATCGGATCGCGGCCGGTGTTCAGCGCATTGCGATAGGCGATGATCGTCGGCGCCTTGGCGAGGATCTCCGAGGCCTGCTCGAAAGTGGGGGGCCAGGCGAAGCTGCGATCGCCGATCGCCGAGGTCGCCGTGCGCAGCACGCTCATGGTGTCGGTCTCGGGCGGCAGCGCCCGGATGATCGTCTTCAGATAGTCGGGAAGCTTGCGGCGGGCCGCCAGTTCGGCGCGGAAGGCCTCGCTCTCGCGTTCGTCAGGCAGGTGGCCGCGCCACAGCAGGTGAACCACATCTTCGTAGGTGCGGGAGATCGCGAGATCCTTGGCCCAGTTCCCGCGATAGACCAGATAGCCGTTCTTGCCGTCGACAAGCGACAG
The DNA here is from genome assembly GCF_039634785.1 of Tistrella mobilis. Taxonomy (NCBI): domain Bacteria; kingdom Pseudomonadati; phylum Pseudomonadota; class Alphaproteobacteria; order Geminicoccales; family Geminicoccaceae; genus Tistrella; species Tistrella mobilis. The sequence continues at coordinate 482,624 of NZ_JBBIAB010000001.1, read as the reverse complement.
ATCCGTCTCGGCGACGACAATCCCTTCGAGACCTGCATTGATCGTCACGCTCAAATCCTCTCCAGCTACGGGGCGCGCTCCGTCGGCGGAGTCCCTCGCTGCCGGCGCCGCCCGCTGGGGCGGACGTCGGATTTCCGGGGGGCCCCTGCGTCCGGGCCTCAACATGTGGGGGAGATATAACTCCGCAGGCAGCGGTCCGTCAATTTATTCGCGATTATCGCGGGACAACATGTCACCATAGAATGACGGACACGCCCAGCACGCAACAACCTGTCTCGGGCGCATCCGGACGGCCGCGGTCCCGCTTATATGTCACAACCCACTGTAATCCCGCTCTTATTTTCGGACGGACACGTCAGCACTGCTGACACTATTCTGGCATCAGAGCGGCGGATGTCATGCATGAGTATTCTTCAAGGCGAGACGTGAAATCCTGTCCGGTGAAATGTGTCTCACAAAGCGAGACTCTATGGCGATCCTGGCGATCGAGGCGTCCCTCTTGGCCGGCACCGCCCGACGGCCTATAAGCTGGCAGGTCTCCACGCGCTTCCGATCGGCATCGCCGCAATGTCCTTCCCCACCTCCGGCCCCGGCCGCGGTGCCGCCCCCAGCCGCGGTATCACCCTGGTTCTGATCGCGCTGACCGCCCTCGGGCCGCTCTCGACCGATCTCTATCTTCCCTCGCTGCCGGCGATGGGGCGGGATCTGGGCGCGGATGCCGCAACCGCGCAGCTGACCCTGACCGGCTATATGTGGGGGCTGGCCCTCGCCCAGCTGGTCTATGGCCCCGTCTCGGATGCGCTGGGCCGCCGGCCGGTGCTGATCGCCGGCATGACGGTGCAGGTGGTGGCTTCGGTTCTCTGTCTCTATTCCGCGACCATCGACCAGCTGGTCATGGCCCGGGTGCTGCAGGGGGCCGGCGCCTGTGCCGGGGCCGTGATCGGCCGCGCCCTGGTCCGCGATCTGTTTCCGCCCGAACGCGCAGGATCGATTTTCGCCTCCATCACCTCGGCAACCGCACTCGCCCCCATGGTGGCGCCGATGATCGGCGGTCAGATCGAGGTGCTGTTCGGCTGGCGCGGCAATTTCGCCGCCCTTGGTGTGATCGGCATCCTGCTGATCGCAAGCGCCGTCACCATCCTGCCGGAGCCGATCACCAATCGCGATCTCAGCCGGATCCGGCCGGTCGCGATCCTGAGAGCGATGGGCGAGTTGCTCCACGACCGCCGCTTCGTCGGTCTCGGCATCTGCACCTGCTCGGCCTTTGGCGCCCTTTTCGCCTGGGTGTCGAATTCCTCGGTGCTGCTGATCGAGGGCTACGGCATCCGGCCCGAACGTTTCGGCCTGTATTTCGGGCTGGCGGTCGCCGGCTATGTGGCGGGCGCCGGCATCGGCGGGCGGCTGGTCATGCGGCTCGGCTCGCTGCGCCTGCTGACCATCGGGCTCGGCCTGATGGCAACCGGCGGTCTGGTCATGCTGGCCCAGACATTGACCGGCACCGACACCGCCCTCGGTGTCACGGCCGGCGCCGCCTTCCTGCTTGCCGGTGCGGGCTTCGCCCTGCCCCAGGCCTTTACCGCGGCCATCCTGCCTTATCCCCATATGGCCGGCACCGCCAGTGCGCTGATCGGCAGCACCCAGATGACCACGGGCGGCATCGTCGCGGCGGCCACGGCGCCGCTTGCCGACGGCACGCCGATCCCGATCGCCGGCACCATCCTGGTGCTCGCCGCCATCGCGCTCACCGCCAACCGCCTGCTGGTCCACCGGCCCAACCGGCCGGTCTGAGCCGCAGGCCGTCAGCGGTCGAAGCGCTCTCCGGGATAGGCCGGCGGATTGGACAGCCGCGAGGGCTGAGAGGGTGCCGGGCGCGCCGGCTGCTGCGCCGACGGCTGCCCGGGCGGGGCAGGGGTGGCGCTCTCCTCGCCGAACAGGCCGCGCAGCAGGCGCGAGAGCGGGTCATCCGACGGCGGCACCACCGGTGCCGGCGCCCTGATGTCCAGAACCGGCGGCGGCACCAGCATCATCCGGCCGCCCCCTTCCGACATCGCGCGTGCCCAGATCTTGGCCGGCAACCGGCCGCCGGTCACGCCGCGCATCGGCGCATCATCGTCATTGCCGACCCAGACCCCCGCCGCGACCGCGCCGGTATAGCCGATGAACCAGGCATCGCGGTAATCCTGGGTCGTGCCGGTCTTGCCCGCGATCACGGCACCGCGCAGCTGCGCGGCGCGGCCGGTGCCGGTCTCCACCGCCTTGACCAGCATGGCGTTGATCGCCTGGACCGTGTGGGCAGACAGCACCGGTTCGGCCGGTTCCGGCGCGGCGCGCTGATAGAGCACGGTTCCGTCGGCTGCCCGCACCTCCTCGATCGCCCAGGGCTGAACCGGGCGCCCCTGATTGGCTAGCGCCGCATAGGCCGCCGTCATCTCCAGCAGGTTCTCCGACCCCGTCCCCAGGGTCACGCTCGGAACCCTGGGCAGGTCGCCCGACAGGCCCAGACGGCGGGCGGTCGCGATCACCCGGTCGCGCCCGACCTCTTCCGCCACCCGTACGGTCGCGGTGTTGAGCGAGCGCACGGCCGCCTGGACCAGGGGCACTTCGCCCGCATAGTCCGGCTCGAAATTCGCAGGCGACCAGCCGTCCACCGTCACCGGTGCGTCCAGCACCAGGGTGTTCGGCTCCCAGCCCGCTTCCAGCGCCGCCAGAAAGGCGAACAGCTTGAAGGTCGATCCGGGCTGGCGCCAGGCCTGGGTCGCCCGGTTGAACTGGCTGGCACGATAGTCCCGGCCACCGACCATCGCGAGCACGCCGCCATCGGGCGCCACCGCCACAAAGGCCCCCTGGCCGGCCTTGAGCTTCGGCCCGTCGGCGGCCAGAACCTCGCTCACGGCCGATTCGGCCGCACTCTGCAACTCCGCATCCAGGCTGGTGCGGACCACGATATCGCGGGTGGTGGGTTCCAGATGGGCCGAAAGCTGGTCCAGCACCCAATCGGCGAACCAGCGCCGGTTGGTGGCCCCCACCGTCGCCCGGGCCGAGGGGGCAAGCTTCGGCACCCGCACCTCTTTCGCCGCCTCCGGCGTCAGATAGCCGACATCGACCAGGTTCTGGACCACCGCCCTCATCCGCCGCTCGGCCCGCTCGGCCGCCGATGTCGGCGCATAGGCCGACGGCGCCTGCAGAAGGCCCGCGAGCATCGCCGACTGGCCGACATCAAGCTCCTCGACCGGCTTGTCGAAATAGCGCCGTGCCGCCGCATCGATGCCATAGGCCCCGGCGCCGAAATAGGCGCGGTTCAGATAGCGGGCCAGGATCTCGTTCTTGTCGTAGACCGCTTCCAGGCGGAGCGCCATCACCGCTTCGCGCAGCTTGCGTTCGAAAGAGCGTTCCGGGGTCAGGAACAGCATCTTGGCCAGCTGCTGGGTGATGGTGCTGCCGCCCTGCACCACCCGGCCGGCCGAAAGATTGGCATAGACCGCGCGGCCGATGCCGAAGATGTCGATGCCCGGATGGTCGTAGAACCGCCGGTCTTCGGTCGACAGCACCGCCTCGACCAGGGCCGGCGGCAGATCGTTGACCGTGATCTGGCGGCCGGTCAGCCGGCCATAGACGGCGATCGCGGTTCCGTCGCGGGCCAGCACGGTGATACCCGGCTCCGCCGCGGGCTTGTTCAGCTCGTCAAGCGAGGGCAGGTCCCGCAGCACCCAGGCGATATAGCCGGCGAAAATCAGGGCAACCACGCCGAGCGCAATGCCTGCCCGGCGCAACCAGCGCCGCGGCGGCCGGCTGCCGCCGTCACCGGATCCCCCCTTCCCTGTCCCACGACGCCCCGTACCACGACGCCCGCCGCCGCTGCCCGATGGCCTGGCTCCACCACCAGAGGTGCGGCGCTCGGCCATCAGAAACGGGCCATCCTCTCCCGGGGCCTCGACGGCAGCCGACGACAGCACGGGATCACGACGGACGGGAACTGAAGCTCGGCGCATGGACGGCGGGTCTCGGAACGGGACGGGAACAGGGGCACGGTATTTGCGGACACTACGTGGAACGGCCTGTTCCAGGTCGTGACCTTCATGCGACTTTGCCGGATCAGCCGGCGGACGCATACTCGGCATCGAACCCCAGCCGGAGGACACCCCCATGAGCCAGGCCGCAACCGCGCCCATGCCCGCAATCTACATCCCCCATGGCGGCGGCCCCTGCTTCTTCATGGACTGGACGCCCCGCGACACCTGGACCCGCATGGGCGATTTTCTGCGCGGGCTGATCCGGGGGCTGCCGGTGCGACCGCGGGCGATCCTGATGGTCTCCGCCCACTGGATGACCGACGATTTTGCCGTCACCGGTGCCGCGGCGCCGGAGCTGATCTACGACTATTACGGGTTTCCACCACATACCTACCAGCTGCGCTATCCGGCGCCGGGCGATCCCGCGCTCGCCGGCCGGGTGGTCGACCTGCTGGGGGCAGCCGGCCTCGCCGCCCATGTCGACCCTGCGCGCGGCTTCGATCACGGCATGTTCATCCCGCTGCTGCTCGCGGCCCCCGATGCCGACCTGCCGGTGGTTCAGCTGTCGATCCGCAATGATCTGGATCCGGCCAGCCATCTCGCCGCCGGTGCCGCCCTTGGCGCCTTGCGTGACGAGGGTGTGCTGATCCTGGGCAGCGGCATGAGCTTCCACAACATGCGCGGCTATGGCGATCCCCGCTTCGGCCCGGTCTCCGACAGCTTCGACGCCTGGCTGACCGGTGCGGTGGAGGCGGCCCCCGCCACCCGCCATACGGCGCTGACAGAATGGGCGGACGCCCCGGCGGCACGGCTCTGCCACCCGCCCCGGGCGGAAGAGCACCTGATCCCGCTCATGGTCGCGGCGGGTGCAGCACCCGAAGGACGGGGCCGGAAGATCTTTTCCGACCGGGTGATGGAGACGACGGTTTCAGCGTTCCGGTTCGATTGACGCAGGTGAGCAGCTCCGCACCCGCGGCCCCGCTTCATTTGCGAATGAGATAACCGATCAACCCGGCTGCTGCGGCAGAAAGAACCGACATCGCCCACTTCTTCTCGTCGACAGACGCAGCAACCGACGTCACCGTCAAAAAGCAAAAGACGATGATGAGAATGACGAAGCCTGCGGCCATCAAAAACAGGGTGACGTCCTTGAACAGACGCACCTGGCGCTCACCGGCCGCTTCGTCAGGAGAAATCTTCACGTCGAGCCTGTGCCCCGACGGAGGACGATCGAGATCAATCGTGTTCACAATCCGACGATCTCAGTCTCGACGCGCTCAGATCCGGGTTCAATGAGCCCGAGCTTCAATCCGCGCCGCTTGCCCTCCCGGGCCGCCAGATACAGCTGGAGCGCCTTCCGGAAAATCTCACTCCGGTCGGTCTCGCTCTCCCTTGCCGCCTGATCGATTTCGCGGCCGAGGTCGTCCGACAGGATCAGATTCAGTTTGACGCTCATCCCGACCTCCTTTGCCCGGATCACTCTGAAATATAGGAGCAATCCGGGCGAGGAGGCAATGGAGGCGAAGCAAGATACGGCGCTTTACACGTCCAGGTTGGAAACGTTCAGCGCGTTATCCTGAATGAAGTTGCGACGCGGCTCGACCACATCGCCCATCAGGGTGGTGAAGATTTCATCCGCCTCGTCGGCATGATTGATGCGGACCTGAAGCAGGGTGCGGCTGTTGGGGTCCATGGTGGTCTCCCACAGCTGGTCGGCATTCATCTCACCAAGGCCCTTATAGCGCTGCACCTGAATGCCGCGGCGGCCGGCCTCCAGCACCGCCTCGAACAATTCGCGCGGGGCGACGACGCGCACTTCCCGGCCCTTGTCGAAGGCGATGGTGGCAACGCCATCGAAGACCGGGCCGAGTTCGGCCAGATGCCGGCTGATCAGCCGCGCCTCGCCGCCGCGCGACAGGCTGGCATCGATGGCATAGCTTTCCTGCATGCCGCGCAGTTCGCGGCGCACCCGGATCCGCCGCACCTCGCCCGCCCGGCCGGCACCGGCCGAGGGGCCGATCTCGCCCTCCGCGGCACCGGTCTCGACCGCGAAGGACCAGCCGCGGTCATGCTCGTTCGCACGGGCATCCAGCCGGCTGACCAGGGCGGCACCGGCGCGTTCCGCCGCGGCCCTGTCGGCAAAGGCCGCCTCGGAAAGCGCACCGGCGAGGGCCGCTTCTTCCAGCAGCCAGAGCGGCGCACGCCGTGCGATCGCCTTCAGCTGGTTGGCGACATCGCGTGAGCGCTCCACGATCACCCGCAGGTCGCCGCCGGCATGCTGGGCCCCCGAAGCCAGGGTGAGAACGGTGTCCTCCAGCGCCTGGGCGATCAGGTGATTCTCAAGCTCCAGCTCGCCCTTCAGATACACCTCGCTCGACCCGCGCTTGATGCGGTAGAGCGGCGGCTGGGCGATGAACAGATGGCCGCGTTTGATCAACTCGGGCATCTGGCGGTAGAAGAAGGTCAGCAGCAGGGTGCGGATATGGCTGCCGTCCACGTCCGCGTCGGTCATGATGATGATCTTGTGGTAGCGCAGCTTGTCGGGATCGAAATCGTCCCGGCCGATGCCGCAGCCGAGCGCCGAGATCAGCGTGCCGATTTCGGCCGAACTCAGCATCTTGTCGAAGCGGGCGCGCTCCACGTTCAGGATCTTGCCGCGCAGCGGCAGGATCGCCTGATTGGCACGATTACGGCCCTGCTTGGCGGAGCCGCCTGCCGAGTCACCCTCGACCAGGAAGATCTCGGACTTGGCGGGGTCGCGCTCCTGACAATCGGCCAGCTTGCCGGGCAGGCTGGTGATGTCGAGCGCGCTCTTGCGCCGGGTGAGTTCGCGGGCCTTGCGGGCCGCTTCGCGCGCGACCGCCGCCTCGACCACCTTGCCGACGATCGCCTTGGCGTCCTGCGGATGTTCCTCGAACCACTGGTCCAGGCGCTCGCCCACCAGGTTCTCGACCGCCGGCTTCACCTCGGAACTGACCAGCTTATCCTTGGTCTGCGACGAGAATTTCGGGTCCGGCACCTTCACCGACAGCACGCAGGTCAGCCCCTCGCGCGCATCCTCGCCCGAGATCGCGACCTTCTCGCGCTTGGCCAGGCCGGAAGACGCCGCATAGGCGTTGATCGTGCGGGTCAGCGCCGCACGGAATCCGGCCAGATGGGTCCCGCCATCCCGCTGCGGGATGTTGTTGGTGAAGCAGAGAACGTTCTCGTGATAGCTGTCGTTCCACTGCATCGAGACCTCGACCGTAATCCCGGCCCGCTCGCCCGAGACCGTGATCGGCAGCGAATGCAGCGGCGACTTGCTGCGGTCCAGATAGCGGACGAAGGCCTCGATGCCGCCTTCGTAATGCATGCGGTGGACGGCCGGCGTCTCGGCGCGCAGATCGGTGAACTCGATCGTGACGCCCGAATTCAGGAAGGCCAGCTCACGCAGGCGGCGTTCCAGAGTGGCGGCGTCGAAATCGGTCTTGGTGAAGATGTCGGTCGAGGGCAGGAAGGTGATCTCGCTGCCCGTACGGTCGCCGGCCGGCCCCACGATCTCCAGCGGGGCCTCGGCATCGCCCATGCGGAAGCGCATGAAGTGCTCGTTGCCCGCCCGCCAGATGCGCAGCTCCAGCCATTCCGACAGCGCATTCACCACCGACACGCCGACGCCGTGCAGACCGCCCGACACCTTGTACGAGTTCTGGTCGAACTTACCGCCGGCATGCAGCTGGGTCATGATGACCTGGGCCGCCGACACGCCCTCTTCCTCGTGGATGTCGACCGGAATGCCGCGGCCGTTGTCGCGCACGGTCACCGATCCGTCCGGGTTCAGCACCACGTCGACGGTGTCGCACCAGCCGGCCAGGGCCTCGTCGATGGCATTGTCGACCACCTCGTAGACCATGTGGTGCAGGCCCGAGCCGTCGTCGGTATCGCCGATATACATGCCGGGACGCTTGCGCACGGCATCCAGGCCACGCAGGACCTTGATCGAGTCGGCGCCATAGGACGTGGCTGCGATGGCAGTCTCGGACGGGGAGTGTGCGGGCTGCTCTGTCATCGAACCGGTTCCATCATCCTCGGTCATGGTCGCCCGCCGCCGGCAGGGGAGTGCCGGCAGGGTCGACGATCTGGTCGCGGATCGCCGAGGCATCGGTGATCCGCACGAACTGCGCCCGTCCGCCGCCGAGCCCGGCGAAGAGCGGGCGGTCGGTGCCGGTAAGCCAGGCCTGGGCACCGAGCGAGACGAGCACGTCATAGAGCGCGTCGCGCCGCTCGGCATCGAGATGGGCGGCCACCTCGTCCAGCAGCAGGATCGGCGCCGATCCTTCCACCGTCCGTTTCAGCCGTGCCACCGCCAGCACCAGGGCCAGCAGCAGCGCCTTCTGTTCGCCGGTGGAGCAGCGCGCCGCCGGCATGCCGTTGCCCTCGTGGGTCACGGCCAGATCCGTGCGATGGACGCCGGCCCGGGTGGTCCCGGTATCGGCGTCGATCCCCCGGTTTTCGGCCAGCCGCCGGGCCAGCCCGTCTTCCACCGCAAGGGCGGGCTGGCCGGCTAGTGCCGCCTCCACCTCACCCTCGATAGCGATCCGGGCCTTGGGAAAGCCGTGGCCGCCCGCCGCCAGAACCGATTTCAGCTGGCTTGCAAAGCCCAGCCGTGCCGCCGCGATCGCAACACCCCTGGCGGCCATGGTCGCCTCCAGCGTGCCCAGCCAGGCGGGGTCGCGCCGGCCGTCGCGAAGCAGCCGCGCCCTCTCGCGCATCGCCTGCTCATAGGCCGCGATCCGCCCGGCATGGTCGGGATCCAGCCCATAGACCAGCCGGTCGAAGAACCGCCGCCGATTGCCCGCCGCCTCGACGAACAGCCGGTCCATCGCCGGCGTCACCCAGAGGACCGACCAGCGCCGCCCGAGTTCCGCGGCACTCGCATTGCGGCCGTCGACCCGGACGATCCGGCGCTCGCGCTCCAGGCCGCCGCCGGCAAGGCCGGTACCGACCTCGACCGGCCCATCGGCGGTCTCGACCGTCGCCGCCACCGCCCAGCCGCCGCCGCTCCGTCCCTCCACACCCGGGATCAGCCGGTCCATATCTCCCAGTCGCGCACCGCGCAGGCCGCGTCCCGGGGCCAGCATGGACACGGCTTCGAGCAGATTGGTCTTGCCGGCGCCGTTGGGCCCGGTCAGCACCACCGGTGCCGGGTCCAGCGCCAGACGCAGCGTCGGGTAATTGCGGAAACCGGTCAGCACCAGCCGGGTAATGGCCGGTCGCATCACCCCCGGCCGCAGAGACGCAGCGCCGGCGGTGGGCTCCGGGAAATCGGTGGGGTTGGGCGTGATCAAATCCGCATCGGCATCAGCACATAGAGCGCACCGGCATCCGCCGTATCGCGGATCACCACCGGCGAGGCTCCGTCAGCGATCGCCAGCTCCATCAGATCGCCGTCGATCTGGCCGGCCACATCGAGCACATAGCGCGAATTGAAGCCGATATCGATGTGCTGGCCCTCGTAGTCGACCGTCAGCTCTTCGCTCGCCGAGCCGTTATCCGGGCTGGTCACGGCAAGATCGAGCCGGCCGTCGGTGAGCGAGAACCGCACGGCGCGCGACTTCTCGCTCGAAATCGTGGCGACACGATCCACCGCAGCCGCGAAGGGCTTGCAGTCGATCCGCACCATCTTGTCGTTGCCGGCCGGGATCACCCGCTCGTAATCCGGGAACGAGCCGTCGATCAGCTTCGAGACCAGGACCACGTCGCCGAAGACGAAACGGATCTTGGTTTCCGACAGCGCCACCGACACCTCGGCATCGACCTCGTCGACCAGCTTGCGCAGCTCGCCGACCGCCTTGCGGGGCACGATCACGCCGGGCATGCCGGCGGCACCCTCCGGCACATCCGCCTCGACGCGGGCCAGACGATGACCATCAGTCGCGACCGCACGCAGCCGCCGGCCATCCGGCCCCTCGGCCACATGCAGATAGATGCCGTTCAGGTAATAGCGGGTCTCTTCGGTCGAAATGGCGAAGCGGGTCTTGTCGATCAGCCGCTTCAGCTCATCGGCCGGCAGCGAGAAGGCGAAGGGCAGGTTGCCCTCGGCGATCTCGGGGAAATCCTCGGCCGGCAACACCGACAGCGCCGACGCATAGCGACCGGCGGTCAGCTTCACCTGGCCCTTGGCGGCATCCAGCGCCAGTTCGACCTCGGCGCCGTCGGGCAGCTTGCGGACGATGTCGTGCAGGGTGTGCGCCGGCACCGTGGTCCGCCCCGGCTGTCCCACCGTCGCCGGCACATCCTCCACCACCGACAGATCCAGATCGGTGGCGGTCAGGCGCAGCCGGCCCGAGGCTTCCGCCTCGACCTGCACATTGGCCAGGATCGGAATCGTATTGCGGCGCTCGACGACGCTCTGCACGTGGGTCAGCGCGCGGAGCAGGGCGGCGCGTTCGATGGTCAGCTTCATGTGCGCTCCCGGTGAGGGCTGTCGATCGGCTTGGGGCATGCCCGGCCGGCAGATCTGAGAGGGCGGTGACGACCCCCGGAGACGGTTCCGGACTCTGGCCCCGTCAGGGGCTAGGAGTATACCGCCCGCCTGCGCGCGAAGCCAGTGTAACGGCAGATGTCACCGGGATGCGGACCGCACGGACGGGGCGGCGTGGATGCCCCCGGCTCAGCTCTCCAGCATCCGGCGCAGCAGCTCGATATCGTCGGAGAAACCGGCATCCTGACCGGCCAGTTCCTCGACCTTCTTGACCGCGTGCATGACCGTGGTGTGGTCGCGGCCGCCGAATTTGCGGCCGATCTCGGGCAGGCTCGACTGGGTGAGCTGCTTTGCCAGATACATCGCCACCTGCCGCGGCCGCGCGATCGCGCGGGACCGCCGGGCGGAATGCATGTCCGAGACCCGGATGTTGAAATGCTCGGCCACCCGCTTCTGGATGTCCTCGATCGTCAGCCGGCGCTCATTGGCGCGCAGCAGATCCTGCAGGACTTCCTGGGTGGTCTCCAGCGTGATCGCCCGGCCGACCAGGGTCGCATGGGCGACGACGCGGTTGAGGGCGCCCTCCAGCTCGCGGACATTGGAGGCGATCTTATGGGCCAGGAATTCCAGCACCTTCACCGGCACCACCGCCCCCAGCTGATCCGCCTTCTGCTGCAGGATGCCGAGCCGCAGTTCATAGGTGGTGGGGTGGATATCGGCGACCATGCCCCAGCCGAGGCGGGAGCGGAGCCGCTCTTCCATGCCATCCAGATCGGAGGGCGAGCGGTCGCCCGAGACCACGATCTGACGGTTCTGGTCGACCAGCGCATTGAAGGTGTGGAAGAACTCTTCCTGGGTCGAGTCCTTGCCGCTGATGAACTGCACGTCGTCGATCATCAGCACATCCACGGAGCGGAACTGCTCCTTGAACGCCATGGTGTCCTTGTAGCGCAACGCCCGGATGAACTCGTACATGAACTTTTCGGCCGACATGTAGACGACCTTGCGGCGCGGATTGCGGCCGCGGATATGCCAGGCGATGGCATGCATGAGATGGGTCTTGCCCAGACCGACGCCGCCATAGAGGAACAGCGGGTTGAACTGCACCGTCTCGCTTTCGGCGACACGAAGCGCCGCCGCATGGGCCAGTTCGTTCGGCTTGCCGCAGACGAAATTGTCGAAGGTGAAGCGCGGGTCCAGCCCGGCCGACCACTGATCGATCCGCTCTGCCGCACGGCTGCCCGCTTCCGCCTCGGCATCGGCGTCGGCGATGACGATCGCAGGCGCCGCCGCGGTGGCCGCACGCGGTGCCGCAGCCCGCACCGGGGCGGCGGCAGCAGCGGACCTGGAGGCCATGGGCGTCGGCACGGCCATCGGCACCGGTGGCAGATCCACCACCTCCGCAGGCCGGGGGGCCGGCTGTGCCGGCGCTTCTGCGGCCGCGGGTTTCACGCCGGCCACGGCAATGTCGACCCGGCGCACGGCCGGATTCTCCCACGACCACAGCACGCGGATGCGGTCGGCATAATGCGACACCACCCAGTCGCGCATGAAGCGGGTCGGCACCTGGATCGTCACCCGGCCATCGGCGACCGAAGCGAGAGCCAGCGGCTTCAACCAGGAATAGAAGGCGGCATCACCGAACTCGGTACGGAGCGAGTCGCGCACACGGGCCCATTGTGCCTCATATTCGGCGAAGTCAGCAGGATCGGAAACCGAGGTCATGGGCAGCGGCAGTCGGAGTTGGCGGGGGTCGTCCGGCTTCATGCGGACGAACGGCAACCGCGCCGCCCCCTCTCGGGCCACGACACGGCGGTGACGGACGGTCGGGTCAGTTCTGGAACCAGGGCAGCCCCGCCGCCTTCCAGCCGTTGACCGTACCGCGATGCCCGTCGGGGCCGACATCCCCCTCGAACCCGCCTGCAATGTTGAATGCCGTCTCATAGCCCGCGGCCGTGGCCGCGATGGCAGCAGCCCGCGACCGGGCGCCGCTGCGGCACAGGAACAGCACCGGCTGCTCGCGGCCGACGCCGGCCTCGGCCAGCGCATTGGTGAAGTCGCGGTTGGGCGCCATCTGCGGCCAGACCTGCCACGAGATCAGCTGCGGCTCCTTGCCCAGGGGCTGGAGCAGCGGCAGGCCCACGAACATCCATTCCTCGCGGGTGCGCACGTCGACCAGAACCGCGTCGGGCTGCTGCTCCAGAAAGGCCCACGCCTCCTCGGGCGTGACGTCGCCGGCATAGCCGGCCTGGGCGCCCGTGCGGGCCGATGCGTTGCGGCGGATGTCGTCGGTGCTGGCCATGGCGTCGCCTCGTGGCTCCTCTGGCAGATCAGGACGAAGGGATGGGGGACGCGGCAGGCAAAGGGCACGCGCATGGCCCGGGGCCACGGGATCCGCATGGTCAGGCCCTGGGGCCGCCTGCGGACAAAGCCTCTGCGTCATCATTCGATGTCCATGCATCGAACGACGCGCCGTCCACATCCGCTCTTCGAAAGGCTTGGGAAACAGGTCGGTCGAAACCGCCGGCGAGCATGCCTTGGATTCGATGGATCGGTTGCCTGATCGGGCATCCGGTCCGGAACCTCCGGTACGCTCGGCCGCTGTGGGGACGGACCTGCATTCGATGGGGCCTAGACTAGCCCCGGCCCGGGCGGCTGGCAACGGGTCCGAAATGCGAACGCGATCTTTTGACGCGATGCATCAATCCCGACACGACGACGCACGGCATGCGGAGATCGCATGCCGTGCGTCGAAGGATGTCGGGCTGCCTGCGACCATATGCCGAAGACTCTGGCTGTCACCTCCGGGCTTCCGGAGTTTCAGCCACGATCGGGCGCCGGACCGCTGCGGGCTCAGGCCTGCGACAGCGCCTTCACGCGCGCGCTGAGGCGCGAGATCTTGCGCGAGGCGGTGTTGCCGTGCAGCACGCCCTTGTTCACGCCGCGACGCAGTTCCGGCTCGGCGACGGCGAAAGCGGCGACGGCGGCATCCTTGTCGCCCAGGGCAAGGGCCTTTTCGACCTTCTTCACGAAGGTGCGGATGCGGCTGATACGAGCGCCGTTGATTTCGGCCCGGCGCGCGTTGCGACGGATACGCTTCTCGGCGGAGACATGATTGGCCATCAGGGTCGGCCCTTCGGATACGTTCGGGATAAGGGGAAACTCAGGCCGCGGACGATAGGTGCGGTCCACGATTGAGTCAAGACGTTATCGGCAAAGCCGAAAGCGCTCCGGCCGGAACGCCGTCGGCCGTTGTCGTGCAACCACTGCGATTCCCGCCGACCGGCACCGGTCAGCGCCGGTCGGCGGGATGCGGTCAGCGGTTCTTGAACTGGGGCTCGCGCTTCTCCGAGAAGGCGGTCATGCCCTCGCGGCGATCCTCGAGCGCAAAGCTCGAATGGAACAGCCGGCGTTCGAAGCGCACGCCCTGGGTCAGCGTGGTCTCGTAGGCGGCATTGACCGCCTCCTTGGCCATCATCACCGAGGGCAGGGACTTGGCGGCGATCGCCTGGGCGACCTTCAGCGCCTCGTCGAGCAGCTCTGCCACCGGCAGGATCCGGCTGACCAGCCCCGCACGCTCGGCTTCCTCGGCATCCATCATCCGGCCGGTCAGGCACATTTCCATGGCCTTGGACTTGCCGACGAATCGGGTGAGGCGCTGGGTGCCGCCCGAGCCCGGAATGGTGCCGAGATTGATCTCGGGCTGGCCGAATTTCGCATTCTCGGCCGCCAGGATGAAATCGCACATCATCGCCAGCTCGCAGCCGCCGCCGAGCGCATAGCCCGACACCGCCGCGATCACCGGCTTCTTGCAGCGGGTCACCCGCTCCCAGCGCGAGATGAAGTCCTCCATGTAGACGTCCTGGAAGGACTTGGGCAGCATCTCCTTGATGTCGGCGCCGGCCGCAAAGGCCTTCTCGCTGCCGGTCAGCACGATCGCGCCGATCTCGGGATCCGCCTCATAGGCGTCGAGCGCCGCGTTCAGCTCCTCGATCAGTTCGGCGCAGAGCGCGTTCAACGCCTTGGGCCGGTTGAGCTGGATCAGCCCGACGGCGCCGCGCGTGTCGACCAGGATGTTCTTGTAGGACATGTGGGTCTGCTCCCTCCGCGATCCCGCGCCGGCTTCACCGGGGCGGCGGATGCGGGATCCTTCGCCGCCTGCCTGGTCCCGAAGCCGGTCGATGAAGACTGACGTCCCGACGCCCGGCGGCCTCCCGGCAGGGGCGGGAGCCTGGCTGTCAGGGGCGCGCAGCACCCTCTGCAGGTGCCAGCACGAAATGCACGACCAGACGGCCGGAGGACTGCTCGGCCGTGTCGATCGTCAGGCGCTCGGCCCCGCGGGTGAAGGCGGCGATACCGGCGCCGGCACCGGATGCGGCAGCGGCACCCCCGACCTCGCGCCAGCCCAGCTGGGGCAGGGCGTCGCGGTAGAAGCGCATCACCTGTGCACCGGTCACACGACCGACTGCGTAAGCCTCTACGATACGCCCGTCGGGCTTGTCAAACGTAAAGCCCCCCGCGTCCTCGGCGAGCCCCGGGGCCAGCGGCAGATCTTCGACCTGGCCCAGGAACTCGGTGTCGGCGGCCTCAACCGGGCTGAGACCGATGGTCATGGGGCCGGCGATCGCGAGCGCCGCAAGGACGATCATGGTCCGGAAAACGGTCATGCCTGACACCGGGAACAGAAATAGGTGGCACGGTTCGATTGAACGACGCGTTCTATGGTACCGTCGCAGCCCTCCCGCGAACAGGGGGCGTCGGCCCGGTCATAGACCCGGAAACTGTGCTGGAAGTAGCCGAGTTCGCCCGAGGCACCGACGAAATCCCTGAGGGTGGAGCCGCCGGCGGTGATCGCCCGGTCGAGCGTCGCGCGCACCGCCGCCGCCAGCCGGTCGCAATCCTCGCCCGACAGGGTGCCGGCGGCACGGGCCGGGTGGATGCCGGCCTCGAACAGGCTTTCGCTTGCATAGATGTTGCCGACCCCCACCACCACGCGCTGATCCAGCAGCAGCGCCTTCACCGGGGCCCGCCGCCCCTCGAAGGCCCGGGCGAGATAGGGCCCCGAGAAACCGTTGCCGAGCGGCTCCGGTCCCAGATGGGCGAAGAGGTCATGGGCGTCCAGATCGTCGGTGGCGGCGATGTCCATCAGCCCGAAGCGGCGCGGATCGGCGAACAGGATCCGGGTGCCGTCGTCCAGGCGGAACACGACATGGGTATGGGGCGCATCCGCCACCGCGATCGAGGGGCCGTGACGGAAGGCGACCGGCGGCTGCGCATCCTCGATCACCAGCCGGCCCGACATGCCCAGATGGACGATCAGCGTCTCGCCCCCCTCAAGGTGCAGGCGCAGATATTTGGCGCGACGATCCGCCGCGATCACGGCACGCCCCGTCAGCCGCTGCACGAAACCGGCGGGCAGCGGGCGACGCAGATCCGGGCGCCGCGCCTCGACCTCGGCGAGGCGGCGTCCGATCATCCTGGGGGCGATGCCCCTGAGCACGGTTTCGACTTCGGGCAGCTCTGGCATGGGGGCGAGGGTAGCGCAATGCCCCCGCCCGCGCTATGTTCCCTCGCGCACCCGCACCCGAAGGTTCCGAGGACGAGCGATGTCAGTGATCGACGAGCCCGCCGGCCGGCACGCCGGCGACGAGCGCCCTGCCGATTTCGGGTTCACCAGCACCACGGTCGGTGAGAAGCGCCGCATGGTGCGCGGCGTGTTCGACAGCGTCGCCCGGCGCTACGACCTGATGAACGACCTGTTGAGCGGCGGCGTCCACCGGCTGTGGAAGGACGCGATGATGGACTGGCTGGCGCCGCGGCCCGGCCAGCACCTGCTCGACGTGGCCGGCGGCACCGGCGACATCGCCTTCCGCTTCATCGATCGCGCCCGGCGCAATGCCGGTGCCGCAGCCGCCCAGCTGCCGCCGGCCCGGGTGACGGTCTGCGACCTGACGCCTGCGATGCTCGAGGTCGGCCGCGACCGCGCGGTCGATCGCGGCATCCTGGACGGCATCGACTGGGTGGCGGGCAATGCCGAGGTGCTGCCGGTCAGATCGGCCTCGGTCGATGTCTATACCATCGCTTTCGGCATCCGGAACGTCGCCGACATCCCGGCGGCACTTGCCGAGGCGCGGCGGGTGCTGAAGCCCGGCGGCCGGTTCATGTGCCTGGAATTCTCTCAAGTGCAGGCGCCGGTGCTCGACCGGCTCTACGATCTCTATTCCTTCAAGGTGCTGCCGCAGGTGGGCCGGGTGGTCGCGCGCGATGCCGCGAGCTATCGTTACCTCGCCGAAAGCATCCGCAAATTCCCGAGCGCCGACCGCTTCGCCGGGATGATCGCGGACGCCGGCTTCCGCCAGGTCAAGGTGCGGCTGCTGTCCGGCGGCATCGCCGCCCTGCACTCGGCCTGGAACGTCTGAGCGCCCGCCCCTCCCGATCGGACCCCCATGTTCTCGACCCTGCGCCACCTGCTGCGGCTTTCGCGCATCGGCTATGTCCTCGCCCGTCACGGCGCGCTCTTCCCGCTCGAGCAGCTGGCGACCCAGCATCCGGCGGCGGGGTTTGCCGGCCGGACCGCCCGGCGCCTGACCCGGCGCGACCTGCGCGAGCTGGCGGAAGGCGAAAGGCTGGCCCGGGCGCTCACCGCCCTCGGCCCCAGTTTCGTGAAGCTCGGCCAGGTGCTGTCGATCCGCGCCGACCTGATCGGCGAAACCGTGGCGCGCGATCTGGCCCGGCTGCAGGATCGGCTGCCGCCCTTCCCGGGGGCGGATGCGCGGCGGATCATCGAACAATCTTTCGAACGGCCGGTCAGCGACCTCTTCGCGCAGTTCGACGACGTGCCGGTGGCGGCGGCCTCGGTCGCCCAGGTCCATTTCGCCGAGACCACCGACGGCCGCGAGGTTGCGGTCAAGGTGCTGCGTCCGGGGGTGGAGCGCGCGCTCGCCACCGACCTCGCCCTCTTCGCCTGGATCGCTCGCTGGCTGGAGCGCCTGCTGCCCGGCAGCCGCCGGCTGAAACCGGTCGAGGTGGTCCGCACCCTGTCGGAAGTGGTGGCGATTGAAACCGACCTGCGAATGGAAGCGGCGGCAGGCCAGGAGCTGCGCGAGAATTTCGAGGGCGATGCCGGCTTCATGGTGCCCGAGATCGACTGGATGCGCACCGCCGCCCGGGTGATGACGCTGGAGCGGATCACCGGCGGCGTGCGTGCCGACGACACCGCAGCACTTAAGGCCGCAGGCCTCGACGGGCGCGAAATCATGGCGAATGCCGCCCGGGTCTTCTTCCTGCAGGTGTTCCGCGACGGCTTCTTCCATGGCGACATGCATCCGGGCAACCTGTTCATCCTGCCTGACGGTCGCATCGCCGTGGTCGATTTCGGCATCATGGGCCGGCTGGACCGCCAGTCGCGGCTTTATCTGGCAGAGATGCTGCGCGCCTTCCTGACCCGCGACTACGATGCGGTGGCCGACGTGCATTTTGCGGCCGGTTTCGTCCCCCCCGACCAGTCGCGGCCGCTCTTTGCCCAGGCTGCCCGCTCGATCGGCGAGCCGATCCTGGGCAAGCCCCAGAACGAGATCTCGATCGGCCGGCTGCTCGCCCAGCTGTTCCAGGTGACGTCCACCTTCCAGATGGAGACGCAACCCCAGCTGCTGCTGCTCCAGAAGACGATGGTCCAGGCGGAAGGCATGGCCCGACTGCTGGACCCCGGCGCCAATATGTGGGTGCTGGCGGAGCCGCTGATCCGCGAATGGATGGCCGCCAATCTGGGCCCCCGCGCCCGCGCCGAGACCACCCTGCGCGAGATGCTGCATGTGGCACAGCGCCTGCCCCGGATCATGGATCGGCTGGAAACCCTGAGCGATCCCGAACGGCCGCGCCCGGTGATCATGAGCGGCAGCCGGCTTTCGGCCGCGATCGGCGGCGGCCTGCTGGTGGCCCTGCTCTGGCTCATCCTGGGCTGAGCGGGCAGGGACGCATCTCATCCGCAACATCGTCAGGTTAAAATGCCGGTTCGCCTTGTCTCTTGCACGGCGACCTCAGGGCGCCTAGTTTAACCACACCACACCTTGCGCAATTGCGCAGGTTCCACATGACGGCCCCCGCCAGCCGTCGGATCCCAAGCGGAGGGTCCGGTGCTCACCGGCAAGCGCATCCTGCTGATCGTCACCGGCGGCATCGCCGCCTATAAGGCACTCGAACTCATCCGGCTGCTCCGCAAAGCGGGCGCCGGGGTGAAGGTCGTGATGACCCGTGCGGCCGGCGAGTTCGTCACCCCCATGTCGCTCGCCGTGCTCTCGGGCGAGGAGGTCCACACCGACCTCTTTTCGCTGAAAGACGAGACCGAGATCGGCCATATCCAGCTGTCGCGCGCCGCCGACCTGGTGGTCGTGGCCCCCGCCACCGCCGACATCCTGGCGAAGATGGCCGCGGGCATTTCCGACGATCTGGCGACCACCCTGCTGCTTGCCACCGACAAGCGGGTGCTGGTGGCACCGGCGATGAATGTCCGGATGTGGTTCCACCCGGCAACCCGGCGCAATCTGGACCAGCTTGGCCGCGACGGCGTGCTGACGGTCGGTCCCGACGCGGGTGAAATGGCCTGTGGCGAGTTCGGCCCCGGCCGCATGGCAGAGCCGCCGGCGATCGTGGAGGCCATCCGTGCCGCCCTGGCCGAGGACAGCCGCCCGGCGCTCACGGGGCCCGGGACGGCCCTGATCGATGCGCCCGGCCCGCTGTCGGGCCGGCATGCCGTCGTCACCAGCGGCCCGACGCACGAGCCGATCGACCCGGTGCGCTACATCGCCAATCGCTCGTCCGGCAAGCAGGGTCATGCC
This sequence comes from Tistrella mobilis, assembly GCF_039634785.1. Lineage (NCBI taxonomy): Bacteria > Pseudomonadati > Pseudomonadota > Alphaproteobacteria > Geminicoccales > Geminicoccaceae > Tistrella > Tistrella mobilis. The sequence goes on along the minus strand of NZ_JBBIAB010000001.1, from coordinate 463,320 downwards.
ATCGCGGCAGCACTCGCCGCGCTGGGCTGCCGGGTGACGCTGGTCACCGGCCCGACCCGCCTTACCGATCCGGCCGGTGTCGACACCATCCATATCGAAAGCGCCCGCGAGATGCTGGCGGCGGTCGAAGCGGCGCTTCCCGCCGATATCGCCGTCTGCGCCGCCGCCGTCGCCGACTGGCGGCCGGCGATCGAAGCCGGGCAGAAGCTGAAGAAGCAGCCGGGCGGCGCGCTGCCGCCCGACATCCGGCTGATCGAGAATCCCGACATCCTGCGCACCATCTCGGCATCCGGCCCGTCGCGCCCGGCCCTGGTGGTGGGCTTTGCCGCCGAGACCGAGCAGGTGCTGGACCACGCCCGTGCCAAACGGGCGCGCAAGGGCTGCGACTGGATCGTCGCCAACGACGTTTCGACCGGCACCGGCACCTTCGGCGGCGACGACAATGCCATCCACCTGATCGATGCCGACGGCACCGACAGCTGGCCCGCCATGACCAAGCAGGCGGTGGCGGACCGGCTGGCCCGCCGCATTGCCGATCACTTCGCAGCGCCCACCACCAAGGATTCCGCCTGATGGACCGCCACCTCCGGATCGGGGTCGTCCGCCTCGATCACGGCCGCGACCTGCCGCTCCCCGAGATGAAGACCGCCGGTGCCGCCGGGCTGGACCTGCCCGCCGCCGTGCCGGCCGACGCGCCGATCATGCTGGCCCCCGGGGGGCGGACCCTGGTTCCGACCGGCCTGACCATGGCGATCCCGGAAGGCTATGAGGGGCAGGTACGGCCGCGCTCGGGCCTGGCCTTCTCTCAGGGCGTCACCGTGCTCAATGCGCCCGGCACCATCGATGCCGATTATCGCGGCGAGCTGAAAGTCCTGCTGATCAATCTGGGCGATGCGCCGGTCGAGATCACCCGCGGCATGCGGATCGCACAGCTGGTGATCGCCCCGGTCACCGCCACCCGCCTGGTCGAGGTCGAGGCGCTGGACGACACCGTCCGCGGCGCCGGCGGCTTCGGCTCCACCGGGCACTGAGAACAGATCCGGGCCTGCCGCGGAACGGTGGTGCAAGGCCGGGGTTCACGAACAGGATCGAAACGGAAACGCCCATGCTCAGGCTGTCGAAGAAACTGCTGTTCGCGCTGGAAGCCGTGGTCGACATCGCCCACAACGGCGGTGCCGAGCCGGTCCAGAGCAAGGAGATCACCCGCCGTCAGGGCATCCCGCAGCGGTATCTCGAACAGGTCATGCAGCAGCTGGTGCATGCCGAGATCCTGGAAGGCGTGCGTGGCCCCCGCGGCGGCTACCGGCTGGCACGCGAGCGGCGCAAGATCACCATCGGCGACATTGCCCGCGTGGTGCGTGCCATGGAGAAGACCGACGACCCCATGGCCGATCCGGCCGGGTCCGATCTGGGCCACAAGGTGGTCCGCCCGGTCTGGCAGGACATTCAGGACGAGCTGATGGAACGCCTGGACGGGATCACCGTCGCCGATCTCTGTCAGCGCGCCGTGGAACAGGGCATCCGCAGCGAAGCCATGACCCGCATGGATTTCTCGATCTGAGGCGAAGGCCGCCCCCGCCCCGAGGCAGGCCCCACGAAGGAGCGCAGTCGACATGACCGATACCTGGCAGCCGACCCCCACCCACGGCCGTGGCCGGATCTATGACAATGTCATCGACACCATCGGCGATACGCCGCTGGTCCGTCTTTCGCGCCTCGGCGCCGCCAAGGGCGTGAAGGGCGAGGTTCTGGCCAAGCTCGAATTCTTCAACCCGCTCGCCTCGGTCAAGGACCGCATTGCCGGCGCGATGGTCGCCGCCGCCGAGGCGGAAGGCGCCATCGGCCCCGACACCGTTCTGGTCGAGCCGACCTCGGGCAATACCGGCATCGCGCTTGCCTTCGTCTGCGCCGCCAAGGGCTACCGGCTGATCCTGGCCATGCCCGAGAGCATGTCGATCGAACGCCGCAAGATGCTGAAACTGCTGGGCGCCGAACTTGAGCTGACGCCGGCGAAGCTGGGCATGAAGGGCGCCATCGCCCGCGCCCAGGAGCTGGTGGACGGCAACCCGAATGCGATCATGCTCCAGCAGTTCCGCAACAAGGCCAACCCGGCCGTGCACCGGGTGACCACGGCCGAAGAGATCTGGGCCGATACCGCCGGCAAGGTGGATGTGGTCGTGGCCGGCGTCGGCACCGGCGGCACCGTCACCGGCATCGGCCAGGTGCTGAAGCAGAAGAACCCGGACGTGCGGATCGTTGCGGTGGAGCCCGAGGACAGCGCGGTGCTGTCGGGCGGCCTGCCCGGCCCGCACAAGATCCAGGGCATCGGTGCCGGTTTCGTGCCCGAGATTCTGGACCGGTCGGTGATCGACGAGGTGCTGACCATCGCCAACGAGACCGCCTTCGACTATGCCCGCACCCTGGCGCGGACCGAAGGCATCCCCTGCGGCATCTCGTCGGGTGCCGCCGTGGCGGCTGCGGTCGAGATCGCCCAGCGGCCGGACATGGCCGGCAAGACCGTGGTTGCGATCGTCCCCTCCTTCGCCGAACGCTATCTCTCGACCGATCTCTTCAACGGTCTCGAGTGATCCTGTCCGCGGCCGCGGCGCTTCCGTCGCGGCCGCCCCCTTCTGCTGCGGAACCCCGCCCGTCGTGGACGACATCGAGCTCACCGACGCCGAAATCGAACGCTACAGCCGCCAGCTCGTGCTGCCGGAATTCAGCGAGACGGCACAGCTTGCCCTGAAGCGCGCCCGGGTGCTGCTGATCGGCGCCGGCGGGCTGGGGGCGCCGCTCGGCCTCTATCTCGCGGCCGCCGGGGTGGGCACGATCGGTATCGTCGATGCCGATCGGGTCGATCTCAGCAATCTGCAGCGCCAGATCATCCATCGTACCGAAGATATCGGCCGGCCGAAGGTCGAAAGCGCCGCCCGTGCCATCCGGGCACTCAACCCTGAGATCCGGGTCGAAATCCACGACAGCCGGATCGATGCCGGCAATGCGGCGGCGCTGATCGGCGCCTATGATCTCGTCGCCGACGGCTCGGACAATTTCGACACCCGCTTCCTGGTCAATGATGCCTGCCATCTGCTGGGCCGCACGCTGGTCTCGGCGGCGATCCTGCGCTTCGACGGCCAGATCTACACCTTCCGCTCGCATGCCCACCGCTCGGGGGGGCCACGCCTGCCCTGCTATCGCTGCCTCTACCCCGCCCCGCCGCCGCCGGGGCTGATCCCCAGCTGTTCCTCGGGGGGTATCATCGGTGCGCTGGCCGGCATGGTCGGCTCGCTCCAGGCGCTGGAGGTGGTGAAGGAGCTGACCGGCATCGGCGAGGGTCTTGCCGGCCGGATGCTGATCGTGGATGCGCTCTCCAACCGCTTCCGCACCGTCCGCCTGCCCGCCGATCCGGCCTGCCCGCTCTGTGGTGACCATCCGGTCATCACGGATCTCGGCGCCCATGGTGCATGACGGGACACGTTCATGATCGGTGACAGATCATATACCGGCCTGATCCTCGAATCGGGCCACCTCAATCGTGTCCATTATGGCCTGGCCATGGCCGCGGCGGCCCTGGCGATCTCGCAACCTGTGGTGTTGTTCTTCACCAACGCCGCCCTTTTGAGCCTGCGCGCGCCCGCCCCGGATGGACGGCCGGGCTGGGCGACCTGCCCGCTCGGCCCCGACCTTGTCGCCGCAGGCGTGGCCGGCGACGCCACGGGCTGGAATGCCGGCCTCGTCGCCCGCGGCGCCGCCGGCGTGGAAGACCTGATCGAAGCCTGCCGCGACCTCGGCGCCCGCTTCATGGTCTGCGACATGGGCCTGCGCGCCATCGGCCTGGAGAAAACCGCGCTCAGGGACGACCTGTCCTTCGAAGAGGGCGGCCTGGTCAGCCTCTACCGGATCCTGGGTGACACGGGGCGGCTGGTGGTCATCTGAAAGCGGGCGCCTGCTCAGGTTTCCAGCAGATCGTCCGCCCCGGATGGTACTGCATCGGCTTCGGCGGCGGCTGGCGTCGCGTAGCGGGCAAGATAATTCCTGAGCCCGTCAATGTGCTCATTGAGATCCTCGGGAATCGGCTTCCAGAGCGGATTGAGAATCACGTCGACCCCTTCTCGGCGAGCCAGCTTCGCCGCGGGAACGAAGTCTGCATCACCCGAGATCAGAATGATCTGATCTACAAATCTCTTCAGTGTCAGGCTCGCCATATCGAGCCCGATCCTCATATCGACCCCCTTCTGGCGAAGATCCAGTTCGAAATCATCATCAGTGAGGGAAGCCCAACCACGCCGCCCCTTCAGAAGTTCCTGGGTCGCAGGCGCCTTCAGTCGCCAGGACGTTCCTCCCTTCAACGTTCCCAGCCGCAATGCCATTTTGCGCTTTGCCCTCAATCGCGCATGAAGGCTCAGGCGAAGGTCGCCATATCGGTCTGCGCATAGTTTCGGGTCTGCCGTGAAACTGGCAAAGTGACGCGCTTCTGCAGCGGCGGACAGTCATAGAAGAAGATCCGGTACAGGTTCCGGCGCGCCTCCGTCTCGCCCTGTTTCAGCATCCCGAGGGCGGTACGATGGATGATCGTGGCGACCTGATCCGGGTCGCTCAGTCCGGGCCATGCGTGATAGAGGCTGTTCAGTCGCACGAGAAAGAAGGCGCCATCAATCAGGATAGCCGTGGACATAATCAACCCCAGGTAGAAATTTAGTATGAAAAATACCCCCGGGGTTCGTCACGTGCCCTATATGTGCACGGGGTACTAGCCGGGGGTCGATGCTCAGAAGATAGCAGCAGACCTCAGATCTGACAAGATCCTGCCATCATCAGAACGGCAGCACCCGATCCGGGGGCGTATGGCCGTCGATGAAGGTCTTGATGTTGATCAGCACCTTCTCGCCCATGTCGATGCGCGACTCGAGCGTCGCCGAGCCCATATGCGGCAGCAGGACGGTGTTGTCGAGTTCGACCAGCTTGGGGTTCACCGCAGGCTCGTGCTCGAACACGTCGAGCGCCGCACCGGCCAGCTGGCCGTCGCGCAGCATACGGGTCAGCGCCGCCTCGTCGATCACCTCGCCACGGGCGGTGTTGACGACATAGGCGTCCTTCTTCAGCAGCTTCAGCCGCCGCGCCGACAGCAGATGATAGGTGGCCGGCGTGTGCGGGCAGTTGACCGACACGATGTCCATCCGGGCCAGCATCTGGTCGAGGCTTTCCCAATAGGTCGCCTCGAGCGGACCCTCGATATCGGCATGCAGCCGGTTGCGGTTGTGGTAGTGGATCGACAGGCCGAAGCCGCGGGCCCGGCGGGCCAGCGCACGGCCGATACGGCCCATGCCGATGATGCCCAGGCGCTTGCCCCAGATCCGGCGGCCGAGCATGTGGGTGGGGCTCCAGCCGTTCCACTCACCCTTGCGGACCATGCGCTCGCCTTCCGGCACGCGCCGTGCCACCGCCAGGATCAGCGCCATGGTCATGTCGGCGGTGTCTTCCGTCAGCACGTCGGGCGTGTTGGTGACGGTGATACCGCGCTGACGCGCCGTGGCGAGATCGATATGGTCGGTGCCGTTGCCGAAATTGGCGATCAGCCGCAGCTGCGGCCCGGCATGGGCGAGCACGCCGGCATCGATCCGGTCGGTCACCGTGGGTACAAGCACATGGGCGGTCTTGACCGCCTCGATCAGCTTGTCCTGCCCGAATGGGACGTCGTCATGATTGAGCCGCGTGTCGAACAGCTCCATCATGCGCGTCTCGATCTGCTCGGGCAGCTTGCGGGTGACCACAACCACCGGCTTCGGCTTCACCATCGACACTCTCCCATAGACCGCCCACCTTACGGCCGCCCAGCGTCCGGCCCCGGGGCGTATTATCCAGGCGTCCTGTACCGGGCGCAGGAACGGCCCCGCATCTGGCGCCCTGCCCGACGGCACCCGCCCGGTCCCCTTTCTTAGCAAATCGGCCGGTGCGATACAAACCGGCCGACCGATTGCGTGACGATCCCCTGCGGCGTAAGGTCTGGAAAGCCCCGCCGGGGCCCTTGACCCCAAGGGAACCCCACGGCCGGCACCGCCCCCATGCTTTCAGGCCCGCCCTTCAGGACCCATCCCTCTCATGCCCGACCGCACCACCGCCCGCCCCCGTTTCGCATTCCTGCTGACGCTGTTCGTCTGTCTGGCCATGATCGGAGGCGCCGCGCTGTTCTTTACGGCCGGCGCCGCCGACGCGCCCACCGCCGATGAGGCGAAGGATGCCCCGGCCGAGGATGAAGGCGGCGCCAAATGGATCGGCCGCAGTGCCGAGCGGCCGCCCCTGCCCCGTTTCGTGTCGCTGCGCTCGGCCGAGGTGAATGTCCGCACCGGCCCCGGCACCCGCTATCCCGTCGCCGCGATCTACAATCGCAAGGATCTGCCGGTCGAGGTGACGGCGGAATACGAAAACTGGCGCAAGATCCGCGATGTCGAGGGGGCCGAGGGCTGGGCGCATATGAGCCTGCTGTCGGGCCGGCGCACCGCCATCATCCAGGGGGAGGTCCGCACGCTCTACAACCGCCCGGCAGCGGACGCCGTGCCGCTGCTGCGTGCCGAGCCGGGCGTGGTCGGCCGCCTGATGGCCTGCGAGCGGAACTGGTGCGAAATGGACATCGCCAACACCCGCGCCTGGATCCGCCGCGACGAGATCTGGGGCGTCTACCCGGACGAAGATTTCCACTGACGGCCCGACGGCGCCTCAGGCGCCGTCGTCATCCCCTTCGGCTGCGGTCTCGTCCAGGATCTCTTCCAGGCTGGTGAGCGAGCGCCGGAACCGCGCCGCATGGGCACGCTCCGCCCGGGCCAGGGTCTCGAACCACTCCGCCGCCTCGATCTGGCCCTCGTCGCGGGCCACGCGGGCCATCTCGGGATAGACGCCGGTGGCGTCCTCCTCCTCGCTTGCGATCGCGGCGCGGAGGTTCTGAGGGGTGGTCCCGATGGGAAGCCCGGTCGCCGGGTCACCGCCCGCCTCTTCCAGGAATTCCAGATGGCCCAGCGCATGCCCGGTCTCGCCCTCGGCGATCGACCGGAACACTGCGGCCACGTCGTTGAAGCCCTCGATATCGGCCTGGCGGGCGAAATAGAGGAAGCGGCGGTTGGCGGCCGCCTCGGACATGAAGGCGCGGATCAGATTGGCCTCGGTCCGCGTGCCGGCAAGCGGCGGTTCGGCGGCCGGGAAACGGTCGTCGGAACGGTCGGTCATGGGGTGATGGCTCCGTGGCTCTCCGGTTCGTGACCCCGCCGCCCCGCGCCCCCATGCCGGGCATCAGCGGACGCGGATGATCACGTCGACACGGGCGATGGAGGCATCGCCCGGCGGTTCGGGCAGACGGGCGATCTGGACCGCATCCCCGGGGATGTCCTGGAGATGGCCGCCGTCTTCATAAAAGAAATGATGATGGTGGCTGACATTGGTGTCGAAATAGGACCGGCCGCTGTCGACGACCAGCTCGCGCAGCAGCCCCGCCTGGGTGAACTGGTGCAGCGTATTGTACACGGTGGCCAGCGACACCGGGAGCGCCGCCGCCTGCGCCTCGCGGTGCAGCTCTTCGGCCGTCACATGACGGTCGGTGCCGTCGAGCAGCAGACGCGCCAGAGCGAGACGCTGCTTGGTCGGCCGGAGACCGGCTGCCTTGAGCTTCTCGAGCACGGCGGTATAGGGGCGGTTGGTGGACATTCCCGGCTCTCGTCTTGTTGAAGGTCCACGACGCGCCATGGGAAAGTCGCGTAGGGACGGTCAGTTAGCCAGGAATTTAGGTGCGTTCCATTCTGAGTGCAAGGCCGGAGACCAGGGAAGCCCCCCGATCTCCGGCCGGAAGATGCACATCAGTCACCGGTGCGGATGCGTTCGACGAGCTGACGCACGGTCGGCACGAAGCCGTTCGAATAGAACGGATCCTCGGCGAAACGATAGGCGTTGTGGCCGGCGAACATCAGCTCGTGCTCGACATTCGAGCCATGGGCGATGTTCTGCAGCGTTTTCTGGATGCAGAAGCTGCGCGGATCGGCCCGACGGCCGGTGGTGCCCTTCTCGTTGGCCGCCCAGTTGCTGAACTGGCAGGCCGACAGGCACCCCATGCAGTCGATCTGATCGATATGGATCTGCTTCGCCGCGGCGGGGTCCACGAAGATCAGCGTGCTGTCCGGGGTCTTCATCGCTTCGGTATGACCCTCGGCGATCCAGCCCTGGGCACGCTCGAAATCATGGGCGGTGACATAGACCGGCCGGCCGCGGGCACCGATCGGCAGCGCCACCTCGTGATCGCCCACGGGCTCGGTGGTATAGGCGATCTGGCGATCGCTGCGGCCACGGAGTTCCTGCAGGAAGTCGTTGTTGACCGCCGAGGAATAGAATCCGGTCGGGCTGAAGCGATGCAGATAGACATCACCCGGCTTCAGCGTCCGCAGCCGCTCCTTCCAGGCATCCGAAATCGGGCTCTCCCTGGTCAGCAGCGGCCGGGTGCCGAACTGGAACGCCACCGGCGCCACCTCGGGATCGTCCAGCCAGTGCTCCCACTCGCGCAGATACCAGACGCCGCCGGCCATGATGATCGGCACGTTGGGGATGCCGATCTCTTTCATCAGCTCGCGCAGTTCCCGCACACGCGGATAGGGCGACTGCGGCTCGCGCGGGTCCTCGGCGTTCGACAGGCCGTTATGGCCGCCGGCAAGCCACGGATCCTCGTACACCACGCCGCCCAGATATTCGGCGAAGCGGTGATAGGCGCGCTTCCACAGCGCCCGGAAGGCGCGGGCCGACGAAACGATCGGGTAGTAATAAACCCCGTGCTCGGCGGCGATCTGCGCCACGCGATAGGGCATGCCGGCACCGCAGGTCACGCCGTGGATCAGGCCTTTGGCCCCTTCCAGCACGCCCTGCAGCACCGTCTCGGCGCCACCCATCTCCCACAGCACATTGACGTGGATCCGGCCTTCGCCGCCCGCCAGCTCGTGGGCAATGCGTGCCTGGGTGATGCCGCCGCGGATGCCATAGGCCACCAGCTCGCCATGACGCTCGCGGCGGGTCTTGCCGTAATAGGTCTGCGGGATCGGGCGGCCGTCGGCGTCGAAACTGTCGGCATTCACACCCGAAAACGTCCCCACGCCGCCGGCTGCAGCCCACGCGCCGGAGCTTTCGCCGTTCGACACGGCGACACCTTTCCCGCCTTCGACCAAGGGCAGGACTTCCCGTCCGGACAGGAGGATGGGGTTCAAGGGCTTCACGATGCCTCCGCTACTCGTCCTTGCGTTCTTTTTGTTCAAAGCGGCGGCCCGGGCCGGCGGTTCCGCCGTCCGATCCGCGCCGATGCGTTCGAACCGATCCACCCGCAGCCGGGTCTCGAGACCGGGCTTTGGGCAGGTTCGCCGGTTAACTGGCCATGGTTTTCCATGAAGTCCAGCCCTGCCCGCCGTGGTTTTTTGCACCGCACCCGCACAGCGCGGCCCTCACCGGCAAGGCAGTCGGCAGACATGGCGACGCCGGCCGGCGATTTCCTGAAGGGGAAGCCACCGGCCGGCGCGTCGTCATATCACGGAATGCGGAGCCGCGCGATCAGCGCGGGCCGCGGGGCTTGCGCGGACGGTCGCCGCGGTCGCCACGATCCCGGTCGCCACGGGGCTCACGGTCGCCACGCGGCTCGCGGTCGCCGCGGGGCTCGCGATCACCACGGGGTTCGCGCGGCTCACGGGTATCGGGCAGCTCTTCGCCGGTCGCCTGATCGACGACGCGCATCGAGAGCTTCACCTTGCCGCGGTCGTCGATGCCCAGCACCTTGACCTTCACCTCGTCACCCTCGTTGATCACGTCGGTGACCTGGTTGACGCGCTGGGCCGACAGCTCCGAAATGTGGACCAGGCCGTCACGGGTGCCGATGAAGTTCACGAAGGCGCCGAATTCGACCACCTTCACCACCTTGCCGGTGTAGATGGTGCCGACCTCGGGTTCGGCCACGATGCCCTTGATCCAGTTGATCGCGGCGTCCATGGCCTTGCCGTCCACCGCGGCGACGCGGATGGTGCCGTCGTCCTCGATGTCGACCTTGGCGCCGGTCTGCTCGGTGATCTCGCGGATCACCTTGCCGCCGGTGCCGATCACTTCGCGGATCTTGTCCTTGGGGATCGAGATGGTCGTGATCCGCGGCGCGTTGGAGCTGACCTCCTCGCGCGCACCGCCCAGCGCCTCGGCCATGCGGCCCAGGATGTGCAGGCGGCCGTCGCGGGCCTGGCCCAGCGCCACCTTCATGATCTCTTCGGTGATGCCGGTGATCTTGATGTCCATCTGCAGGGCGGTGATGCCCTGCTCGGTGCCGGCCACCTTGAAGTCCATGTCGCCCAGGTGATCCTCGTCGCCGAGGATGTCGCTCAGCACCGCGAAGCCGTCATCTTCCTTGATCAGGCCCATGGCGATGCCGGCCACCGGACGCGCCAGCGGCACACCAGCATCCATCATCGACAGCGAGCTGCCGCAGACGGTGGCCATCGACGACGAGCCGTTCGACTCGGTGATCTCCGACACGATGCGGATCGTGTAGGGGAAGGCCGACTTCTCGGGCAGCACGGCGCGCAGGGCCCGCCAGGCCAGCTTGCCATGGCCGATCTCGCGACGGCCGGGGCTGCGCATCGGGCTCGCCTCGCCCACCGAATAGGGCGGGAAGTTGTAATGCAGCAGGAAGTGCTCGCGGTACTCGCCCTCGAGCATGTCCATGATCTGCTCGTCCTGGCCGGTGCCGAGCGTGGTGACCACCAGCGCCTGGGTCTCGCCGCGGGTGAACAGCGTCGAACCGTGGGCCCGCGACAGCACGCCCACTTCCGAGACGATCGGGCGGACGGTCTTCAGGTCGCGGCCGTCGATGCGCACGCCTTCCTTCAGGATCCGGCCGCGCACGATCTTGGCCTCGAGGGCCTTGAACGCGCCCGAGACCAGCTGGGGCTCAAGGCCCTCGCCGGCGACCAGGGCCTCGACGGTCTTCTCCTTGACCGCCTTGACCGCCAGCTGGCGCTGCTGCTTCACGACCTGGCGATAGGCCTCTTCCAGGCCCGGACGGGCCACGGCGTCGACACGGGCCGCCACGGCCTTGGCGGCCGGGTTCTCGGGCAGCGGCCAGGGATCCTTGGCGCATTCCTCGGCAAGGTCGATGATCGCGTCGATGACCGGCTGGAAGCCTTCATGACCGAACATCACCGCGCCCAGCATGACCTCTTCGGTCAGTTCCTTGGCCTCGGATTCGACCATCAGCACGGCTTCGTCGGTACCGGCGACCACCAGGTCGAGGGCGGTGTCACCCATCTGCGAGCGCAGCGGGTTCAGCACATACTCGCCATTGATATAGCCGACGCGCGCACCGGCGATCGGGCCGAGGAACGGCACGCCCGAAATGGTCAGGGCGGCAGAGGCGGCCACCATCGACACGATGTCGGGGTCGTTCTCGGTGTCGTGGCTCAGCACGGTGCAGATGATCTGCGTCTCGTTGCGGTAGCCGTCGGCGAACATCGGGCGGATCGGACGGTCGATGAGACGCGAGGTCAGCGTCTCCTTCTCGTTCGGGCGGCCCTCACGCTTGAAGAAGCCGCCGGGGATCTTGCCCGCGGCGAAGGCCTTCTCCTGGTAATTGACCGTCAGCGGAAAGAAGTCGACGCCGGGCTTCGGCTCGCGGGCGGCGACCACCGTCGCCAGCACGGCGGTCTCGCCATAGGTGGCGAGCACGGCGCCGTCGGCCTGGCGCGCGATGCGCCCGGTCTCGAAGGTGAGCTTGCGCCCCGCCCACATGACTTCCTTGCGATAGATCGTAAACATCTCGTCTCTCTCTTCCATTCCATCGGCGGGGCGTCCGGGATGTTGCAGGCCGGGCTCCGCCGGACCCTGGCCTTCGACATCCCTGCACGTTTATCCCCGTCGTCCCGGCCCTTTGCCGGAACGGGGGTCCCGCGGGCGGACCGCCTGACCTTGCGCCCGTTCTCGTTCCGGGGCGCGTTCCCGGCCTTCATCCGGCCGGGCGGCGATCCGCATCGCGGCCGCATCCGGAACGGATCCGGACCGGCCGCATGCTCCGTCGGGGGTTCCTGATCACTCCACCTGCCCCGACGGCGACGACATGCCGCGCGCCATCCCATGACGGCCGCGAGCCGGGGCCCGGTTCGACCAGAGGCGGATCCCGGTGGATCCGTCGGCCGGGGAGCGGGCCCTCTCCCCCTTCATCTCCCGCGCGGTCGCGGACGGCAGATCCATCCGCTCGAGACAGGCACACCCCCGCGCGCAGGGTGGCCCCGGATGACGAAAGGGGGGACGCGATCGCCCCCCCTCCGGCCATCAGATCACTTACGCAGACCCAGGCGCTGGATGACTTCCTTGTACCGGGCCTCGTCGTTGCGACGCAGGTAGTCCAGCAGCTTGCGGCGCTGGCTGACCATCTTCAGCAGACCCCGCCGGGAGTGGATGTCCTTGGCATGGGTCTTGAAGTGCTCGGTCAGGTTGCGGATCCGCTCAGTCAGGATCGCGACCTGGACTTCCGGCGAACCGGTGTCATTGGTGCCGCGGGCGTATTCGGTGACCAGCTCGGTCTTGCGCGACTTCGTGATCGACATCGGGTGTCCTTCCTTGATCAGGCGGCGCTGGTGGCGCCGAGGTTGAAGCCGCGCACCGAACGAAGCAATCCGTCCTCGGCCCGGGCGAGCGCCACCAGGCGCCCGTCGAGCGTCGCACGAACCAATCGTCCTTCGGGAACGGCCATATCCCTGAGCGGGCGCCCGTTTCGGAGCGCATCGGCTTCGGGACCGGTCAGGGCCAGCGCCGGGATGTCGTCCAGCGCGGTCTCGACCGGAAACAGATGGGTATCGAGCGCGGCACTATGCACGAGCGCTTCAAGCTTTTCCAGAGTGATTGCATGGGCTTCGCCGAATGCGCCCGATCGGGTCCGCCTCAGCATCGACAGATGCCCGACCGTGTCGAGCGCCAGTGCCAGATCCCGGCCCACCGCCCGGGCATAGGTGCCCTTGCCGCAGGCCAGCCGGAAGCGGGCATGGTCGGCGTCCAGGATGGTCAGCAGCTCCAGCGCGTCGATCCGCACCCGGCGCACCGGCATCTCGGGCGCCTCGCCGGCCCGGGCCAGCGCATAGGCGCGCCGGCCGGCCAGCTTGATCGCCGAATAGGCCGGCGGCACCTGGTCGATCTCACCCAGGAAATCCGGCAGGGCCGCACGGATCGCCGCAGCGTCGGGGCGATGATCGCTGGTCTCCAGCACCTCGCCCTCGCGGTCGTCGGTGGCCCGGGCCTCGCCCCAGTGGAGGTCGAAGACATATTCCTTCGCGCCGTCCATGGCATGGGCGACCGTCTTGGTCGCCTCGCCCAGCGCGATCGGCAACACACCCGAGGCCAGCGGATCCAAGGTGCCGGCATGGCCGACCTTGGCGGCCCCGGTCAGCCGTTTCACGGCCGCGACCGCCTGTGCTGAACTCATGCCCTCGGGCTTGTCGATGGCGAGCCAGCCGTCGATCGGCAGGCCACGGCGTCGGCGTGCCACGCGCTCAATCCTCCCGGTCGCCATCCCCGACCACATGATCACCGACCACATGATCACCGGCCCCATGATCACCGGCCGCATCGTCCTCGTCGTCGAGATCGCGGCGGATCACCGGCTTTGCCAGCAGGCGGTCGATATGGGCGGCGTAGTCGAAGCCGGTATCGAGCCGGAACAGCAGCCGGGGCGTGAATTTCAGCGACACCTGCCGGCCGATGCCCCGCTGGAGCGTCGAGGCCGAACGGGCAAGCGCCTTGATCACCACGTCGGCGCCGTCGCTGTCCAGGCCCAGCGGCGAGACATAGGCGGTCGCGGTGCGCAGATCCGGGGTCATGCGGACCTCGCTGACCGTGATCGGCCGGCCGTCGAGATCAGGATCGTGGGTCTCGCCGCGCATCAGCAGCTCCGCCAGCACCTGGCGGATCTGTTCACCGACGCGGAGCTGGCGCTGGCTGGGACCGGCAGCGCCCTGGGCGCGTTTGGACATGGCTTCCCTGCCGTTCATCGAAAGAAGGGGGTGGAATGCGTGCGGGCCGGCCGGGAGGGATCCCGGCCGGCCCGCATCGCGGTCGTTTCCGGCTCTGCGGCTCAGACCGGGCTCTTGAGCTCGGCGGCGATCTCTTCGACCTCGTAGGCCTCGATGACGTCGCCGGCACGCAGATCCTGATAGTTCTCGAAGGCCATACCGCATTCCTGGCCGGCCCGCACTTCGCGGACATCGTCCTTGAAGCGCTTGAGCGAGCTGAGCGAGCCCTCGTGGATGACCACGTCGTCGCGGAGCAGGCGCACCTTGCTGTCGCGGCGGACATAGCCCTCGGTGACGGAGCAACCCGCGATCTTGCCGACCTTGGTGATGGCGAAGACCTCGCGGATCTCGGCCTGACCGGTGATCGTCTCGCGACGGATCGGCGACAGCATGCCTTCCAGCATGCTCTTCACGTCGTTGGTCAGGTCGTAGATGACCGAGTAGTAGCGCAGTTCCAGACCGGCCTGGCGGGCCAGATCGCGGGCCTGGGCGTTGGCGCGGACGTTGAAGCCGATGATCAGGGCGTTGCTCGCCTGTGCCAGCGTGATGTCCGACTCGTTGATGCCGCCCACCGCGCCATGCAGCATGCGCACCGCGACCTCGTCGTTGCCCAGCTTGGCCAGCGTGGCGGTGATCGCTTCCAGCGACCCCTGCACGTCGGCCTTGACCAGCACCGCCAGCTCCTTCTTGGAACCGGCCGAGATCTCGGAGAGCATCTGCTCGACCGTGCCGCGGGCACCCAGGGCGGTTGCGGCACGGGCGCGCTGCTCGCGCTCCGAGCGGAAGGCCGAAATCTCGCGCGCCTTGCGCTCGTCCTCGACCACCACCAGCTCGTCGCCGGCCTGCGGAACGCCCTGGAGACCCAGGATTTCCACCGGCACCGACGGCCCGGCTTCCTCGACCTTGCGGCCCTTGTCGTCGATCAGGGCGCGCACACGGCCCCACTGGCTGCCGACCACGAAGGCGTCGCCGGTCTTGAGCGTGCCCTTCTGGACCAGCACGGTCGCGACCGGGCCGCGGCCCTTGTCGAGCTTCGCCTCGACCACGGCGCCCTGGGCGGCGCGATCGGTGTTGGCACGCAGTTCCAGAACCTCGGCCTGCAGCAGGATCGCTTCCAGCAGCTTGTCCAGGTTCTTGCCGGTCTTGGCCGAGACCTCGACGGCGATCACGTCGCCGCCCAGCTCTTCCAGAACCAGCTCGTGCTGGAGCAGCTCGTTGCGCACCCGTTCCGGATTCACGCCCGGCTTGTCGATCTTGTTGATCGCAACCACGATCGGCACACCGGCCGCCTTGGCGTGATTGATCGCCTCGACGGTCTGCGGCATCACGCCGTCATCGGCCGCGACCACCAGGACCACGATGTCGGTGACCTGGGCGCCGCGGGCACGCATGGCGGTGAAGGCCGCATGGCCCGGCGTGTCGAGGAAGGTGACGTGGTCACCGGTCTCGAGCTCGACCTGATAGGCACCGATATGCTGGGTGATGCCGCCGGCCTCGCGGGCCACGACATCGGTCTTGCGCAGCGCGTCGAGCAGCGAGGTCTTGCCGTGGTCGACATGGCCCATGACGGTGACGACCGGCGCCCGGGGGGTCAGATCGTCATCGGTATCTTCGACACCCAGGATGCCCAGCTCGACGTCGTCCTCGGCAACCCGCTTCACCCGGTGGCCGAATTCGGTCGCGACCAGTTCGGCCGTGTCCGCATCGATCGCCTGATTGATGGTCGCCATCACGCCCAGCGTCATCAGCTTCTTGATGACGTCGGCGCCACGGACGGCCATGCGGTTCGCCAGTTCCTGCACCGAGATCACCTCGGGCACGATGACGTCGCGGACCACGCGGGCCTGCGGCTCGGCCTGACGGCCGGCCCGGCGCATGCGCTCGCGCTGACGGCGCATCGCCGCCTGGCTGCGCTGACGCTCGCTCTCGTCGCCTTCGACCAGACGCTTGATGTCGCCCTTGCCGCCACGACGACGATCGTCGGTGGTACGCGGGGTCGGCGTCGCACGCTTGCTGGCGGCCTTGGCGCGGCTCTCTTCCTCGTCGCGCTCCACCTTGCGCTCACGGGCACGCTCAGCGGCCCGGGCGCGGGCGCGCTCGGCATCCTCGTCCAGCGGCGTCGCGGCAACGGGGGCACCACCCGCCGGCGGACGGCCGGCACCGGCCGGCCGCTCGGGCCGGGGGCCACGATCACCGCCGGGGCGGTCACCGCTGCGGAAGTCCGGACGGTCGCCGCGCGGGCGATCGCCACCCGGGCGGTCGCCACTGCGGAAATCGGGACGGTCGCCACGCGGGCGGTCGCCACCGGGGCGGTCGCCGCTGCGGAAATCGGGCCGGTCACCACGCGGACGATCGCCACCGGGGCGGTCGCCGCTGCGGAAATCAGGCCGATCGCCACGCGGACGATCACCCTGCGGGCGGTCACCCCGCGGCGGACGGTCGCCGCTGCGGAAATCAGGACGATCGCCGCGCGGACGATCGCCACCGGGGCGGTCGCCACTGCGGAAATCGGGACGGTCACCGCGCGGGCGGTCACCGGCAGGACGATCGCCGCGCGGACGATCGCCACCCGGGCGGTCACCGCTGCGGAAATCGGGCCGGTCGCCACGCGGGCGCTCGGCACGCATCTCGGGCTGGGCCTCGGGCGCCGGCTGGGGCCGGGCGGCTGCCGCAGCCGCGGCTGCGGCCTCTTCGGCGGCCTTGCGGGCAGCCTCTTCGGCCGCCTTGCGGGCGGCTTCCTCGGCGGCCTTGCGCGCCTCTTCCTCGGCCTTCTTCCTGGCCTCTTCCTCGACCTTGCGGCGGGCTTCCTCTTCGACCTTGCGCCGTGCCTCTTCCTCGGCACGACGGACCTCTTCCTCGGCCCGGCGCTTCTGGTCCTGGATCGCCTGTTCCAGCGCCCTCAGGCGCACATCCCGCTCGTCCTGCGTCAGGCCGCCGTCAGCGGCGGCGCCGCGCGCACGTCCGCGACCGCCGCCGGAACCGCCCCGGCCGCCCTGCTCGGGCACCGACACGGTCCGCTTGCGCTTGACCTCGACCGTCACGGTCTTGGAACGGCCGTGCGAGAAGTTCTGGCGGACCTGCGCGCCTTCGCCCGCAGGCTTCCTCCTCAGCTCAAGACGCCCGGCTCCCGACAGGCTGAGCGCCTTCTTCTGGCCGTCCTCGTTGGTCTCGCTCATATCGCTCCGGTTATCCGTTCTCTCTCAAGCCGGCCGACACCCGGTCGACAGGGTAGGGGGCATCCCTGAAACCCGCGAGGCGCCCGGCTTCCGCCAGGAAACGCTTCGCGAGCAGTCCTTCGGCAATTGCGACGTTGACCGCGTTCTCGCGTCCGAGAGCGCGGCCCATCTCGTCACGCGTCAACAACGCTACGACGGGAACGCCCTTCAGCGCCCCCATGCGGGATACGGCCACGTCTCCGGCATCAGATGCCAGAGACACGGCACCGACGGTCCCGGCATCGAGCCAGGCCCGCACCTTTTCGTATCCGGCAACGACCGCTCCCGCCCGGCGGCCGAGCCCAAGATATTCCAAACACCGGGCGGTTAGCAATCGCTCGACCGTCCCGATCAGGTCTTCACCGGCTTTCACCGGCGCCTTGAAGGCCCGGGGAAAGGCCTTCCGGCGGATCGCCTGTTCCAGCAGATCGGCCCGGGCAGTCACCCAGGCGCCCCGTCCGGGCAGGCGGCCATCCATGTCGGCGACCACCTCGCCGCCCGGGGCGACGACGAAACGGATCATGCCGTCCGGCGATCCGCTCTGTCCGGTCGCAATGCAGCGGCGCTCGGGCGCACGATCACGCGGACCGCCATCGGTCGGCAGATCCGCCGCCGTGTCCGTCATCGCGTTCTCATCCACCGTCAAGCCCTGCACCACCACGATCTGCTCAGGCCTCGCTGTCGCCCGCGGGGGCGGCATCGGCTTCGGGGGCGTCCTCGCCCTCGAACCAATGGGCACGCGCGGCCATGATGATCCGGTTCGCTTCCGCCTCGTCGATCGTGCCGGCGGGCAGAAGCTCGATCAGCTCGTCGCCGGCCAGATCGGCCAGATCGTCCAGCGTCTTGATGCCCTTCTCGCCCAGGCTCGCCAGCATGACCGGGGTCATGCCGTCGATCTCGGCCACGGCATCCTCCACGCCCAGCTCGCGGCGCTTGTCGTCCATCTGACGATCACGGGCCTCGAGGAAGATCTGGGCACGGTTCTGAAGCTCGGCCGCGACATCCGGGTCGAAGCCTTCGATGCCCGACAGCTCGTCTTCCGCGACGAAGGCGATCTCCTCGATCGACTCGAAGCCTTCGGTCACCAGCAGCTGGGCGATCACCTCGTCGACGTTCAGCGCCTCGATGAACAGCCGCGAGCGCTCGCGGAACTCTTCCTGGCGCCGCTCGGACTCTTCGGTCTCGGTCACGATGTCGATATCCCAGCCGGTCAGCTGAGATGCCAGGCGCACATTCTGACCGCGGCGACCGATCGCGAGCGACAGCTGCTCGTCGGGAACCACGACCTCGATGCGCTGGGTGTCTTCGTCCATCACCACCTTGGCGACCTCGGCCGGGGCCAGGGCATTCACCAGGAAGGTGGCCGGATCCGGCGACCAGGGAATGATGTCGATCTTCTCGCCCTGCAGTTCGGCAACCACGGCCTGCACGCGTGAGCCACGCATGCCGACGCAGGCGCCGACGGGGTCGATGCTGCTGTCGTGGCTGGTCACCGCAATCTTGGCGCGCGATCCGGGATCCCGGGCGCAGCCCTTGATCTCGATGATGCCGTCGTAGATTTCCGGCACTTCCTGGGCGAACAGCTTCGCCATGAACTGCGGATGGGTCCGCGACAGGAAGATCTGCGGGCCCCGGGGCTCTTCACGCACGGCGTAGATATAGGCGCGCACGCGGTCGCCGACACGGAAGCTCTCGCGCGGGAGCAGCTCGTCGCGGCGCATCACGGCCTCGGCGCGGCCCAGATCGACCACGACGCTGCCGTATTCGGCGCGCTTGACGATGCCGTTGATGATCTCGCCGACGCGGTCCTTGAACTCGTCGAACTGGCGCTGACGCTCGGCCTCGCGCACCTTCTGCACGATCACCTGCTTGGCGGTCTGGGCGGCGATGCGGCCGAAATCGATCGGCGGCAGCGGGTCGACCAGGAAATCGCCGGGGGCGGCATCGGGCTTGCGGTGACGGGCATCGGCCACCGACATCTGGGTCGCCTCGTCCTCGACCTCGTCCACCACCTGGGTGTAGCGATAGAGCCGGATCTCGCCGGTCTTGCGGTCGATGGTCGCGCGGATATCGTGGTCCTGGCCGTATTTGCGGCGCCCGGCGGTCTGGATGGCCTGCTCCATCGCCTCGAGCACGGCATCGCGGTCGATCGACTTCTCGCGGGCAACCGCATCGGCGACCTGAAGCAGCTCGTGCCGGACCGGGCCGGTGTTGAAGTTGATGTCCATGGGCGCACTCAGCTCCGGTTGTCCTGAACGGCGGCGATGAGCTCATCGGTCAGGATGAGCTTCGCCGACGAAATCTCGTCGAATGGCAGGGCCGGTTCCGACCCGTCATCGAGGCGGATGGCCACCAGACCGCCTTCGCGCACGCCGGCCAGCCGGCCACGGAAACGCTTGCGCCCCTCATGCGGGCGGCGCAGTTCCATCTTGGCCTCGAAGCCGGCGAACCGCTCGAAATCCTTCAGCCGGGTCAGCGGCCGGTCGATGCCGGGCGAACTCACTTCCAGCGAATAGGCCTCGGTGATGGGATCCTCGACGTCGAGGAGAGCCGACACGACGTGGCTGATCTCGGCGCAGTCGTCCACCGTCATCGGCTGACCGTCCACCCGCTCCGCCATGATCTGGAGCGTGGCATTGACGCCGGAACGAAAGGTCACCCGCACGATCTCGTAACCGAGATCGCCGACGGCCGGCTCGATCAACTCCGTGATACGACGAACGACGTCCATGCGCTCCTCCGGTGGCGGGGCGACTCGCGAACCCTCTCGGGGCGGCGGTCCGACGCGGCACAATAAAAAAAGGCGGGCTTGGAAGGCCCACCCGGCGGAAGCTGCATGTGACCGCGACCACCGGCGGGCCCTCGTCCGGACGTACCTCGCCGCTCCCTCACCGGGGCGGATGGCTCGTCGGCTTGGGCGCTGGCGGGATCGCCGGCGGTCCGCAATCGCGGACGCTGGTCAATATACGCATATGTCGCGGAACCGCAAGGGGTTTATCCACAGCATCCCCGCGCAGGGATGCGCAGCGGTTGCAGATCCGCCCTGCGGTCCGGGTCAACCGCGCCGGAAACTCATGAAGACCGGCACACGCCCGGCGGCACGGGCCTTCGCTTCGTAGCGCGTCTCGATCTGCCCGTCCGGCCGCCGCTGCCAGTCGCCCGGCCGCCGGGCCTCCCAGCTGAAATCGGGATGGGCGCGAAGATGGGCCAGCGTCCAGGCGCAGAGATCGGGATGGTCGGTGGCGGCGATCAGCCGCCCGCCCGGCCGCAGCACGCGGGCAAGCCCCGCCACCGTCTCCGTCTGGATGAAGCGGCGCTTGTTGTGGCGGCGCTTGGGCCAGGGGTCCGAGAACAGCAGGTAGACCCGGGCCAGCGAGGCATCGGGCAGGGCATCGAGCAGTTTCGCCGCATCGTCGCCCAGCACCCGGACATTGCGCAGCCCACGGCGCTCCAGCTCCACCAGAAAGGCCGACATGCCGCCGATATAGGGCTCGCAGCCGATGAAGCCGGTATCCGGCTCGGCCTCGGCCCGGGCAATCAGATGCTCGCCGCCACCGAATCCGATCTCGACCACGATTTCGCGCATCGGCCGGTCGAACAGCCCGGCGGGCTCCAGCCGCGTCCCGGGTTCCGGCAGGGCGATTGCCAGTTCGGGCAGGGTCTCTTCCATCGCCCGGCTGCGCCCGGCCTTGAGCGGACGCCCCACCCGGCGGCCGAAATGGCGGCGGCCCATGCTTTCACCGGCGGCATCCGCCAGGGTATCGGTCCCGGGGGTCCGGGTATCGTCGGCGCTGGTCATCGTCGGCACGGGTCCGGCTTGCGGCTGAAGATCGGGTCGGAAACGCAACGGGGCGGCGGCCGTTCCCGGCCGCCGCCCCGCTGATCGCACGAATGGGGATCAGAGCACAAGCTGCTTGATCGTCTCCGCCAGATCGGTCTTCTCCCACGAGAAGCCGCCATCGGCCTCGGGATCGCGGCCGAAATGGCCGTAAGCCGCAGTGCGGCCGAAGATCGGCCGGTTCAGCTTCAGATGCTCGCGGATGCCACGGGGCGTCAGGTTCATCGCCTCGCGGAGCGCCTTTTCAAGCTTCGCCTCGTCGACCTGGCCGGTGCCGTAGGTGTCGACATAGACCGACAGCGGATGCGACACGCCGATCGCATAGGCGAGCTGGATGGTGCAGCGATCGGCAAGGCCGGCCGCCACCACGTTCTTCGCCAGATAGCGTGCGGCATAGGCGGCCGAGCGGTCGACCTTGGTGGGGTCCTTGCCCGAGAACGCACCGCCACCATGGGGAGCGGCACCGCCATAGGTGTCGACGATGATCTTGCGGCCGGTGAGGCCGGCATCGCCATCCGGGCCGCCGATCACGAAATTGCCGGTCGGGTTGATGTAGAGCCCGGCGTCGTCGCACATCCAGCCGGCCGGCAGCGAGGCTTCGATGACCGGCAGGACGGCCGCGCGGACCTCTTCCTGCGACGCCGAGGCCAGATGCTGGGTCGACAGCACGATCGAGGTCGCGCGCACCGGCTTGCCATCGACGTATTCCAGCGTCACCTGGCTCTTGGCATCGGGGCCGAGCACCGAGATGTCGCCCGAACGGCGGGCCGTGCGCAGGTTGCGCAGGATGGTGTGGGCATAGTGGATCGGCGCCGGCATCAGCGCATCGGTCTCGCGGCAGGCATAGCCGAACATGATGCCCTGGTCGCCGGCACCCTCGTCCTTGTTGCCGGCGGCATCCACGCCCATGGCGATGTCGGCCGACTGCTCGTGCAGCAGCACCTCGACCTTCGCCGTGTTCCAGTGGAAGCCGTCCTGCTCGTAGCCGATGTCGCGAATCACCTCGCGAGCGACACGTTCGATCGTGTCGGGCGCGGTGTCGCCATGCGAGCGGATTTCGCCCGCGATCACCACACGGTTGGTGGTGGCGAGCGTCTCGCAGGCGACGCGGGAATAGGGATCTGCGGCGAGCAGATGATCCAGCACCGCATCCGAAATCCGGTCACAGATCTTGTCCGGATGTCCTTCGGAAACCGATTCGCTGGTAAAAAGATAGTTGCTGCGGGCCATGGCGCGTCTTCAACCCCTCAAGAACCGACGACGGACCACGAGATCGGAATCCGTGGTCCGGGCACCATCGCGGGTGGCGAACCGCGCTGGCACCACTGATGGACTCCGTGCGTCTGGGTTCTCGGCAGATAACGCGACAGCGCACCACCAAGCCCACTTAGCGCACTGTTTAACGTGGCGGCAAGCGGCACAAATCCGACCACGGACGATGTAGCGACATCCACGTCTACGCCGGGTGCGCTATCCACACCCTACATATTCACGCAGAAGTTTCAACTTCGTCGTCAGATGAAACTTTCACGGTGCGGCATCGGAATCAAGAGTGCTTTTTTGAGAGGCTATCGCGAGGCCATCGCTGATGGTCCGTGCAAGTTCAACCAGCCGCGCACGCGCACGCGGGTCCTGAATGCGGGAGAAGTTGAAGGCCAGGGTCTGCGCCTCGGGCCCGTCCATGACGAGCCAGTCGAACCCGTCGTCGATCCCGTCCGCGCTCTCTTCGGCCGTCACCGTTCCGACATCCTCGTAAAAGAACGACACCGGAACATTGAGCGCATGCGCAATGAGGAACAGCCGTCCCGCGCCGATGCGGTTCGCCCCGCGTTCGTATTTTTGAATCTGCTGGAACGTCAGACCGACCCGCTGTCCCAGCTTTTCCTGACTAAGCCCCAGGAGCTGGCGGCGAAGCCGCACCCGGCCACCGACATGGGCATCAATTGGGTTCAGTCGCGTCGCCATCCGTCACATCCCTCCTTGCTCACGGCTGCCTTCAATTCCGGCCCGTTTGTCAGGCGGATAGATGACATCACGCCATGGCATGGGTCAACCCCGGCGCGGGCATCGCAATGGCCGAAACGCGCATTCCGGGTTGCATTGCAGGCCCTACTCGCCTTTGATGACATGTGGCCAACGTCCCGATTGCCGGCTTCGACGCCACGGCGTCGGCAGGTAGCCGAACAACCGGTCTGCGATCCGATGCCCCCGGTCAGGCTCGCCACACGCGAAAGCGGCCATTTTTCATCCCAGGGTCATCAAGGCCCGCCATCAGTTTCCCCTCTGCCGGATACGCCGTCCCAGGCCGCCCGGCAGGAAGGCGAGCGCCAGAACGATCAGGCCCGCCACTGCGGCCGAGGCATCGCCGAGGCGGGCATAAAGCGTGGGGGGCAGAGCTGCGGGCAGCGGCCCGTCCAGCACGCCCCGGCGGTCCAGCTCCAGCAGGGCGATGATCCGCCCAAGCGGATCGACGATCGCCGAAATGCCGTTGTTGGCCGCACGGACCAGCGGCAGCCCTTCCTCGATGCTCCGCAGCCGGGCGGACGCGAAATGCTGATGGGGCCCCGCCGTCAGGCCGAACCATCCGTCATTGGTGACGTTCAGCAGAAAGCCCGGCCGGACCATGGGCGCCGCCCCCGCCGTCACCTCCCCCGGAAAGATCGCCTCATAGCAGATCAGCGGGCTGGCCGGCGGCAGCCCGGGCAGCGCCAGCGTCGCCGGGCCGGGGCCGGGTGTGAAATCGATGCTGCCGGCGGTAAGCTTCGGGAAGGGGTTGAATTCGCGCAGCGGCACATATTCGCCGAAGGGTACCAGATGTGCCTTGTCGTAGACGCCCACGATCCGCGCCCGATCATCGATCGCCATCACCGAGTTGAACACCCGCGGCTGCGGTTCCGTTCCCGCCGGCGCGCCGGCCGGCGGTGGCGTCCATTCCACACGGGGGGCGCCCGTGATCAGCAGACCGCCCGGCGGCACGGCCCGGGCCAGCACCTCGCGAACCTCGGCTTCCTGCTGCGGATAGTAGCCGACGGCCGTCTCGGGCCAGATCACGTCGGTGATGGTGTCGAAGCCCGGCCCCCGGGTCAGATCCAGATGCGTGCGCAGATGCTGCGCCTTCATCCCGCCGCGCCATTTTTCCTTCTGGTCGATCGCGGCCTGGACAAGGCGGAGTTTCACCCCCGGCACCATGACCGTCGGATGGGCCTCGAGACGCAGGGCGCCCCACAGGCCGACGCCCGCCAGCACCACAAGAATCAGCCCCCCGGTCATCGCCGCCGGCCGGCGGTCCCCCGGCTCCCGCACCAGCAGCAGCGCCGGGGCTGCAAAGACGGCGACGGCAAGCAGGCCCATGCCATAGGTACCGACGATCGCAGCCCCCTGCGCCAGGGCCGGCACGGCCAGAACCGAGGCACCGGCCAGATTCCAGGGAAATCCCGTCAGCAGATGGCCGCGCAGCCACTCGGCCGCCACCCATGCCACCGCCAGAAACAATACCCGCCCGGCGCCCTTCGGCGCCGCGCGGGCCTGCGCCATGCCGGCCAGCCCCGTAAAGATTGCAAGTCCGGCCGACAGCCCCAGAACCGAGGGCACGGCCAGCGCGCCGAAGGCCGCCGCGTCGACGAAGAAGGCGACGCCGATCCAGTACAGCCCGGCCGCGAACTGGCCGAGCCCGAAAGCCCAGCCTGTCCAGAAACCCGGCCAGAGCCGGCCGCGGACGCCATCGAGCAGCAGCAGAAGCAGGGTGAAGGCAACGAAGCCCAGGGGCCAGGCATCGGCCGGCGGCAGCGCCGCCGTCGACAGGCCGCCGGCCAGGGCCGCCAGTCCCAGACGTGCACGCACGCCAAGCCCGCCGATCCGGTCGGCGAGGCGGTGCAATCGGCCTTCCGCAGCCGGGCGGTCCCGATCGGCCAGGGTCACGCTGCCGTCGTGGCTTCAGGGGCGGTCACGCGGATGCGCAACCGCTTGATCCGCCGGGGATCGGCATCCAGAACCTCGAAGACAAGCCCCGCCGGATGCTCGACGGTCTCACCCGCCGCCGGCACACGGCCGGTGAGGGCAAAAACCAGACCGCCCAGCGTGTCGACATCCTCGTCGTCATCGACCAGAACCCGGTCCAGCCGCGCTTCCAGCTCTTCGACGTCCAGCCGGGCATCGGCCTCGAAGACGCCGTCTTCCACTTCCTCCAGCCGCGGCTGCTGTTGATCGTCGTGCTCGTCCTCGATCTCGCCGACGATCTGTTCGACCAGATCTTCGATCGTCACCAGCCCGTCGGTGCCGCCGTATTCGTCGACCACGATGGCAAGATGAATGCGGGTGGTCCGCATGCGGTTCAGCAGGTCGAGCACGCGCCTGGAAGGCGCCTCGAACAGCACTTCCCGCACCAGCCCCGGGCTTTCCAGCGTGCCGGTTTCTCCCAGACGCCCGACCACATCCTTGATGTGGACCATGCCGACCAGTTCATCCAGCGTGCCGCGATAGACCGGCAGCCGGGAATGCCCCGCCTCGGCCATGGCGCGGAGGGCGGCATCGATGGGTGTGGAGATTTCGATGGCGATGATGTCCGCGCGTGGCACCATCACGTCCTCGACGGTCAGATCGCCGAGTTTCAGCACGTTGGTCACCAGCTGGCGTTCGGCGGGGTCGAGCGCCTCGCGCTCCTCCTCCTCGCCTTCAATGCGCTCGGCCAGTTCGACCAGGCTCTCGCGCAGCTCGTCCCGGTCGCGGGAACGCCCGCCGCCGAGCCAGGACATCAGCAGATGCCCCAGGGAAGTATTGCCGGCCCCGCCCGAGCGGGGCCGTCTAGACGAAGATTGGTCGCTCATCGCTTCCTGCCCGATGGGCCGCCAGCCGACGGATCCTCATGATCCGGGCCCGGGGCCCCTGCCCTCGGACCCAGGTCAGCCCTGCGGTCCGGTCGATCGTATTGCCGCCCTGCCCGGAACGGCCTCCCGATCCTCCGACTTCTCAGACTCTCCAACGAAGGCGGGGGTGTCGTCAATCGTCCATCTGAACGCGGCAGCAGCGCGGCGGCCGCATGGTGCCGGGCAACCTTCGCGCGCACTCAGTCCGCGTCGGGCGCGCCCTCGATCTCGGCATAGGGGTCCTGGATGCCGAAGCCCGCCAGACAGCGGATCTCGATGGCTTCCATCTGCTCGGCCTGATCGTCGTCGACATGGTCGTGACCAAGCAGATGCAGCAGGCCGTGGGCGATCAGATGCATCAGATGGGCCCGAGGCGCCTTGCCCTGCGCGGCCGCCTCGGCCTTCACCGTCTCGGCCGCGACGATCACGTCGCCCAGCATCAGCGGCGCCTCTGCCGGCAGCATGTCGAGAACCTCATCGATCGTCTCCGGATCCTCCGGATCGATGGACTCTGCGGGAAAGGACAAGACGTTGGTCGGCTTGTCCTTCTCCCGCCAGTCACGGTTCAGCTCGCGCACGGCGGCATCGTCCGTCAGCGTGACCGAGATCTCGATCAGCCGGTCCTCCGCCCGTGCGAGCAGATCCGAGGCCGCCATCGTCAGCAAAGCGCCGGCCAGACGACCGATCGCCTCGGGCAGCGGCCCGTCCAGCCGGGCCGCCGGCTCGTCCCAGCAGGGATCGGCCCAGATTTGCCCGACGCGCTGCAGGGCGATCTCCACCCGCCCCCCCAGGAGAGCGAGCGTTTCGACATCCTCTGCCACGCTCTCGTCGCCATCCTCCTGCGGCGGCAGGTCGATCATGCCGTGCCCTCCCCGGCCTTTGCAGGGGCGCCGCCGCGTTCCGCCTGCCGGCGCGGGCGGCGCCGGGCTTCGTCGCGGGCGTCATAGGCGCGCACGATGCGGGCCACCAGCGGGTGGCGAACGACATCGGTATCATCGAAGGTGACGACCGACACCTCCTTAAGCCGCCCCAGCACCGACAGCGCATCGGACAGGCCCGAGACGGTGCCGGCCGGCAGATCGATCTGCGACAGGTCGCCGGTGATCACCATGCGGCTGTTCTCACCCAGGCGGGTGAGGAACATTTTCATCTGCACCGCGGTGGTGTTCTGCGCCTCATCCAGGATCACGAAGGCGTTGGAGAGCGTGCGGCCGCGCATGAAGGCGAGCGGCGCCACTTCGATCTTGCCGCTTTCGATCAGCTTGGCGACGATGTCGTCGGGCAGGGTGTCCTGAAGCGCATCGTAGAGCGGGCGGAGATAGGGGTTCACCTTCTCCTCCAGCGTGCCGGGCAGGAAGCCCAGCCGCTCCCCCGCCTCCACCGCCGGACGCGACAGAATGATGCGGTCGACCTTCTTTTCCAGGAACAGCGCCACCGCCATGGCCACCGCCAGATAGGTCTTGCCCGTACCCGCCGGACCGATGCCGAAGACCAGATCATGATCGCGGATCGCAGACAGATAGGCCCCCTGGCGCATGGACCGGGGCGTGATGCGCTTTTTCTTGGTCTTGATGACCACTTCGCCGGTGATGTAGGCACCAGCCTGCGCACCGTGATCGCCGCTGCGCCCTGCCGCCGGATGCGTGACCGTGGTGGTCGCCTCTGCCGGCGGGATTTCCACCGCCTCGGTGCCGAGCGCCGCGGTCGCGGCCTGGGTGACCATGCGGATCGCGGCGTCGACCTCGGCCATCGTCACGATCAGGTTGCGCTTCAGTCGCTGGTAAAGGCCGTCCAGCACATCGGCGGCGGCATCCTGGGCACTTTCACTGCCCTGGATCGCCAGGCGGTTGCCACGGCTGACGATATGCACGCCAAGCTGGCTTTCGATCCGCACCAGATGCTCGTCATGTTCGCCGACCAGCAGCGCGAGCAGGTGGTTGTCGTCGAAATCCAGGATCACCGCATCGATGTCGGCTGCGGCAACCCGCTCGGCAGCCATGGGGGTGCGGCCGCGCGCCGCGCGATCGGTGCGCCGGGCCGTCAAGAAACCACCCCGGCGGACGCGGCGATCCGGCTGTCCCCGGCGGCGGTGATCCCGGTCGGCAGCCATTCGCCGCCCGTGATCCGCCCGTTCAGGCTGAAGGAATTGACGGTGTCGATGTCGACCTCCACCATCCGGCCCGCGGCCTCCGCGGGTGCGTCGACCACCACCGCCTGCATGTAAGGCGAGCGGCCGACCATCTGCCCGGCATGCCGGCCGGGCCTCTCCAGCAGCACCGGCAGGCGCCGCCCCGTCATGCTGGCATTGAAGGCGCGCTGCTGGGACGAAAGCAGGTCCTGCAGGCGCTGCAGGCGCTCGGACTTCACCTCGTCCGGCACCTGGTCGTCCAGATCCGCGGCCGGCGTGCCGGGACGCGGGCTGTATTTGAAGGAATAGGCGAGCGCGTAATCCACCCGCTCCACCAGCCGCATGGTCGCCTCGAAATCCGCATCGCTCTCGCCGGGGAAGCCGACGATGAAATCCCCGGACATCGCCATGTCGGGGCGCACCTCGCGCAGCCGGTCCACGATGCGCAGATAGTCTTCGGCGGTGTGCTTGCGGTTCATCGCCTTCAGGATCCGGTCGGATCCCGACTGCACCGGCAGGTGCAGATAGGGCATCAGCTGCGGCAGGTCACGATGGGCCAGGATCAGGTCGCCGCCCATGTCGCGGGGGTGCGAGGTGGTGTAGCGGATCCGGGCGATGCCGTCGATTTCGGCAATCGCCCGCGCCAGCCGGGCCAGGGTCCAGTCGCCCGCCGGCCCGCGGGCCCCTTCAGGGGCCGCACCGTGATAGGCGTTGACGTTCTGGCCAAGCAGCATCACCTCGCGCACGCCGTCGGCCGCAAGCGCGCGGATCTCGTCCAGGATGGCCCCCGCCGGCCGGCTGTATTCGGCACCGCGGGTATAGGGGACCACGCAGAAGGTGCAGAACTTGTCGCAGCCTTCCTGCACCGCCACGAAGGCGGTATGTCCGCGCCGGCCGGTGGCGGTCGGCAGATGGTCGAACTTGGCCTCGGTCGGGAAATCGGTCTCGACCACCGCCTGGCCCCGGCTGGCGCGCTCCACCATATCGGCCAGACGATGATAGGTCTGCGGGCCGAAGACGATGTCGACGAAGGGGGCACGGGTCCGGATCTCGGCGCCTTCGGCCTGTGCCACGCAGCCGCCGACCGCGATCAGCCGTCCTGCGGGACCGCCGGCCGCGCGCAGCCGCCCCAGATCGGAATAGACCTTCTCGGCCGCCTTTTCCCGGATGTGACAGGTGTTCAGGATCACCAGATCCGCGTCTTCCGCCACCTCGGTCGGCGCAAAGCCCTGGGCGGCCAGCACGTCCGACATGCGTTCGCTGTCGTAGACGTTCATCTGGCAGCCATAGGTCTTGATGTAGAGCTTCTTCGTCACCCTCGCCTCGGGCCTCGTTCTGATCGGGCCGCGGTCCGCTGACCGCCTCACCCGCAAGATATCAGCCGCGCCGCGGCCGCTTCAAGACGCACACCCGGCCTTCGTCAGGCCCGCACGTCCTCGGAGGTCGCCTCACCCTCGGCTGCATCGATCTCCTGGGGGTCGAGCGGCTCGTCCTCTTCGGCCACCTGAAGGGCGCCGCCCTCCACTGCCGGGCCGCGCTGCGCCAGGACATGGCCGATCAGGGCGAGCGCCGCCGTCGAACGGCCCTGCAATGCCTGGGCGACACCCGCAGAGACCGCCTGCTCGCAATGGCGGGCAAGCGCCTTGCGGTCCTTGAAGTCATCGATGGTAACCGGTGGATGGAAAACCAGTTCCACCCGGGCGGGGCCAAGGGTCAGGGCGGTCCACAGATGGCCCGCCAGATCCATGTCGCCATACCAGGCATAGGCCGGGCGCAGCTTGCGCCCCATGGGCATGCCGCGGACATGGGTATAGGCCAGAGAGACCGGCTGCACCACCAGCGGCCGCCCGCCCGGCCGGCGATCCGCCACCGAGAAGAAGGCGGTGCGGAAGGGCAGCACCCGCTGGCCGTCATTGCTGGTGCCCTCGGGGAACAGGATCAGCCGGTCGCCCGCTTCCAGCCGCCTCGCCACCTCGTCGGCCTGTTCGGCCGTGCGGCTGCGCTCGCGTTTCACGAACACGGTGCGTTGCAGCTTGGCGAGCAGGCCGTAGAGCGGCCAGTCCGCCACCTCGCTCTTGGCGATGAACGAGCCGGCGATCACCGATCCCAGCACCGAGATGTCGAGATAGGAGCTGTGGTTGGAAACGAACAGGGCCGGCCGGTCGCGCACCGGCGTGCCGACCACATCGACGTCGAAGCCGATCAGCCGGCAGGTCAGCCGGTGATAGAAGCGCGGGAACCGCACGGCGCCGGGCAGCTTCAAAGCCACCAGCGCCGCCTGCACCGGGATCAGTGCCGCCGTCACCGCCAGATAGACCGGCAGAAGCACGGCGGCCCGCAGCCACCCGGTCATGCGCCCTCGTCGCCGGCCTTGCCCCGGCCGCGCCCCGAGCCGCCTTCATAGCGATCCCGGTAGCGCCCGGTGATCAGGTCGCTCTTCACGATCATGCAGACATCGGTGGTGTTGAACTGCTTGTCCACCACCGCGCCGTCACCGACGAAGCCGCCAAGCCGCAGATAGCCCTTCACCAGCGGCGGCAGCTCGGCCAGGGCGCGGGTGGCATGCAGATCGTCCTTTGCCACCAGATCCATCGAGACGTAGCGCTCGGGCACCGCCACCGGCCGCAGGGCCTCGGGCGCCAGATGATAATGGTGCAGATAGGCGAGCTGGGTCTTCAGCATGTCGATATCGGTGCCGTCCAGACTGGCGCAGCCGAACATCAGCTGAATGTCGTAATGCTCGAGATAGATGGCGATGCCGCGCCAGAGCAGCTGCATGGTCGAGCGGTTGCGGTATTCCGCCGCAACGCAGGACCGGCCAAGCTCCAGCAGTTCGCCCTCGACCGTCATCAGCGGGCCGATGTCGAACTCGTCGGCGGTATAGAAGCGGCCATGGGCAAGGGCCACCGACCGGCGCAGCAGCCGGTAGGTGCCGACCACCGTCGGCGCCCCGCTCGGATGGGCCTCGTCGATCACCAGAAGGTGGTCGCAGATCGCATCGAAACCGTCCAGATCGCGCTTCACAGCCGCCATCTCGGGGCTCGGCTGAGCGTGGCGTTCCTCGTAGAACACGTGGTAGCGCAGGCGCTGGGCCGCCTCGATGTCGTCGGCTCCGTCCGCGAGGCACACCCGCAGATTTCCGGAACGCAGGCCGAGGTCGGGTTGGAGTGTTTCGGTCATCCGAACATGCCCTGAAGTCTCGCGGCGATGAGGACCGGCCACCGGGGTGGCCGGTCGTGGGTGAAGAGGCTGACCGGAACGCAGCCCTCTGTCCCGGGATCCCGGACGATCCCGGAGGGGGCCCGCGCCGGTCGGCGGCGGGGCGGCCCGTCAGGCCTTGCCGGCGTCCGTGTCGTCGTCCTGGGGCTGATCCAGCGGAATGCCGTACAGTTCCAGACGATGATCGACCAGTCGGTAACCGAGCTTGCGGGCAATCTCCTGCTGAAGACGCTCGATCTCGGTGTTCTGGAATTCGATCACGGTTCCGTTGCGCATGTCGATCAGATGATCGTGATGCTCTTCGGGAATGGTCTCGTAGCGGGCGCGGCCGTCGCCGAAATCATGCCGCTCCAGAATGCTCGCTTCCTCGAACAGCCGCACCGTCCGATAGACGGTGGCGATGCTGATCCGGGGATCAACGGCACTGGCCCGGCGATGCAGCTCTTCGGCATCCGGGTGGTCGTCGGCTTCCGACAGCACGCGGGCGATCACCCGGCGCTGGTCGGTCATCTTCAGACCCTTTTCGAGACACAGACGCTCCAGTCGCGACATCTCCAAGATGGCCTGGCTCCTTGGGCAGAAAGGGGGCGGAACACGCGGATGGCCGGTCTGCGCGCTTCTGCATGCCGCCACCCCTGTTCCGTCCGGAACGGAGGCCGCGCCATCGTCGCGCCTTCGGACGACCGTCACGAACGGATAAGGACCGCCCCATCAGAGGCACGGTCCCCGCAATCGGTCGTGGCGGGATGGTCTGGAAGACCACCCCGCCCGTCAGGCCATTATCGGACAGCAGCCGCGCAACGACAAGCGGCGGGCGCCACAGTCTTCCGACCGGCGCCCGCAAAATCGTCAGCCGAGGCAGCTGCGGGCCGGATCAATCCGCGTCGCCGCGGCCCCGACGGCCAAGACCGATGCGCTTGGCAAGATCGCTGCGCTGGCGGGCATAGCCCGGCGCGACCATCGGATAGTCGTCGGCCAGGCCCCAGCGGCGGCGATATTCTTCCGGGGTCATGTCGTAGGCCGTCTTGAGGTGGCGCTTCAGCATCTTCAGCTTCTTGCCGTCCTCAAGGCAGATGATGTAGTCGTCATGCACCGACTTGCGGATCGGCACCGCCGGGGTCGGGCGCTGCTCTTCCTCACGCGGTTCAGGCTCGCGGCCGAGGCCGGCAAGGCTCTGATAGACCTCGCCGATCAGCTGCGGCAGTTCGCCGGCCGACACGGTGTTGTTCGCGACATGGGACGACACGATCTGTGCGGTCAGCGAGAGAAGATCGAGCGGGCTCGGATTTTCGGCCATGATATGGTCTGGACCTCGGTGTCTCGGGCGGAAATCAGGGTCGGGAGCAGATGTCGGGACAGGCCGGGCCTTCCGCGCGGGAATGCCCTTGACTTCGACGGCCCGGGGGACGACGTCGAGGTCTGAGAGCCTGGCGGGTGGTCTGTCCGACCGGGATGACGATGACGAGGATGGACATCGGCACTGATGTCCGGGCCCCGCACCGGTACCGGCCTCCGCCCAGGATGGCCGTCACCGGGACGTACCCGTCCCTCGCACTCCGAGACGACGACCGGATGGTTCGCAATGAAACCAAGTGCAGATCGCTTTCTCGACGTCACGCATGATGTCTGCCCGATGACGTTTGTCAAAACAAAATTAATGATCGGGAAGATGTCCGGGGGTCAGATCGGTGAAGTCCGACTGAAGGCGGGTGAGCCTCTGGAGAACGTACCGCGGTCGGTTGTGGAACTGGGGCACCAGATCGTGGACCTGTCGGCTGAAACGGACACGCCGGACGTGTGGCGGCTGACCTTCCGAATCGCCGGCGGATAACGAAATCTCGGGCAGATTTCAGGCGGGAACCAAAGGCAGTTCCATGACTTCGGCATCCACCGCCGGGGCCTTGCCGCGTGCATAGTAACCGCGCCGACGACCTGCGATCCGGAAACCTGCCGACAGATAAAGAGCCCGCGCCGGCATGTTGTCGACCGCCACTTCCAGCAGCAGCCGGTCTGCCCCGCGGGCAGCTGCCCAGATCGCCGCCCCGTCGAGCAGACGCCGTCCCAATCCGCGCCCGCGGCAGGTCGGATCGACGGCGATGGTCAGAATCTCGGCCTCGCCGGCCGCGGCCTGCACCATCACCATGCCGGAAAGCGCCGGCTCAGGGCCCAGGATCATCG
This sequence comes from Tistrella mobilis, assembly GCF_039634785.1. Classification (NCBI taxonomy): domain Bacteria; kingdom Pseudomonadati; phylum Pseudomonadota; class Alphaproteobacteria; order Geminicoccales; family Geminicoccaceae; genus Tistrella; species Tistrella mobilis. The sequence continues at coordinate 429,826 of NZ_JBBIAB010000001.1, read as the reverse complement.
CGGCCACCGTCGGCAGGGCCAGCAGATCGCGGATGGCGTCGGCGCTCCACTGCGTCTCCCACGGGGCATCGAAGGCCCGCGCATAGAGTGCGGCCATGGCCGGCGCCGTATCCGCCGTTGCCGGCGCCAGATCATGGGTGCCGGTCACGGCGTCTCGATCCCGCTCGGCGCCGGCGGCAGGGCGTCGGGTGCCCGCAGATAGAGCGGCACGGGCGGCGCGCCGCCGGCCTGACCCGCCGCCAGATGGCGCCCTGCCAGGCCGATCAGATCAGCGGCATCCGGTTGGCCATGCCCGTGCGGCAGATCGTCACGGACCAGATCGGCCAGCCCGTGGGCGTCCAGCAGCGGACGCAGCAGCCGCGCCCCTGCCCCCACCGCCAGCGCCGGCCGGGCGACCAGATCGGCCGCCGCCGTCTCGGGCGTCACGGCCGCCGGCTCGCCGGGGCTGCCATCGGCAGCGATGCGCTGAACATAGACCTCGCCGCGCCGTGCATCGATCACCGCCAGCATCTCGCGCCCGCGGGCATCCGCAACGGCGACATCTTTAGCGGCACCGGCGGCCAGCAGCTCCAGCGTGGTCAGGCCCAGAACCGGGCAGCCGGCCGCGAGCGCCAGACCGCGGGCAAATCCCAGCCCGATGCGCACGCCGGTGAAGGTGCCGGGGCCGCGGGTGACCGCCACGGCGGCAAGCTCCGCCGGTGCGACACCCGCCTCGGCCATCAGCCCCTTGACCAGGGGCGCCAGCCGTTCCGCCGCCGCCCGGGCATCCGGCACAAAGATCCGGGCCACGACCTCTCCGTGGCGGCCGATCGCCGCCGAGGTCGCCCCGGCGCAGGTGTCGAGTGCCAGAACTGCCGTCCGTCCGCCGAAGGTCATATGTATGTCCGTGCCCCCGGAGCCGTGCCTTGTGCTAGGGTTCCCCCGCCGCATAGCACGGACGGGACAGCTGATGTTAGAAGAAATCCTGAGCGCGCGGGACGGGGTCGATATCGACATCGCCTACGCCACCACCCGCAACTTCACCGGCCGGCCGATCTATGCCCGCGCCGCCTGCTTCCTGCATCCCGAGGCCGCAGCGGCGATGCGCCGGGCGATCGCCATCGCCGCACGCCAGGGGCTGCGCTTCCGCATCTACGACGCCTTCCGGCCGTCCGAGGCCCAGTGGAAGCTGTGGGAACACACGCCGGATCCGAACTTCGTCGCCGATCCGCGTCGGGGCTCGCCCCATTCCCGTGGCGCTGCGGTCGACCTGACGCTGATCGACGGGGCCGGGCAGGTGCTCGACATGGGCACGGGGTTCGACGACTTCACCCCGCTGTCGCATCACGGTGCCACCGGCATCACGCCCGAGGCGGAACGCAACCGGCTGTTGCTGATGGGGATCATGACCACCGCGGGATGGGATTTCTACCGCAATGAATGGTGGCATTATCAGCTCTTCGACGCCCGGCGCCTGCCGGTGTTGAGCGACACGGCCGCTGGCACGCGGCTGATGCCCGCCGGCTGACTGCCGGAACCTGACGCGATCACGAGGGGAGATCCGCCGAGATGTCGATCGAGGGACGCAAGCTGCTGGTCACCGGGGGAACCGGCGCACTGGGCCGCGCGGTGGTGCTGGCCGCGCTGGACCGGGGGGCCGAGGTCGCCGCGACCTATCTGGTCGCAGAGGAATGCGCCGCCGCCGAAACGGCATTCGGCGGCCGGGCGGTGCTGGTCCAGGCCGATCTGGGCAGCGAAGACCAGACGGCGACCGCCGTTGACGCCGCGGCGGCGGCCCTGGGCGGCCTTGACGGCATCGTCGCGATCGCCGGCGGCTTCGACATGGGGCCGCTTGCCGATGTGGACGGCAGCCGCTTCGACGCGATGATGTCGATAAATGCCCGCAGTCTCTATCACACGCTCAGGGCCGGCGTGCCGCATCTGAAGGCGGCCGGCGGCGGATCGGTCACAGCCATCGGCGCCAGGCCCGCGGTCGCAGGGGCGGCACAGATGGCGGCCTATGCCGCCTCGAAGGCGGCGGTGATGTCGCTGGTCCAGAGCCTGTCGCAGGAACTGCTGGCGAGCCATATCCGCGTCAATGCCGTGCTGCCCTCGATCATCGACACCCCGGCCAACCGCGCGGCCATGCCCGATGCCGATCATGCTGCCTGGGTCACGCCCGAGGCACTGGCGAAGATCATCCTGTTCCTGACCTCGTCGGAGGCCGCCCCGATCAGCGGCGCCCTGGTGCCCGCCTATGGCCGCGCCTGACCGACCGTCTGCGGCACCCGGCCGCCGCGCCCTGGTCCTGATCCCGCCGCGCAAGCGCGACCGGCTGGCCAAGGGGTTCGATCGCGACGAGCTGGAGCGCCGCCTGATCCGCGCCGGCTTCCGCCCCGACATCCCGGATCTGGACGGGCCCGACGCCTTTCCCGAGGCCATCCGTACGGCCGGTGCCTCGGCGGAACCGCCGGCCCTCGTCATGGTCGGCGGCGGCGACGGCACCCTCTCGGCCGTGGCCGACGCCATGGCCGAGACCGGGCTGACGCTCGCCATCCTGCCGCTCGGCACCGCGAATGATCTCGCCCGCACGCTCGCCATTCCGGCCGATCCGGCCCAGGCGGTGGACGTGGCGCTGAAGGGGCGCGTGCGGCAGATCGATATCGGCACTGTCGATGGCCGCGGCTTTTTCAACGTCGCCAGCATCGGCCTGTCGGTCGACGTCGCCGAGGCGCTGGATGGCGAGGAAAAACGTCGGTTCGGCCCGCTCGCCTATCTGTTCGCACTGTTCCGGGTGGTAACCCGGCACCGCCGTTTCCATACCGTTCTGACGGTCGACAACCGGCGGGTGGAGATGCGGGCGATCATGGTTGCGGTCGCCAACGGCCGTTATCACGGCGGCGGGCTGACCGTTGCCCCCGATGCCGCGATCGACGACGGCCGGCTGGACGTCTATGTGATCGAGCCCGTCTCCCACTGGCGCATGGCCTTGCTGCTGCCGGCGCTGCGCCTTGGAACCGCCGATGCCTGGATGGGTGTTCACCGCATGTCGGGCCGCGAGGTCCGGGTCGAAACCCCGTCCAAGCCGAAGCGGATCAATGTCGACGGTGAAATCCTGACCAGAACCCCGGCGAGCTTCGGCCTGAAACGCCGGGCGATCCGGGTCATGACCCCCGACCGACCGGCGGCAGAGCTGCCGGGCACCCGCAACCGGCCGGACAGCCGGCCCCCGTCATCCCCCCCACGCGCTCCGCACCCGGCGCCTGAAGATCAGGAGGAGCAGATGCATCCCGAAGAGGAAGGCCTTGCCACCGAGGCCGAGATCGCCCTGCAGGATCTGGCCCGTGCCGCCCGCGAGGGCGTGGCGCTGACAGAACGGCTCGCCCTTCATGCCGGCCCGCATCTGGGCGAAGAGGTGGTGGCGGCGCTCGGCCGGATCGGCGGCGCCTGGGGCCGGATCGCCATCACCGCCGACGAGGCGCTGGATGCGATGGACCTGCCCACCCGCGACGCCGATGACGACCGGGCGCTGATCGAGGATGTGGTGAACTGGCTGGAAGGCCTGGTCGGCATGCCGCTGGATCAGCGGGTCAGCCAGCGCCTGCATCAGGCGGCGACCCGGATCGAGATCGCGATCGAAGAGGTCCGTCAGGTCGGCCAGGCCCGCGTGGCCGAAGTCGTTACCGCCGCCTATGACGAGGCCTGGTCGCTGATCGTGGCATCGCTGCCCGATCCCGATGGTGGCGGTGCCTCGGACTGAGCCATCTCGTCGTCGCGGGTGACGCCGCGGATCATTGCCCTGAGCTTGGCGACATAGCGCGGCCCCAGCTCCGAATAGGCGCTGAGGCCGCCCGCCAGCTGCAGCGGATCAGGCAGGGTGCCGTCCAGCCGCGCCTCGGCGCGATGGCGCCGGAAGGCGGCATAGGCGCGGTGGGTGTTCAGATTGTGGACATAGGCCGCGACCGAAGCGGTGATGTCGGGGAAGGCGCGCGCGACATGGGCCGCCCCGCGCTTGCGCGCCAGCGGCATCACCCCGTCGGCCAGCCGCCAGGCCCGTTCGCCGAACAGTGCATGGGCCTCGTGCGCCAGGCGGGAGCGGCCCCAGCCGCTTTCCAGGGCCGCCTGAGCGGTGATCAGGGCCGGCGGCACGGTGTCCACCCGCACCAGCAGGCGCACCGGATCGTCGGCGGGAACGCCGTAGCGGCGGCGATAGCCGCGACCCGCGCCTCCAGCCCGCGCGGCGGCCGGCGTCCTTCCGCCCGGGCATCGGCCGCCAGCGTCACCAGCGCCCGTTCCAGCCGCACCCGGGCATTCACCGCCCGGATGGCGGGGTCGAGCGTGTCGCGAAACAGGGCCTTGCGGGTGTCGGTATCGAGCGCACCGGCCAGTTCGGCCGGCAGCGCCCCGGGCGCCGCCGCCTCCGCACGGCGGAGATCCAGGGCCGCGAGCGTCGCCGGCGACAGGCCGAAACCGCCGGCCGGTCGCGGCAGCACGCCCAGAGCGGACCCGAACGCGACCAGCCCGGCCGCAACGGCGACGACCAGGCAGGTGAGACGGTAGCGGCGTGTCATCACGTGGAAGGTCGGCTCAGACCTGACGGACCTCGACCACCTCGGGCACATAGTGCTTGAGCATGGTCTCGATGCCGTTCTTGAGCGTCATGGTCGAGCTGGGGCAGCCCGAGCAGGCACCATGCATCTGCAGATAGACGATGCCGTGATCGAAACCCTCGAACACGATGTCGCCGCCATCCTGGGCCACGGCCGGGCGGACCCGGGTATCGATCAGCTCGCGGATGGTCGCCGTCACCTCGTCCTCGTCCACGGCCGGGGCCGCGGCCGCATCGCCTTCACCGGTCAGCACGGGCCGGCCCGAGGTGAAGTGCTCCATGATGTCCGACAGGATCAGCGGCTTCAGCAGCATCCAGTCGGCCTGTTCGGACTTGGTGACCGAGACGAAATCGGCCCCCAGATAGATGCCTTCGACGCCGTCGATGGCAAGCAGGGTGCCGGCCAGCGGCGAGCGGGCGGTATCGTCGCCGCGCGCGAACTGGGCACCACCCTCGGCCACTTCGCGGCCGGGCAGGAACTTCAGCGTCAGCGGATTGGGCGTCCGCTCGGTCTGGATGAACATCGGACCTGATCCTCTCTGCGGCTTTCGGGCGACGGAACCCATGCCGTCTGTCGTGCCCTGATTTGGCACCTCGATCCGACGGGATCAAGACGTCTTCGACGCAGCCCCGTTCTGCACGATCCCCTCCTGTGGCACCCCTGCATGCCCCGGGCGGTGATCGCGGGCGAGCACGGTATAGACGGTCGGCAGCACGAACAGGGTGAACAGCGTGCCGACCATCATGCCCGAGACGATCACCACCCCAAGGCCAAAGCGGCTTGCGGCCCCCGCCCCTGCGGCAAAGAGCAGCGGCACCAGGCCGAAGACCATGGCCGCCGTGGTCATCAACACCGGCCGGAGCCGGATCTCCGCCGCCCGCCGGATCGCCTCGCGCCGCGACAGCCCTTCATGCAGCTGCAATTCGTTGGCAAACTCGACCATCAGGATGCCGTGTTTGGCGATCAGCCCGATCAGGGTGACCAGGCCGATCTGGGTGTAGATGTTGAGCGTGGCGGCCCCCATCGCCAGCGGCGCCAGCGCCCCGCAGATCGACAGCGGCACCGTGATCAGGATGATCAGCGGGTCGACCAGGCTCTCATACTGGGCGGCCAGCACCAGATAGATCACCACCAGCGCCGCCAGGAAGGCGATGGCCAGGCTCGCCCCTTCCTGAACGTATTGGCGCGAATCCGACTGCCAGTCATGGCTGAACCCGGCCGGCAAGGCCCGCGCCTCGGCGTCGAGAAACGCGACCGCCTGCCCCATGGAGACGCCCGGTGCCGGAATGGTCTGTATGGTCGCGGCATTCTGCTGGTCGAACTGGCTGAGCCGGTTGGGCTCCACCCGCATCGAGATCTCCGCGACCGCCCGAAGCGGTACCAGCGTGCCGTCGCGGCTGCGCAGGAACTGGCGGCCGAGGGCGTCCGGCGTCAGACGCCCGGCTCTCTCGCTCTGCGGGATCACGTCATAGGACCGGCCGGCCATGGCGAAGCGGTTGACGTAATTCTCGCCCACCAGCACCGCCAGCGTCTCGCCGATATCGGCCATGGCGATGCCCAGGCTCGCCGCCTTGTTCCGGTCGACCGACACCTGCACCACGGGCCGGTCGTAGTCCAGATCGCCGTCGACCACCACGAACAGCCCGCTCTCCCGCGCCCGCTGCTTGATCTCTTCCATGGTGCGGTAGAGCACGTCATGAGGTTCGGGCGTGCGCAGCACCATCTGCACCGGCAGGCCGCCGGTGGAGCCGGGCAGCGGCGCCGGCTGGAACACGAAGATCGCGCTGCCTTCCACCTCGGCCACCGCCTGCTGCAACCCCGCCTGGACGTCCGACGCCGTGCGGCTGCGGGCCTCCCAGCGGGAGAGATTGGCGCCACCGAAGCTTGCAGACGGCCCGTCGGTGCCATTGATGATCCAGGTGCCGACCGTCTCGGGCATCGCCGCGAACACCTCGTCCAGCCGGGCCGCAAACCGCTCGGCATAGGCGAGATTGGCATGCTGAGGCGACTTGATCGCCGCCAGGACCGAGGCCTGATCCTCGACCGGCGCCAGCTCCCGCGCCGGCATCTGGTAGAGCAGCGGCAGGCTGACGCAGACGCCCAGCGCCACCAGCCCGGTTGCCCAGCGATGGCGCAGCGACAGGCCGAGCAGATGCCCGTAGCTGCGGGTCAGCCCGCCGAAGACCCGTTCCGTCATCCGCGCCATCCGGCTTTCGTGGATCTTCGCCGTCAGCAGCAGCGAACTCATCACCGGCGAGAGGGTCAGCGCCACCACGCCCGAGACCACCACCGATCCGGCCAGCGTCAGGGCGAATTCCCGAAAGAGAGCCCCGGTCAGCCCGCCCATCAGGCCGATCGGCGCATAGACCGCAGCCAGCGTCAGCGTCATGGCGATCACCGGCCCCGCCACCTCGCGGGCGCCGATCAACGCCGCCTCGACGGGCGTGCGCCCCTCCTCGACATGGCGATGGACATTCTCGACCACCACGATCGCATCATCGACCACAAGCCCGATCGCCAGCACCATGGCGAGCAGGGTGAGCAGGTTCAGACTGAACCCGAAGGCGAGCATCAGGGCCGCCGCCCCCAGCATCGACAGCGGGATGGTCACAACCGGGATCAGCACGCTGCGCAACGAGCCGAGGCAGAGGAAGATCACCACCACCACGATCACCAGCGCCTCGACCAGAGTGTGCAGCACCTCGTCGATCGAGGCCTGGATGAAGCCCGCACTTTCATAGGCGAGATCGACGCGGACATCGGGCGGCAGGGTCTTGCCGATCGCGGGCAGAAGATCGCGGATGCCGTCGACGATCACCAGCGGGTTGCCGGCCGGCGTCGGAAACAGACCGAGAAAGACCGCGGCCTCACCATCCATCACCGCACTGGTCTGGGTGGAGGCGGCGCCCAGCTCGATCGTGGCCACGTCGCCCAGCCGGACCAGCCCGCGGGCATCGTCGCGGATCACCATCTCGCGAAAGCCGGCGACGTCGGTGACGTCGGTGTTGACCGAGAGGTCCGAGAGCACATAGAGCCCGTCCAGCCGGCCGGGGGCCGCCTGAACATTGTTGGACCTGAGGGCGGCCGCCACATCGGCCCCCGTCAGCCCACGGGCCGCCAGCCGGTCCGGATCGAGCCAGAGCCGCATGGCCAGCTTCTGCCCACCGAAGACCTGGACCTTGGCGACACCATCGATGCCCGAGAACATCGGCTCCACCACCCGTGACAGATAGTCGGTCAAGGCCGGCATCGGCAGGGTGTCGCTGGAGAAGCCGACATAGGCCACGGCGGTCGAATCGCCCGCCGAGCGTTCGATCACCGGATCATAGGCCGCTTCGGGCAGGCGGTAGCGGACCGACGAGACCTTGGCCATCACCTCGGTCATCGCCCGGGTCGAGTCGCGGTTCAGCTCCATGCGGATCGTCACCGTGCTCCGCCCCTGCACGGAGGACGAGGAGAGATAATCGATGCCTTCCACCGACGAGACCGCCTGGGTGATCGGCTGGGTGACGAAGCCCTGCATCAGCTCGGCCGAGGCCCCGGGATAGTCGGTGGTGACGGTGATCGTGGCGCTCTCCAGCGCCGGATACTGCCGGATCGGCAACTGGCCGAGCGAGACCGCGCCGCCCAGCAGGATCAGCATGCTGACCACCAGCGCCAGCACCGGGCGGCGGACGAAGATGTCGGTGAAGCTCATGGCCGCACCTCCAGCGTGTCACGCGCAACCGGTTCGACCGCCATGCCGTCTGCCAGTCGCACCTGGCCCGAGGTCACCACCCGGTCGCCGTCGGTAAGCCCTGAGACGATCTCGGCACGCCCGTCCCAACGCGCCCCCACCTCGACCGCCACCCGGGTGGCGACCAGCCCGCGTGCCGGATCGGCGCGCGCCACGAACACGCTGTCGCCATAGGCGGTATAGGTGATGGCGGTCTCGGGCACCACCAGCGCCGGGGGTCCGGAGGGCCTGACCACCCGCACGCCGGCGAACATCCCGGCCTTGAGCCGCCCGTCCGGATCGGGCAGCGTCGCCTGGATCCGGACCATCCGGGCATCGCCGATCAACGGGTCGATGGCGGTGATCTCCGCCACGAAGACCTGATCGGGCCAGGCGTCGACCGCAACCTCCACCCGCTGCCCCAGGCTCAACTCCGGCACGGCCTGCTCGTCGAGCGCGAAGTTGATCCGAAGCAGGCTGGTATCGACCAGGCTCACCACCGGCGCACCGGTTTCCAGATACTGCCCCGGATGCACCCGGCGGATACCGGCGACCCCGTCGAACGGCGCCCGGATCGCCTTCTGATCGATCAGCGCCCGGGTCCGCGCGGCGGCAGCGGCGGCGCTGTCGCGCTCGGCCAGGGCATCGTCCAGCTGCTCGCGAGAGGCGGCATTGCGCTCGACCAGCCGCGTCAGGCGGCCAAGACGGGCCTCGGCATTGCGCAGCCGGGCCAGCTGCTGCTGCAGCTCGGCACGTTCCACCGCATCGTTCAGCTGCACCAGCAGCGTGCCGGCCTTGACCGCCTCGCCCGAGGTGACGTCGATGCCGGTGATCCGGCCGCTGGTTTCGGCCGCCACCAGCACCTGTCGGATGGCCTCCACCTCGCCCACGCCCTGAAAGCGCCGCGGCACCGTCACCCGTTCGGCCGTGGCCAACGCCACCCTGGTCGCCGGCCAGGCCGGGGCCGCCGGCGCCGGCCGGGGCTCCACCAGAAGCAACCAGGCGCCGGCGAGGCCGGCAGCGGCCAACGCGGCGAGCCCTGCAAGCAGAGTGCGGGACATGGGCTCACCCCCTCCAGCGCAACCGGCGGCGCTGATCGCTGGCGATCGCCGCCGCGATCAGCCCGCCCGCCACCGAGACATGTTCAAGGGCGAAGAACAGGGCGATCTGCGCCTCGGGGCCGGTCTTGGACCAGAAGGTGTGGACCACCAGAATGGTCGCCACCAGGAACACGACCAGCGCCCCGGCCCCCAGCCAGACCAGCCGGTCAGCCAGGATCGCCGCCGATCCGCCGAGCAGGGTGGCCGCGGTCAGCAGGTTGAACAGGACGGCCGGCTTCAACCCGGCCGCCCGCATTTCGGCGAGCCCGCCCTCGAAATCCACCAGTTTGGCAAGGCCCGAGGCGACGAAGACCACGGCGAGGCAGATCCTGGCGATCAGCCAGAGCCAGGCGCTGTCGAGCGCCCGTTCGATGAACCCTGTCACGGAACCGATCCCGTTGCTGAATGAAGGCCGGCAGGCTTGCCGGTCCGGATCGGCCGGACTATAGAACCTCAAGTAAAGTTGAGGTCAATGGGGAACCGGGCATGCCGATAAAGCCGGACGACCGCACCGATGCGCATCGGATCCTGACCGTGGGGGAGGTCGCAAAACGTGCCGGGGTCGCGGTCTCGACCCTGCATTTCTACGAAAGCCGCGGCCTGATCCGCAGCATGCGCAGCGCCGGCAACCAGCGCCGCTTTCCGGCCGCGGTGCTGCGCCGGATCGCGATCATCAAGGTGGCCCAGCGCGCCGGTATTCCGCTCGAAGACATCGGGGCGGCGCTCGCCCCCTTCCCGCCCGATGCGAAGCTGAGTGCCGCCGAGTGGAAGGACATGTCGTCGCGCTGGCGCGCCATGCTGGAGGCGCGCATCATCCGCCTGACCAGGCTGCGCGACGAGCTGGACGGCTGCATCGGCTGCGGCTGCCTGTCGCTGGCCGACTGCCCGCTGCGCAATCCCGGCGATGCGCTGGGCCGCGAGGGTGTCGGCCCCAGGCTTCTGGAACGCCCGTGAAAGTCACACCTCCGCAATTATCGGGCAGGCGTGAGCTTTACCACTCGACGCGGGCACATCGAGCCACGATATGAACGTGGGCGCGTTGTGCCGACACGCCCCAACCCACCGCCTGCAGGACGATCCGATGATGGAAGCCGAACGCCTGGACGATGTCTCAGTGCCGCGCACCCCCGTGCGTCGTGCCGCCGCGGCCCCGTCGGTGCTGGGCCCGGATCCGATCGGTGAGTGGCTTGCCCAGGAAGGTCCCGGCCTGCCGGTGGGGGAGCTGATCGCCGGCCTGTCCGAGCGGTTGCTGGCAGCAGGTGTGCCGATCGATCGGGCCACCCTGCATCTGCGCCTTCTGGACCCGCAATTCCGCGGCGTATCGATCGAATGGCGCCCCGATCAGCCGGTCGAGGAGATCCGCCGCGCCCACGGCGTGGAGCTGACCGAGGCCTATCTGCGCAGCCCCTTCATGCTGATCGCCGAACACGGCGTCGGCGTGCGGCGGCGGCTGACCGGCCCCAACGCCCAGATCGGCGATTTCCCGATCCTGGCCGACCTGCACGAAGAGGGCTTCACCGATTATGCGATGATGCCGCTCGCCTTCCATGACGGCACGCCCAACGCCCTGTCGCTCGCCACCCGCAATCCGGGCGGCTTCAGCGAGGGCGATCTGCGCCGGGTATCGTCCCTGCTGCCGATGGTGACGCTGGCGGTGGAGGTCATCAGCCAGCGCGGCCAGGTCCGCACCCTGCTGCGCACCTATCTGGGCGACGATGCCGGCGAGCGGGTGCTGGCCGGCACCATCAAGCGCGGCGACGTGGAACGGATGAATGCCGCGATCTGGTTCTCGGACCTGCGCGGCTTCACCGCCATGTCGGAACGGGTGGCGCCCGAAGTGCTGATCGCCACGCTGAACGACCATTTCGAGGTGATGAACCGCGCGATCACCGCCCATGGCGGCCAGGTGATGAAGCTGATCGGCGATGGCGTGCTCGCCGTCTTCCCGACCCCGGTGCGCGAAGGGGCCTGCCCCTTCGCCGGCTGCGCGGCGCTGGATGCCGCGCGTGACGCCGTCCGCGGCATGGCGGAGCTGAACGCCCGCCGCCGGGCGCTGGGCCAGGAACCGCTGGCCTTCGGCCTGGGCCTGCATGCGGGCGAAGTGCTCTACGGCAATATCGGTGCCCCCGAACGGCTGGACTTCACCGTCATCGGCCAGGCCGTCAACGAAGCAAGCCGGCTGGAGGTTCTGGCCCGGGATCTGGGCCGCACGGTCGCGATCTCGTCGACCATCGCCCGGATCGTCGAACATATGGGCCGCAGGCTCGAACCACTCGGCACTTTCCATCTGCGCGGGCTCGCCGCCGAGGAAGAGGTCTATACCCTGCCCGAGGATTGCGAGGATTGCGGCGTGGATGTGCCGGCAGAGGCCGCCGCCATCAGGTAAGACGCAGCAGATCGTCCTCGGACAGGTTGCCGGGGACGATCGTCATCGGCACCAGCAGTTCCCCCGCCAGCTGGCTTGCCAGCCAGCGCACCAGCTTGCCCGGCCCTTCCGATGGCGGACGGGCGGCCAGCACGATCATGCCGATATCCTTGTCCTCGCGCATCTGGCGCAGGATCTCGTCACCAATCGGGCCCACGCGGACCAGCAGTTCGGGCATCAGCCCGGCGAAGGCGTTCACCTCGGCCGCAATCTCCTGCAGCACCTGCTCGGCCTGCTCGCGCAGTTCCTCGGCCATCAGATTGCCGACCGACATCCAGTGCTGATTCTCGGCCGGCTCGATCACGGTCAGCAGGGTCACCCGGCCGCCACGGGCGCGGGCACGCCGGCAGGCATAGCGCACCGCCACCCGGCTATGGGCGCTGCCATCGACGCAGACCAGGAATTTGACGGCGGGCCGGGGCTTGGGCACGGCCGCAGGTTCGGGGGTTGAAGTCTCGTCGGTCATCGGATGACAACCTCCTCAGAAGCGGCGGAACACGAAGCCTGCGGTCCAGCCGGCGGTCAGCGCAATCAGCACCGCGGCGATGCCGTAGCCGAGCGGCTGTTCATGGGCCAGACGGGCGATGTTGTCGCCCAGCCCGTCCTTGCGCACGAACAGGGGCGTGGTCTGGGCGGCCACCACCCGGCCCTCGTTCACCAGAAAAATCTCGGCCCGGTAGCCGCCGGTGGTGACATTGGACGGAAAGGCGACCGTCACCCGGAACAGCCGGTCCCCCAATCGCGAGATCGGCTGCACCGCGGGCACGAACAGGCCGGCCTGCTGACGGTTCCGGATCAGCGCGTCGCGGAAGACGGCGCGTTCCTCGGGGGCCGCATCCTCGCCGCCGGGGAAGTCCAGCCGGGTGAGGCCGATACGATGCCGGGCCAGCATCTGGTCGTTGGTGAAGGTCTCAAGCGGCGCGCTCGCCCCCACCCAATAGAAGGCCGGCACCTGGTTGAAGCGGATCGTGCGGGCATTGATCCACATGCCGAGGATACGGTCCTTGCGGCGGATGTCGACCGTCTCGGCCGGGCCGCGGATCACCACGATCACCTCGCCCGGGCCTTCGGTCGCGCCGAACAGCAGCAGTTCGGTGCCGGTGAAGCTGGAGGTGATGGAGATCAGATGGCTGGAAAGGTCCGCCACCAGCGGCTGTGCCCGGGCACGCAGGGTTCCCGACACCGCCGTCACAAGCGCGGCCGCCAGGGTCAGCAGAAAGACGAACAGGGCCGGCAGCCTGGCGATGCGCAGCATATCGGCCATCAGCCCGGCCCCACGACCACGGCCGAGAACAGCTCGTCGGGCCGGATCACCAGATCGGCGCCGATCTTGATGGCGGTCAGCACCACCACGGCCGCAAGCAGGCCGCGCAGATGCTCACCACGCAGCTTCGTGGTCAGCCTGGAGCCCACCTGCGCGCCGATCACGCTGCCGATCACCAGGATGGCCGCCAGCACCAGATCCACCGCCTCGGTGGTGACCGCATGCATGATCGTGACGTTCATCGACACGAACAGGATCTGGAACAGCGAGGTGCCGACCACGACCAGCGTCGGCATGCCCAGGATATAGATCATCGCCGGGATCATGATGAAGCCGCCGCCGACGCCCAGAATGGCCGTCAGCACACCCACCCCCGCCCCCAGCGCCAGCGGCAGCAGCGCCGAAATGTAGAGCTTGGATTTGCGGAAGCGCAGCTTGAAGGGCAGCCCGTGCATCCAGTTGTGCTGATGGCGCTTCTTCGCCGGCTGATTGCGGACCAGCAGGCTGCGCGCCGACTCGATGCCCATCAGCACGCCGATCACGCCCAGGAACAGCACATAGGAGACGCCGATCACCAGGTCGATCTGGCCGATCGCCTGCAGCCAGCGGAAGATCAGGATGCCGACGCCCGATCCGACCAGGCCGCCGACCAGCAGCACGCCGCCCATCCGGACATCGACCGTGCCGCGGCGCCAATGGGCCAGCAGGCCCGAGACCGAGGCCGCGACCACCTGATTGGCCCCGGTCGCCACCGCCACCGGCGGCGGCACGCCCACGAACATCAGCAGCGGCGTCATCAGAAAACCGCCGCCCACGCCGACCAGACCCGACAGAAAGCCCACACCCAGCCCCATCAGCAGGATCGCGATCGCATCGATCGACAGCTCGGCGATGGGAAGATAGATCTGCATGACGGTCCGTCTGGCGCGGGGACCGGTCCTGAAGGCGACCGGGCCGGACCATTCTGGTCCGGCCCGTCGGCGCTTGCAACCCGAAGACCGCGGTTTTCCGCGATCCGGGCCATGTCGTAAAGATCCGCAGCCCGCAGGCCAAGGGCGGATCAGGGGCGCAGCAGGCCGATCGTCTCGCGCACCTCGGCCACCACCGGGTCGGCGATGGCGCGGGCACGATCGGCCCCCTTGGCCAGGATCCGGTCGATCTCGGCCGGATCGGCCATCAGGCGCTTCATCTCCTCGGCGATCGGGCCCAGCTTCTCGACCGCAAGGTCGGTCAGGCGGGTCTTCACCGTGGTGAAGGGCGCGTCGGCATAGTCGGCAACCACCTGGTCGGTGGTGCGGCCGTCCAGCGCGGCATAGATCCGGATCAGGTTGGCGACCTCGGGCCGGCGCTCCGGCTCGTAGGTCACGCCGGGCTCGCTGTCGGTCCGGGCCTTCTTCAGCTTCTGGGCGATGGTGTCGCGGTCGTCGGTCAGGTTGATGCGCGCATAATCCGACGGGTCGGACTTGCTCATCTTCTTCGTACCGTCGCGCAGCGACATCACCCGGGTTGCCGCCCCCAGGATCATCGGCTCGGGCAGCGGCAGCACGTCCTTTTCATAGAGCTGGTTGAAGCGCTGTGCGATGTCGCGGGTCAGTTCCAGATGCTGCTTCTGGTCCTCTCCCACCGGCACATGGGTCGCCTTATAGGCCAGGATGTCGGCCGCCATCAGCACAGGATAGGCATAAAGGCCAAGGCTCGCCTTCTCGCGGTCCTTGCCGGCCTTCTCCTTGAACTGGGTCATCCGGTTCAGCCAGCCGATCGGCGTCATGCAGTTCAGCAGCCAGGCCAGTTCCGAATGCGCGGTCACGGCCGACTGGTTGAAGATCACGCAGCGTTCCGGGTCGATGCCGGCGGCGATATAGGCGGCGGTCAGCTCGCGGGTCTGCCGGATCAGCGCCTTGGGATCCTGCCAGACGGTGATGGCGTGCAGATCGACGATGCAGAACACCGACTCGTAACTGTCCTGCAGCGTCACCCAGTTGCGGATGGCGCCCAGATAGTTGCCGAGATGCAGGTTGCCGGTCGGCTGTGCGCCGGAGAAGATCCTCGCCATCTGGTCCTCGCCTTCGGCATCCGCAGACCGCCCGCCGGGTGTGGATGCCGGCCGGAGCTTGGGTCCGCGATGCGCGGTTCAATGGAAACGCGCCTATATCACGCGCGGGCCGGGGCGCGGTCAAGCGCCGCCGACACGATGAATTTTCACGGAAAGCGGCGATGCGCCCGGCTCAGATCCGGTTGGCGGTGGTCAGGATGCCGCCGATGCCGACAAAGGCCGCACCGGTCGCCCGGTTGAACCAGCGGCCATGGCGCCCCAGCCAGGGGGCGATGCGCCGCGCGGCCCCCGCCAGGATCAGCTCGTAGACGAATTCGACCACGGCAAAGGTGCCGCCCAGAACCAGAAGATGGGTCAGGAACGACACGCCCGGCACCATGAACTGGGGCAGGAAGGCGGCGAAGAAGATCAGCGCCTTGGGGTTCGACACCGCCACCAGAAAGCCCTGGGTGAACAGCCGCCAGGGCCCCGCCCCGGCAATGCGGCCCCCGGCATCGGCCAGCGTCACCGAGGGCGGCGGCGCGCGGAAGGTGCGGATGCCCAGCCAGACCAGATAGGCCGCCCCGATCCATTTGGCGATGGTGAAAGCCTGTTCCGATGCCGCCAGCAGCGCCCCGAGCCCGGCAAGCGAGGCCGCGACCAGCACCATGAAGCCGGTCACCCCGCCCGCAGCGGTGAAGGCGGTACGGCGCACGCCGAAGCGCACGCCGTGATTGAGCGACAGGAGCCCGTTCGGCCCGGGCGTCAGCGACAGCCCCGCCGCCGCCGCCAGATAGATCAACCAGATGTCGAGCGTCATGGGGCCCCCGCGCCATAAACTGCCGGTCGGGCAGTTGCCCCATGCTACGCCCGGCCGCGGGCGCCCGTCCACATCAAGTCGGGTTGCAGGGACCGTCAGGCAGCCGTGCCCTGGGCATCCAGCGCATAGCCGGCGGAGCGGACGGTGCGGATCAGATCGGGCAGGTTCTCGCCGTTCAGCGCCTTGCGCAGCCGGCGGATATGCACGTCCACCGTGCGGGGCTCGACATAGATGTCCTGGCCCCAGACGCCGTCGAGCAGCTGCTCGCGCGAAAAGACCCGGCCCGGATGCTCCATCAGGAAGCGCAGCAGGCGGAATTCGGTCGGCCCCAGATGCACGGGTTCGGCCGAGCGGGTCACCTTGTGGGCCGCCAGATCCATCTGCAGATCGGCATAGGACAGCACCTCTTCCGAGAAGGCGGGACGGATGCGGCGCAGCACGGCGCGGATCCGGGCCACCACTTCCTGGGGCGAGAAGGGCTTGGGCACGTAGTCGTCGGCACCGCTGTCCAGCCCGCGCACCCGATCGGTCTCCTCGCCGCGCGCGGTGAGCATGATGATCGGCAGATTGCGGGTCTCGGGGTCGCGGCGCAGCTGGCGGCACAGCTCCAGCCCGGAAAGCTTGGGCAGCATCCAGTCCAGCAGCAGGACGTCGGGCTTCACCTCGCGAATGCGCCAGAGCGCCTCCTCGCCGTCATTCGCCTCCTCGACGGCAAAGCCCGCGCGTTCGAGGTTGTAGCGCAGGATGGTGACGATCGCGGTTTCGTCTTCGACGACCATGATCTTCGGACGCATCGCTCGGATGTCCTCCAGGAAGTCGGGTGGCCGGCACCAGGAACCCCGGGGGGCGTGCCGGCCGGTCAGAGGGGGGTGCGGGGTGCGCGCGGGGGAAGAGACGGCCTGCCGGATCGTCCCGGGGGACGAAGCAGGCCGCCGGGCCGTCAGTCGTCGAGAACGGCGTCGCCCGACCGGTCGAGAACGGTCTCGGCCTTGGGGCGGGCAGTATCGGGCTTGGTGCCCTCGACCACGAAGATCACCTGCTCGGCGATATTGGTGGTGTGATCGCCCATCCGCTCGATGTTCTTGGCGATGAACAGCATGTGCGTGCACGCCGTGATGTGCCGCGGATCCTCCATCATGTAGGTCAGGAGTTCGCGGAACAGGCTGTTGTGCAGCTCGTCGACCTCGGCATCGTTCTGCCAGACGGCACGGGCGCGGCCGGCATCACGTTCGACGAAGGCGTCGAGCACGTCCTTCAGCATGCGCTGCACCACCGCGGCCATGCGCGGCAGCACATGCACCGGCCGGACCGGGGCCGACTGGTTCAGGATGATCGCGCGCTTGGCGGCGTTCTTGGCCAGATCGCCCATGCGCTCCAGCTCGGCCGCAATGCGCAGAGAGGCAAAGGCCAGACGCAGATCGTTGGCGACGGGGGCACGCAGCGCGAACAGCCGCACCACCTGCTCCTCGATCATGTCTTCCAGGCCGTCGACCTTGCTGTCGCCCGCGACCACATCGCTCGCCAGCTCGCTGTCACGGCTGGCGATGGCACGCATGGCGAGATCGATCTGCGCTTCCACCTGGCCGCCCATGCGGACGATGTCGTTGCCGAGGCGCGCAATCTCTTCGTCGAAGGATTTCACGATGTGCTGACCGGAAATGGGCATGAGACTGGTCTCCCTGGGCGGATCCGGTCAGCCGAAGCGGCCGGTGATGTAGTCCTGGGTCCGGACCTCGCGCGGGTTGGTGAACACCTGCTCGGTGTCGCCGAACTCGACCAGCTGGCCCAGATGGAAGAAGGCGGTGCGCTGCGACACGCGGGCCGCCTGCTGCATGGAGTGGGTGACGATGGCGATGGTGTAGTTCTCGCGCAGCTCGTCGATCAGCTCCTCGATACGCGCGGTCGCGATCGGGTCCAGCGCCGAGCAGGGCTCGTCCATCAGGATCACCTCGGGGTCAACCGCGATCGCGCGGGCGATGCACAGACGCTGCTGCTGACCGCCCGAGAGGCCGGTGCCGCTTTCCTGCAGGCGGCTCTTCACCTCTTCGTAAAGGCCGGCCCGCTTCAGCGACCGCTCGACGATCTCGTCCAGCTCTTCCCGGCTGTCGGCCAGGCCGTGGATGCGGGGACCGTAAGCCACGTTGTCGTAGATCGACTTCGGGAAGGGATTGGGCTTCTGGAACACCATGCCGACCCGGGCGCGCAGCTGCACCACGTCGACCATGCGGTCGTAGATGTCGGCGGTTTCCAGCTTCACCTCGCCCTGGATCCGGACATTGGGGATGGTGTCGTTCATCCGGTTCAGGCAGCGCAGGAAGGTCGACTTGCCGCAACCCGAGGGGCCGATCAGCGCGGTCACGCTGTTGGCGTGGATGTCGAGATCGACGTCGAACAGCGCCTGCTTCTCACCATAGAACAGGTTCAGCTTGCGCGCGGTCATCTTGGGCACGAGGCCGGAAGTCATGGGCGGGCTCTCCGCTGAAGGTCTCTGATCCGCCCGGCCGGGGTCCGGGCAAGGGCACCCCGGCCGGGGGAGGAGGAAGGTCTCCCGTACCGGCTTACCAGCGGCGCTCGAAGCGCCTGCGCAGCAGGACGGCGATCGCGTTCATGATGATCAGGAAGCCGAGCAGCACCAGGATGGCGGCGGCGGTCTTTTCGACGAAGGCGCGTTCCGGGCTGTCGGCCCAGAGGAAGATCTGCACCGGCAGCACCGTCGACGGCGTGGTGAAGCCACCCGGCACGTCGGCGATGAAGGCGACCATGCCGATCATCAGCAGCGGTGCGGTCTCGCCCAGCGCCTGGGCCATGCCGATGATCGTGCCGGTCAGGATGCCCGGCATGGCCAGCGGCAGCACGTGATGGAACACAACCTGCACCGGGCTGGCACCCAGCCCCTGGGCCGCCTGACGGATCGAGGGCGGCACCGCCTTCAGCGCGGCGCGGGTCGCGATGATGATGGTGGGCAGGGTCATGAGTGCCAGCGTGAAGCCGCCGACCACCGGCGCCGATCGGGGCATGCCGAAGAAGCCGATGAACACCGCAAGACCCAGCAGACCGAACACGATCGAGGGCACCGCCGCGAGGTTGTTGATGTTGACCTCGATCAGGTCGGTCCAGCGGTTCTTGGGCGCGAACTCTTCCAGATAGATCGCCGTGGTGACGCCGATCGGGAAGGAGAGGATGAAGCAGACGAAGAGGGTGAGGGCAGAGCCGACGGTCGCTCCCCAGATGCCGGCCAGCTCGGGCGAGCGGCTGTCGGCACCGGTGAAGAAGCGGGTGTTGAAGTCGCGGCTGATCGCGTCCTTCGCCACCAGCGCGTCGTACCAGCCGAGCACCCGATCGTCGATCGGCCGCTGCGTCTCGGGCAGATCGCGGTCGATCCAGCCCTTGTCGAGCATGTCGAGATCGCCCGAGGCCGTCAGCCACACCGTCTGGGTGGTGCCGATCAGATCCGGGTTGGCCAGCACGAAATCACGCAACTCGAAGCGGGCATCGCGGCTGAACAGGCCCAGGGCCTTCAGGATGTCCCGGCGCTGGGTGGCGCCGAAATTGTCGCGGACGATGTCGGTCAGCAGGCCGGTATAATTGGCGTCCGCGAGCGTCTTCTGGTCGCGCGTGCCCTGCGGGTCCAGCCGGGCCGGGTCGAGATTGACCTCCACCGCGATCTGGGTCTGGGTGAAAGCGCCGAGACCCTGGCCCGCCAGCGTGCCGATCAGCACGACCAGCATGACGATGGCGAGCAGGACGGCGCCCAGACCATAGGCCTTGAAGCGGCGTTCCGAGCGGCGCCGGGCCCTGAGGCGGGCAGCCGCCGCCTGGCCGGCATGGGGGCTTTCCCGTCCGGCGATCGGGGCGCCGGCAGGGTTCAGGGTGCTGTCGGTCATGACCTGTTGCTCCCGTCGCTCAGTCATAGGCCTGGCGATATTTGCGGACGATGTGCAGGGCCACCACGTTCAGCGCCAGGGTCATGACGAACAGGACCAGACCCAGGGCGAAGGCCGCGAGCGTCTTGGCACTGTCGAATTCCTGGTCGCCGACCAGCAGGGTGACGATCTGCACGGTGACGGTCGTGACCGCCTCGAAGGGATTGGCGGTGAGGTTCGCAGCCAGGCCGGCCGCCATCACCACGATCATGGTCTCGCCGATGGCGCGCGAGAAGGCGAGCAGGCAGGCGGCGGCGATGCCCGGCAGGGCCGCCGGCAGGATCACCAGCTTGATCGTCTCGGAGGTGGTGGCGCCAAGGCCGAGCGAGCCGTCGCGCAGTGTCTGGGGCACGGCGTTGATCACGTCGTCGGCCAGCGACGACACGAAGGGGATGATCATGATGCCCATGACCAGACCGGCGGCCAGCGCCGATTCCGAGGCGGCATCGATGCCCAGGCTCTCGCCGAAACCGCGGATCAGCGGCGCCACGGTCAGCGCCGCGAAGAAGCCGTAGACCACGGTCGGGATGCCGGCCAGGATCTCGAGCAGCGGCTTGGCCAGCGCGCGGGTCTTGCGACCGGCATATTCCGACATGTAGATCGCCGCCAGCAGGCCGATCGGGATCGCCACCGCCAGCGCGATGAAGGTGATCAGCAGCGTGCCCGCGAACAGCGGGATCATGCCGAACGAGCCTTCCGAGGCGACCTGATCGGCGCGGATCGCGATCTGCGGGCTCCAGTGCAGGCCGAACAGGAAATCGAGGATCGGGATCCGCTGGAAGAAGCGGATCGATTCGAACAGCACCGAGAACACGATGCCGATGGTGGTGAAGATCGACAGCGTCGAGGCCACGATCAGCAGGATGCGCAGGATCCGCTCAACCCGGTTGCGGGAGCGGAAATCCGCGGTGATCCGCCGATAGGCGGCGGTGAGGCCGGCAAGCGCCAGGGCAAGACCGATGCCGGCGAAGGCCAGGTTCACCGTCCGGGTCAGGCCGGTGATGATCGAGGCCGCCTCGCGCACTGCGGGGCTCGGATCCGACGAGACGATGTTGCCGGTGGCAAGGTTGTAGGCATCGGCCATGAACAGGTTCACGGCACCGGTGCCGGCCGCCATCACGTCTTCCGGAATGACGTCGTGGACGGCGCCGTTGACGATCGGTGTGCGGGCCACGATCCAGACCAGCGCCAGCAGCACCGCCGGCAGGCCGCACCACAATGCCACATACCAGCCGTAATAGCCGGGGCGCGAATGCAGGGTGGAGAGCCTGCCATTCGCAAGCGACACCGAGCGCCGCCGTCCGAGGAAGAATGCTACCGCGCTCAGGATCAGCACGATGAGCACGAAGGAGCTTACCGTCATGCGCCGCCTCTGCCTTCAGGCATCGGGCCGGTTGGGCCCTTCAGGTTCGCGGGTTCCGCAAGGTCGCGGACGAAAGGTTCGATGCGGCCGTTCTGTCGCGGCTGCTTCGGATGGGCGCCGGCCGGGAGGGCAGGCCCCGGCAGGCGAACGGCGGCTCCGGCGGTGCCAGCCTGCACCGGACGAAAGCCGCCGGGTCGTCTTGCGATGGCTGGGGCTGGCTGCACCGGTATGCAGGCGCAGCCAGCCCTCATCCGATCACATCTTCAGCGGAACCAGGCCCTGGGCGGTCTTCGCCACTTCGGCGCGCTCCGCATCCGGCAGGGCGATCAGGCCGCGCTGGGCCAGATAGCCGACCGGGCTCATGGCGTCTTCCGAGGTGAACTCGGTGACGTATTCCTTCATGCCGGGCACGGTGCCGACATGCGCGTTCTTCACGTAGAAGTACAGCGAGCGCGAGACCGGGTATTCACCGCTCGAGATGGCGTCGTATTCCGGCGCCTTGCCCTCGATGGTGGCGGCCTTCACCTTGTCGCCGTTCTGCTCAAGGAAGCTGTAGCCGAAGATGCCGAAGGCGGCCGGGTTCGAGGCCAGCTTCTGAACGATCAGGTTGTCGTTCTCGCCGGCTTCGATGAAGGCGCCGTCTTCGCGGATCGACTTGCAGACCGCGCCGCGCATCTTCTTGTCTTCGATCGCCTTCACGGCGTCGAATTCCTCGCAGCCGTGCTCCATGACGAGCTCGACGAAGGCGTCACGGGTGCCCGAGGTGGGCGGGGGGCCGAGAACCTCGATCGGCTCGTTCGGCAGCGAGCCGTCGATGTCCGACCAGCTCTTGTAGGGGTTCTCGACCAGCTTGCCGTCGACCGGAACCTGCTTCGCCAGCGCCTGCCACAGCTGGGCGCGGGTGATGTTCATGTCCGGGCCGTTGACCGCATTCGCCAGCACGATGCCGTCGAAGCCGATCTTCACCTCGGTGATCTCGGTCACGCCGTTCTTGGCGCATTCCTCGATCTCGGACTTCTTGATCCGGCGCGAGGCGTTGGTGATGTCAGGGTGCTGCGTGCCGACGCCGGCGCAGAACAGCTTCAGGCCGCCGCCCGAACCCGTGCTCTCGATGACCGGGGTCGCGAAGCCCGAGGTCTTGCCGAACTCTTCGGCGACCGCAGTCGCGAAGGGGTAGACGGTCGACGAGCCGACGATGCGGATCTGATCGCGGGCAAGGGCCGGAGTGGCGACCGCAACGATCGCAACCGCCGACAGAAGCGCGGCTTTCTTGAACACCGTTCCAACTCCTGTTGGATGTTCGTCATGTGTGCTGGCCGGCGGCAGACACGCCACCGGTCCCGATCTCGAAACGCGGCAGGCGGCGTCGTGTTTCCACCCGGCCTCGCGTCACACATGGTCTAATCCTGCTCGACGACGGGAATATCACAGTTTCATGACGGAATCATGACACACTTCGCCGCAGCCGACCCGCACCGCTTTCTGAGCAACCATTTGTAATTTCTTGGTTTAATCCAGAGACCGGCACGCCGGAGGCCCCCATCGACAATCTGTGGAAAGTTGTCTATACCTCCGGGGAAACCTTCCGGAAGCGACTGTCATATAAAGGAAAACCGCGGCAGTGTGACCTGCCGCGGCCTGATCCGGATGCATGGCTGCCGTCACGGAATGCGGCGTCAGCCCTGCTCGGCAAACTCCTGGCGCAGCGTGCGCTTCAGGATCTTGCCGGCGGTGTTGCGCGGCAGGGCATCGACGAAATGCACGGCCTTCGGCACCTTATACGGCGCCAGCCGCTCGCGGGCATGGGCCACCAGCTCGTCGATCCCGACCTCCTGACCGGGCCGGAGCACGACCAGGGCGGTCACCGCCTCGATCCATTTCGGATCGGGCAGGCCGATCACCGCCACCTCGGACACCGCCGGATGGGTGAAGATCGCATCCTCGACCTCGCGGCTGGCGACGATCACCCCGCCGGTCTTGATCACGTCCTTCACCCGGTCGACGACATAGAGATACCCCTCGTCGTCGAGATAGCCGACATCGCCCGAATGGAACCACTCGCCCGAGAAGGCGTCCGCCGTCTCGTCGGGCTTGTTCCAATAGCCGGTCAGCAGCTGGGGCGAGCGGTGCACGATTTCCCCCTGCACGCCCGGGGCCACGTCGTTCATCTCGCCATCGACGATCCGGGTCTCGACATTCATCACCGGCCGGCCGGCGGAAGCGGGGCGCGCCTCGTGCTCGTCGGGGCCGAGAACGGTGGCAAGCGGGCCGATCTCGCTCTGGCCGTAGCAGTTGTAGGGCTGGGCCCCGGCCAGTCGCCGGCGCAGCTCCTGCAGGATCGGCACCGGCATGATCGAGGCGCCGTAATAGACGTTCTTCAGGCTGGAGAGGTCGCGCCGGTCGAAATCGGCATGGCGCAGCAGGCTGATCCAGACGGTGGGCGGCGCGAAGAACGAGGTGATGGCCTCTTCCTCGATCAGGGCCAGGCACTGCTCCGGCACCGGGGTCTGGATCAGGATGGTGGTGGCGCCGACCAGCAGCTGGGGCATGGTGAAGCAGTGCATCTGCGCGGAATGGTAAAGCGGCAGGGCTGCGAGCGCCCGATCGCTGCCTTTCAGGTTCAGCTCGACGATGCAGCTGGTGTATTCGGCCAGCAGCGCACGATGGGTCATCATCGCGCCCTTGGGCGCCGCCGTGGTGCCCGAGGTGTACAGGATCTGCGCCAGATCCTCGTCGGCAAGCCCCACCTCCAGCGCCTCGGCGCCGGCCGAGCCCAGCGCGACCTCCAGCGGGTCGAAATCCGCATCGCCCGTCATCGGGACGGCGAAGGCGAGATCCACCCGCCCCGCCACCGCCCGGGCGGTTTCGGCCAGATCCGGGTCATAGATCAGGCCGCGAGCGCCCGACTGCTCCACGATGTAGTGCAGCTCGGTCTCGGTCAGTGCGTAGTTGATCGGCACGTGGACGAGGCCTGCGCGCAGCGCGCCCAGCCAGACCAGCAGATAGGTGTCGGAATTGCGGGCATAGACCGCCAGCCGGTCGCCGCGGCCGAGCCCGGCCTCGATCAGCCGGCGACCGATGGCATCGGCGGCGCGGTTCACCTCGGCAAAGCTCCAGCGCCGGTCGCCATGGCGGAGCGCCAGACGGTCGCGGAACTTGGCGGCCGCACGGCGCACGGCATCATTGATGGTGTTTCGGCGGATCAGATCCGACATGGCGTTCCCTCAAGCTTCGATCTTCTTGCACCGCAGGGCGGTTCTTCAGCTCATAGCATGAATCCGGGTTCACGGGGCAGCGGAAGCGGCCATGGCAGCAGCGCACAGGATAGCGTGCAGGGATGTCAGGAAGCGGCCGCCACCGGCGCCCGGCCGTTGCCGCGGCCGGCCAGCGGCAGATAGACCGTAAAGCACGACCCCTCGCCCACCCGGCTGTCGATCGCCAGATGGCCGCGATGGCGGTTGACGATGTGCTTCACGATCGCCAGCCCGAGACCGGTGGAGCCGACCTGGCGCGACCGGGCGCTGTCCACCCGGTAGAAGCGCTCGGTCAGCCGCGGCAGGTGCTCCCGCGGGATGCCGTCGCTCTGGTCGGTCACCGAGAAGCCCACCGCCTCCAGGGTTGCAGCCAGCCCCACCGGCCGCGGGGCCTCGGTCGTGCGGAACAGCCGCACGGTGATCCGGCTGTCGTTGCGGCCGTATTTGATCGCGTTGTCGATCAGGTTCTGGGCAACCTGGGTCAGCTCGTCCGGGTCGCCCAGCGCCGGTGCCAGCGTCGGGTCGGCCGTGACCTCGATCTCGATCCCCCGGGCATGGGCCTTGAACTCCAGCCCCGAGATGACGTCGTCGATCACATCGGTCAGGTCGACCGCCGCAGCCGGCGGCATATGTTCGTTCATCTCGATCCGCGACAGCGACAGCAGGTCGTTGACCAGCCGCGACATCCGTCGGGCCTGATCGTCCATGATCGACAGGAAATGCTCGGCCGCATCCGGATCGTCGCGGGCGGGCCCGCGCAGGGTCTCGATGAAGCCGATCAGGGTGGCGAGCGGCGTGCGGATTTCATGGCTGGCATTGGCGACGAAATCGGCGCGCATCTGCTCCAGCTTGCGGATCTGGGTCAGGTCGTGGAGGGCGATCACCGCCCGGCGTGCCTCGGTATGCTCGTCGCCGGCCCGCAAGGCCTCGATATGCGCCTTGTATTCCCGCCGGTCGGGGGCGGCGGTGGAGAACACCACATCGGCGAACTCGCCGCGCATCAGCGCCTGATCGACCGCATCCAGCAGGGCCGGATGGCGCAGGACGGCGACCAGCTCGCGCCCGACCAGCCCCTCGCCCATCGTCTCTTCCGCGGCACGATTGGCCGAGCGGATCCGCACCTGATCATCGACCGTCAGCACCAGCAGGGGCAGCCGGTCCAGGATCTGGCCGAAATCGTCGGCCTGGACCGCCAGCCGCTCGGCCCGGCGACGCTCCTTGAGCCAGAGCCGGAGCATCGCCCGGGCGATGTCCTGGACAATTCGCCCGCCGGGCGGCGGGGCCGGGCGTTCCTCGCCATGGGCAAGCGCCTCGGCAAAATCCCGCAGGGCATGGAAGCCGCCGAGCAGCAGGCGGGCGACGGCCATGGAGCCGGCGACCGAGACCACCACACCGGCCAGCGCCCAGTGCCAGTCCAGCGCGCCCGCAAAGCACAGGCCGCCGAGCGTCCCCACGGCAGGGGCCGCGATCGCCGCCGTCGCGCCGAAGAACCGCCTGATCTCGTTCCGGTCGAATACCGCCATGTCCACCCGCCATCGGCCGTGCCGCGTCTCTGCGCGCCGCATCTGTCCCCGCATCCACCTGCCACCGTGGGTCCGGCACCGGGCGCGGCCCGCCAGACTGCCCGAGCCCGGCGGCCGGTCAAGCGACCTGGACATGAAAGTTTTACGACGCGCGCATCCCCGGGGACACGCGCGTCGCAAAGAGGCTGGGGCGAACCGCGAAAGAGGGAGAGCGGCCGCGATCAGCGGCCGGTCTTCTCCTCCTGGTCGAGGATGGCGTCATGGGCGGCCACGGCCGCGATGTTCACCATCTCGGCCACGGTGGCACCCATCTGCACGATCTGCACCGGCTTCGACATGCCGCGCAGGATCGGGCCGATCTGCACGCCACCGCCCAGCTTCTGCAGCAGCATGGCCGAGATGTTGGCGCTGTGCAGGCCGGGCATGACCAGCACATTGGCCGGCCCGGTCAGGCGCGAGAACGGGTAGTAGCGCTGCATCAGCTCTTCATCCAGCGCCACATCCGCCGACATCTCGCCGTCGAACTCGAAGCCGACCCCGCGCTCCTCCAGGATCCGGCAGGCCGCACGGATGCGGTCGGCCTTTTCGCGGTGGGGGTTGCCGAAATTGCTGTAGGACAGCAGCGCCACCCGCGGCTCCAGCCCGAAGCGCTTTGCCGATGCCGCCGCCTGCATGGCGATATCGGCCAGGGCTTCCGCCTCGGGCAGCTCGTTCACGGTGGTGTCGGCGATGACGATGGTGCGGCCGCGGCTGACCATCACCGACAGGCCGATCAGGGTCTCGTCCGGCTCGGGATCGATCACCAGCTGCACGTTCTCGAGCGCGACCCAGTAGTTGCGGGTCAGGCCGGTGATCAGGGCGTCGCCGTCGCCGCAGGCCACCATGCAGGCGCCGAAGACGTTGCGGTCCTGGTTCACCAGGCGCTGAACGTCGCGGTAGAGATAGCCGCGGCGCTGCAGGCGCCTGTACAGGAAGTCGGCATAGACCTTGTTCTTTTCCGACAGCCGGGCGTTGTGGATGTCGATGTCGAGATCCGTGCCGTCGCCCAGGCCCAGGCGCAGCATGCTGGCCTTGATCCGCTCCTCGCGGCCAATCAGCACGGGCTTGCCCAGGCCCGACTTGGCCCACTGAATGGCGGCGCGGATGGTCTGCTCTTCCTCGCCCTCGGCGAAGACGACCCGCTTCGGGTTCTCGTGCACCCGCTCGATCAGCCGCTCCAGGCTGTCGGCGGTGGGGTCGAGACGGGCGCGCAGCGCGCGGACATAGCGGGGCGCGTCGACCAGCGGCTTGCGGGCCACGCCGGTCGCGGTCGCGGCCTTGGCCACCGCCACCGGCACGGTCGACATCAGCCGCGGATCGAACGGCGCCGGGATGATGTAGTCGGGGCCGTACTGCATGCGGCGGTTGCGATAGGCACGGGCCACCTCGTCGGGCACGTCCTCGCGCGCCAGGCTCGCGATCGCATAGGCGGCCGCGATCTTCATCTGCTCGTTGATCTCGGTCGCCCGCACATCCAGCGCACCGCGGAAGATGTAGGGGAAGCCCAGCACGTTGTTGACCTGGTTCGGATAATCCGACCGGCCGGTGGCGACGATGGCGTCGTCGCGGACCTGGGCGACCTCTTCCGGGGTGATCTCGGGATCCGGATTGGCCATGGCGAAGATGATCGGCTTCGGCGCCATCGAGGCCAGCATCTCAGGGGTGAAGGCGCCCTTGGCCGACAGGCCGAACGCGACGTCGGCGCCCTTCAGGGCATCGGCCAGGGTGCGGGCATCGGTTTCCACCGCATGCGCCGACTTCCACTGGTTCATGCCCTGCTCGCGGCCCTTGTAGATCACGCCCTTGGTGTCGCAGAGGATGGCGTTCTCATGCGGCATGCCCATGGCCTTGACCAGTTCCAGGCAGGCGATACCGGCCGCACCGGCGCCGTTCACCACCATGCGGATGTCGCGCAGCGACTTGCCGGTGATGTCGAGCGCGTTGATCAGCCCCGCCGCCGCGATGATCGCGGTGCCGTGCTGGTCGTCATGGAAGACGGGCACGTCCAGCAGCTCGCGCAGGCGCTGCTCGATGATGAAGCATTCCGGGGCGCGGATGTCTTCCAGATTGATGCCGCCCCAGGTGGGGCCCAGGAAGCGCACGCAGTTCACGAATTCCTCGACGTCCTCGGTCGAGACCTCGATGTCGACCGCATCGATATCCGCGAACTTCTTGAACAGGACGGCCTTGCCCTCCATCACCGGCTTGGAGGCGAGCGCCCCCAGATTGCCGAGGCCGAGAACCGCGGTGCCGTTCGAGATGACGGCGACCATATTGCCCTTCGACGTGTAGTCGTAGGCCTTGTTCTCGTCCTTGTTGATGTGCAGGCACGGCCAGGCGACGCCGGGGCTGTAGGCGAGCGACAGGTCGCGCTGGGTCATCAGCGCCTTGGTCGGCGTGATCGACAGCTTGCCCGGCCGGTCGCCCTGGTGGAACTCCAGCGCCTCCTGCTCGGTCACGTAATACTTCTCGCCATCCATCCGGGTAGCCCTTCGGGTTTTTGATCTTCTCTGAGGTCAAGACGACGGCCCGCCCCCCAGGCCGCAAAACGGCCGCAACCCTTGCGCGGGTCACGAAAGGCAGACACTGTAACGAAATTTCAAGAGATCGTCGCGCGACATGATTGGGGCCACATGCCGTGCAGGCAGGGGGCCGCGGGCACCGTTCTCCGTCTCCGCCGCCATCGGCAGAGAGGGCACCGCCGATGGGTCATACAGTTTTATAAATCATCGGCTTCCGGTCGCATTATTCCAAAAGGTCGCGGTTGTCCGTTTTTTTATAGCCGAAGCCGGTCCATGTGTCGACGGGTGAAACCCGCCCCGGACGCGGGGGGCCGGTGGCGGCCCTTGTCGGGTGCCGGGCTCTCGCGCTAGGGTCGGCCGGCCCGCATGCGCCCTTGCGGCCAACCCCCTTCTGCCGAGCTGCCCGATGACCAGATCCCGCCAGCGGACCCCCGACGACCGCCCCGACGCAGCGGCCGACGACGAGATCGCCGGTGCCACGCCGATGATGGCCCAGTATCTGGCGGTCAAACGCGAGCATCCGGGCTGCCTGCTGTTCTATCGCATGGGCGATTTCTACGAGCTGTTCTTCGACGATGCGATCGAGGCGGCGCGCACGCTGGACATCACCCTCACCCGCCGCGGCCAGCACAAGGGGGAGGACATCCCCATGGCCGGGGTGCCGGTGCATGCGGCCGAGCACTACCTGTCGCGGCTGATCCGCGCCGGCCACAGGGTCGCGATCTGCGAGCAGACCGAGGATCCGGCCGAGGCCCGGCGCCAGCGCGGGTACAAGGCCCTGGTCCGGCGCGAGGTGGTGCGCGTCGTCACCCCGGGCACCATCGTCGAAGACACGCTGCTCGATGCCCGGCGATCGAACAATCTGGTCGCCCTCGCCCGGGCCGACAGCCGTCTGGCGTTGGCCTGGGTCGATGTCTCGACCGGCGAGTTTGCGGTGACCGGCATCGAGATGGCGGCGCTGGCGGCCGAGCTTGCGCGGCTGGAGCCCTGCGAACTGGTGGTCGCCGACCGGCTGCTGGAACGGCCCGAGATCGCGGCCGCCCTGGCCGAACTCGGCCCCGCCCTCACCCCGCAACCCACCGCCCTTTTCGACCCCGGCGCCGCGACGAAGCGGGTGATGGAGCACTACGGTGTCGGCGCCCTCGACGCCTTCGGCATCGAAAGCCGCGCCGAGGCCGCCGCCTGCGGCGCGCTGATCGACTATGTCACCCTCACCCAGAAGGGCCGCGTGCCGCATCTGTCGCCGCCCCGGCGCGAGGGTGTGGAGACGGTGATGGCGATCGATCCGGCCACGCGCCGCAGCCTCGAGATCGTCCAGACCATGGCCGGCGAGCGTCGCGGCAGCCTGCTGGGGCTGATGGATCTGACGGTGACCGGCGGCGGTGCCCGGCTGCTCGCCCGCCGGCTGTCGGCGCCGCTGACCGACCCGGAAGCGATCGGCGCCCGGCTGGATGCGGTCGCCCATCTGCTCGACGACGACCTGCTCTCGGAAGAACTGCGCGAACTGCTGGGCGGCATGCCCGATCTGGAGCGCGCCCTGCAGCGACTGTCGCTCGGCCGCGGCGGCCCCCGCGACCTGCGCGCCATCGGCGACGGTCTTTTCCGGGCCGGCGAGATCCGCGACCGGCTTCTTGAAGACGGCAAGGGGTTCGGTGACCTGCCCGAGGAACTGGGCCAGGGCCTCGCCGCCCTCGGCTCGCATGGTGCGCTGGCCCATCGGCTGCGCACCGCCATCGAGGCCGAACCGCCGCTGCTCGCCCGCGATGGCGGCTTCATCGCCCGTCAGTTCGATCCGGCGCTCGACGAGCTGCGCTCGCTTGCCACCGAAGGCCGGCGCCATATCGCGGCGCTTGAAGGCGAATGCCGCCGCGACACCGGCATCGCCTCTCTCAAGGTCAAGCACAACAACGTGCTGGGCTTTTTCATCGAGGTCACCCCTGCCCATGCCGACAAGCTGGCCGGGCGCGACGGCTTCATCCACCGCCAGACGCTGGCCAATGCGGTACGCTTTACCACCGTCGAACTCGGCGAGCTGGAAACCCGCCTCACCCGTGCCGCCGATCAGGCCCTCGCCGCCGAGCTTCAGGCCTTCGAGCAGCTGACCGCCGAGGTGGTCGCGGCCGCCGACGGGATCGCCGCGGCCGCAGCAGCCCTGGCGGTGATCGACGTCTCGGCCGCGCTCGCCGAACTCGCCCGCGCCCGCAACTATGTGCGCCCCGAAATCGACCGCAGCACCGCCTTCGCGATCGAGGGCGGCCGCCATCCGGTGGTGGAAGCCTTCGTGGAGGCAAGCGGCGGTGGCCGCTTCGTCGCCAATGACTGCGATCTGGGGGGGCCGGCAGGACAGCCCGTGGATGACGGCAGGCCCGGTCTCTGGCTGCTGACCGGCCCGAACATGGCCGGCAAGAGCACCTTTCTGCGCCAGAACGCCCTGATCGCGGTGATGGCCCAGGCCGGCAGCTTCGTGCCGGCAGCCCGCGCCCGGATCGGCGTGGTCGACCGGCTGTTCAGCCGGGTGGGGGCGGCCGACGATCTTGCCCGCGGCCGATCCACCTTCATGGTCGAGATGGTCGAGACCGCGACGATCCTCAACCATGCCGGTCCCCGGGCGCTGGTGATCCTGGACGAGATCGGCCGCGGCACCTCCACCTGGGACGGTCTGTCGATCGCCTGGGCGGTGGTGGAGCATCTGCACGACGTCAACCGCTGTCGCGGGCTGTTCGCCACCCATTATCATGAGCTCACCGCCCTTTCGGCCCGGCTCGACCGATTGTCCTGCCACACCATGCGGATCAAGGAATGGCAGGGCGAGGTGGTGTTCCTGCACGAGGTGGCCGCCGGCGCCGCCGACCGGTCCTATGGCATCCATGTCGCCCGGCTCGCCGGCCTGCCCAAGCGGGTGATCCGCCGGGCCGAGGCCGTTCTGGGCCAGATCGAGCGTGGCGAGGCCGGCTCTCCGGCCGCAAAACTCGCCGACGATCTGCCGCTGTTCGCGAGCCTCCGCCTGCCGGAACCGCCGCCGGCGCCGGCGGCACCGGAGCCCGATCCGGAAGCCGAGGGGGCGCTGGCGCTTCAGGCCCGTCTTGCCGCCCTCGACCCCGACGATCTCACCCCCCGCGCCGCGCTGGAGCTGGTCTACCGGCTCCGGCGCGAGGCGCGGGGAGAGGCCCCCGGGGAAGGCGACGTGGCGGAAGGCGATCAGGCCGTCGGCAGCCTGTAGTCTTTGAAAGCCTCCCGCAGCTTGATCTTCCAGATCTTGCCGGTGGCGGTGTGGGGCAGTTCATCCAGCACCACCACGTCGTCGGGCATCCACCAGCGCGCGATGCGCGGCTCCAGATGGGCCAGCACCTGCTCGCGCGTCAGCTCCGCGCCCGCCCGCGGGGTGACGATCAGCAGCGGCCGTTCCTGCCAGCGCGGATGCGGCACGCCGATCACCGCCGCCTCCAGCACGCCCGGATGGGACACGGCCTCGTTCTCGATCTCGATCGAGCTGATCCATTCGCCGCCCGACTTGATGACATCCTTGGTCCGGTCGGTGAGGCGCAGATAGCCGTCGGCGTCGATGGTGCCGACATCGCCGGTCGGGAACCAGTTCCGATCGTCGACCGCCAGCCCGTCGCGGCCGAAATAGCCCTTCACGATCCAGGGTCCGCGGACCTGGACATTGCCGGGCGTCCTGCCGTCATGGGCAACCGGTGTGCCCGCCTCGTCGACGATCCGGACCTCGGTGCCATAGACCGGCCGTCCCTGGGTCAGGCGCAGGCTGCGCAGCGCCTCTTCGTCCAGCCCCTCATGCTTTGCCAGCGGCAGGGCCACGGTCACGATCGGGCTGGTCTCGGTCATGCCCCAGGCATGAATCATGGTCACGCCAAGCTCGCGATCGAAGCGTTCCATCAGCGCGCGCGGCAGGGCGCTGCCACCCACGAAGACCCGCTTCAGCCGGGTCGGCCGGTCCTCGGGGTGCTGGTCCAGATGCTGGAGATAGGTCACCCACACCGTGGGAACGCCGCCGCTGACCGTGACCCCCTCGCCGTTGATCAGCTCCACGATGCTCGCGGGATCGAGTTTCGAGGCGGGGAAGACCAGCTTCGACCCGGCCATGGCCGCGGCATAGGGCACGCCCCAGGCATTGGCGTGGAACAGCGGCACCAGCACCAGGATCGTCTCTGCCGCAGACGCTGCGATGGTGCTGTCGACCGAACAGCTGATCAGCCCGTGCAGCACGGTGGAGCGGTGGCTGTAGAGCACGCCCTTGGGATTGCCGGTCGTGCCCGAGGTATAGCAGAGCACCGCGGCCGCGTTCTCATCCAGCTGCGGCCAGTCATACTCCGCGGGCTGGGCGGCAATCAGCGTCTCGTAGCAGAGCGCACCGGGCAGGGTGGTCTCGGGCATATGGGCGTCGTCGGTCAGGATCACCCAATGGGTCACGCCGGGCAGATCGGCGGCGACGCTTTCCGCAACCGACACCAGGTTCAGGTCGACGAACACCACCCGGTCGTCGGCATGGTTCATGATGAAGGCGACCTGATCGCGGAACAGCCGCGGATTGACCGTGTGCAGGACCGCGCCCGAACCCGAAACGCCGAAATAGAGTTCGTAGTGGCGATGGGTGTTCCAGGCCAGCGTCGCAACCCGGTCC
This sequence comes from Tistrella mobilis, assembly GCF_039634785.1. NCBI lineage: Bacteria > Pseudomonadati > Pseudomonadota > Alphaproteobacteria > Geminicoccales > Geminicoccaceae > Tistrella > Tistrella mobilis. The sequence continues at coordinate 396,618 of NZ_JBBIAB010000001.1, read as the reverse complement.
CCCTCGGCGATGCCAAGTGCCGCCAGAGCATTGGCCACCTGCCGTGCCCTGGCTGCGACCTCGCCATAGCTGGTGCGGAGGATCGGGCCTTCATTGGTGCGGGTGACGATTTCCGTGGCGCCATGGGCCCGCGCCGCATGCTCGATGATCGACGAGATCAGCAGCGGCATGTCCTGCATAAGTCCGTTCACGTGAACCTCCCTGGAGCGGGTGGATTCGTGACGCCCACCCTGGTCTTTCTTCGTGTCGCCGCACCGGACTCCGGTGCATTTTTCATGATGCAACGCAATAGATTGCTGCGATGCAGGGAAGACAACCGGGTTCCTTCCGGCATTCTGCCTGATCAGGGCGCTGTTTTCTTGGCCGCAGATGCGGTCCCGCGGTTTTCGTTGCAGGGATACTTGACGCCTGAACCCATGAGCATATACCTTACCCGTGAGTAAATAATCTAACAACAGTTAGAATAAGGAACCGCCATCCACCCGGACCGGCGGCTCCGGTGGCACGCGCGGGCCCCTGGTTTCGCGCCGGAACCCATCGTCCTGGGGAGGACATCCATGACGTCTCGCTGGAGGACCGCGATCGCTGCGGCCGCTCTGATGCTGTTCCCTGCGGCCGGTCAGGCGCAGGTTTCCGACGATGTGGTCCGGATTGCGGTGATGAACGACCGCAGCGGTGCCTATGCCGATTTCGGCGGAGAAGGCTCGGTCGCCGCCGCCCGGCTCGCCGTCGAGGATTTCGGCCCCACCGTGCTCGGCAAGCCGATCGAGGTGATCTCGGGCGACCACCAGAACAAGCCCGATCTGGGCGTCTCGCTCGCCCGGCGCTGGGTGGATACCGAAGGCGTCGACATGATCATCGACTTCGGCAACTCGGCGGTCTCGCTCGCGGTGCAGGATCTGACCGCCGGCCGGCGCGTGGTCATGCATGTCAGCTCGGCCTCGGATGCGCTTTTCGGCCCGCGCTGCTCGCCCACCGGCTTTCTGTGGAACTACGACACCACGGCCATCGCCAATGCCATCGGCAAGGCCTCGGTCGAGGCCGGCAACGACAGCTGGTTCTTCATCACCGCCGATTATGCCTTCGGCCATGCCATGGAAGCGCAGCTCACCCGGGTGATCACCGCGGCCGGCGGCAAGGTGCTGGGCCAGGTGCGCCATCCGGTCGGCAACACCGATTACAGCTCCTTCGTGTTGCAGGCCCAGGCATCGGGGGCGAAGATCATCGCCCTGCTGAATGCCGGCGGCGACACCACCAACACCATCAAACAGGCCGCCGAATTCGGCCTGGTCGCGGGCGGGCAGAAGCTGGCCGGCACCACCTTCTATATCCTGAACGTCCATGCGCTGGGGCTCGAGGCCGCGCAGGGCCTGCAGGTGGTGACGCCGTTCTACTGGGATCGCAACGACGCCTCGCGCGACTACACCCGTCGCTGGCGGGCGGCGATGAAGACCGACAAGGCCCCCACCCACAACCATGCCGGCGTCTACAGCGCCACCCTCTCCTACCTCAAGGCCATCCAGGCGGCCGGCACCGACGAGGCGATGGCGGTGTCGAAGAAACTCAAGGAACTGCCGGTCGACGACTTCTTCGGCGAAGGCGCCCATGTCCGCGCCGACGGTCGGATGATGAAGGACCTGTTCCTGGTGCAGGTCAAATCGCCGGCCGAATCCAAGGCCCCCTGGGACTATTACACCGTGCTGAACCGCATTCCGGCCGAACAGGTCGTCCGGCCGATGTCCGAAGGCGGCTGCCCGCTGGTGGCCGGCGCCTCCTGAGGCTCATCTGCGGAACCCGATCCCACGCGGAAGATTTCTTAACCACGGATGGCGTATCCCGTCGGGATCGATGATCCCGACGGGCGGACCTGCCCGAAGGGCCGGTCTTCTTGTCGCTTGTCCCCCCGCGCAGACGGCCGGATAGTGTCGTCCCTCTGACCCGTCCGGCCCGGACGGGTGACAGGGATGTTCGCATCTGGCTGGTCCAGCGACGAGGAACGGGATGAACGGGCAAGGACGTTTGGCACGGTTGCTGGCACCCCAGATCCTGCGGCCGGCCGCAGCGATCGCGATGTTCGCCGTATTCGGGCTGGCGCTCTGGGTGATCCATTACGAAACCCGGACCATGTCCTTCGAGGACATCCGCGCCGCAATCGGCAATGTCGGCATGATCGACGTCGCCGCCGGCTGCGGGCTGACGGCGCTGTCCTTCCTGATGCTTATCGGCTTCGATGCGCTGGCGCTCAGATCCTCGGGGATCAGGGTGCCGTTTTCGCGCATCGCCTTTGCCGCCTTCTGCGCCCAGGCGATCAGCCATACGGCCGGTTTTGCCGCCCTGACCGGTACCTCGGTCCGGCTGCGCGTCTATGGCAATGCCGGCGTGCCGCCCGCCGCCGTGGCGAAGCTGATGGTGTTCTGCGCCACCGCCTTCACGCTGGGCGCCGTCACCCTGGGCGGGCTTGCCGGGCTGTTCGAAGGGAGCAGGGTCGCAGGCGCGCTCAACCTGCCTGAAACCGTGGTCCATCTGGCCGGCATTCTGGCGCTGGCGGCCTTTCTGATCTATGCCACGGCATCCGCGCGGGGGGCCGGCATCCATGTCCGCAGCTGGCGGATCGCCGTGCCGGCCCTGCCGGTCACGATCGGCCAGACCCTGCTCGCGATCGGCGATCTGATCGCAGCCGGTGCGGTGCTCTGGGTGCTGCTGCCGGCAGACCTGCCGCTGTCTTTCCCGGCCTTCCTGGGCCTCTATGTGGTCGCGATCGTGGCGGGCGTGCTGGCCCATGTCCCGGCGGGGCTCGGCGTGTTCGAAGGCATCGTCCTGCTCTTCCTGCCCGGCGTGCCAGCACCGGAAGTGCTGGGCGCGCTGGTGGTCTATCGTTTCGTCTACAACCTGGTGCCGCTGATCCTGGCCGCCACCCTGATCGCGCTCGCCGAGGCCGGCCGGGCGGCCGGGCGCATGGCGCCGGCGATCCGTCGGGCCGGGGCCGGTGCGGCCCAGATCGCGCCCATCGCCTTTGCCCTGCTCGCCATCGCCTCCGGCGCCGTTCTGCTCGCCTCGGCCGCGACCCCCGCCGCCACCGGCCGGCTCGATCTGCTGGACGGCCTGCCGCTGGTCGTGGTGGAAGCCTCGCATCTGGCCAGCGGCGTGGTCGGCCTGCTGCTGCTGGTCATCGCCCGCGGCCTCGCCCGCCGGGTGGATGCCGCCTGGATGGCCGCCACCATCCTTTCGGGCCTGGGCGCCGTCCTGTCGCTGCTCAAGGGCTGGGACTGGGAAGAGGCGATCCTGCTTGCCGTCGTGGCCGGCCTCCTCATTCTCGCCCGTCGGGCCTTTTATCGCCGCGGCTCGCTGCTGCGCCAGCCGATGACCCCGGCCTGGGTGGGCGCGCTCGCCATGATGGTGGGCGCGGCCGCCTGGCTCGCCTGGTTCTCGTTCCGTCACGAAGCCCTGTTCTCCCAGGGTCTGTTCACCTTTGCGCTCGAAGCCGAGGCGCCGCGCAGCCTTCGGGCGACGGTCGCGGTGCTGGCGCTCGGGCTGGTGCTGTTCGCCGCCCGCCTCTTCGCCCCGGTCCGTGCCCGCCCCGGCCCCCCCACCGAAGAAGATCTGGTTCAGGCCGAACGGATCGTCGCGACCTCCACCTCCAGCACCGCCCAGCTCGCCTTCACCGGCGACAAGAGCTTCATCTTCTCGGAATGCGGCGACGCTTTCGTGATGTATGCCGCCTCGGGCCGCTCGCTCGTCGCCATGGGCGATCCGGTCGGGCCGCGCCACGCCTGGGCCAATGTCGCCTGGATGTTCCGCGAACTCTGCGATGCCCATGGCGCGATCCCGGTCTTCTACCAGGTCTCGGCCGAAGCCCTGCCGCTCTATCTCGATCTGGGCCTCAGGATCGTGAAGCTGGGCGAGGAGGCGGTGGTGCCGCTTGCGCAGTTCTCGCTCGACGGCAAGCCGCGGGCGGAGCTGCGCTATGCCCATCGCCGCGCGATCAAGGACGGCGCCAGTTTCGAGATGCTGGCCCCGGGCGAGGCGCGGCTGCTGATGCCCGAGCTGCGCAAGGTCTCGGATGTCTGGATGGAGCAGCGCCAGGCGCGCGAAAAGCGCTTCTCGCTCGGCCGGTTCGAGCCGGCCTATCTGAACCACTGCCCGATCGCAGTCGTCCGCCAGAACGGCCGGATCGTCGCCTTCGCCAATCTCTGGCCATCGGCCGGGCACGAGGAAATGGCGCTCGATCTGATGCGCCATCTGCCCGATGCCGGCTATGGGATCATGGACTACATGATGGTGGAGATCATGCTCCACGCCCGTGATGCCGGCTGGAAGTACTTCTCGCTGGGCATGACCCCCCTCGCCGGCCTGCCCGACAACCCGCTCGCTTCGGCCTGGAGCCGGGTCGGCACCTTCATCTACGAACACGGCGAGGGCATCTACAACTTCCAGGGACTGCGCCGCTTCAAGCAGAAATTCCTGCCCGACTGGCGGCCGCGCTACCTCGCCTCGCCTGGCGGCACCGCCCTGCCGCAGGTCGGGCTCGACGTCGTCGCACTCATCTCGGGCGGCATCAAGGGGGTCATCGGACGATGATCTGGCGGTCGCTGCGCCGGGTGGCGCATCTTGCAGTGCTGGCCCTGCTCTGCGCCGTCCATGGCGGCGCCGCGCAGGAACCCGAACATGATACGATCCGTGCCGACTGGCTGGTCGACGAACCGGCCGACGGCGCACAAGGCCCCCATGCCCGGGATCTGGTGGTGATCATCTCGGGCGATGGCGGCTGGGCCGATCTCGATCGCGATCTCGCTGCCCGGCTGGAAGCCCGCGGCGTCGCCGTGCTCGGCGTCGATGCGCTGCATTATTTCTGGACCCGCCGCACCCCCGACGAGGTGGCCCGCGATCTGGCACCGCCGATCACCGATCGGATGGCCCGCTGGAAGCGCGACCGGCTGATCCTGATCGGCTTTTCCTTCGGCGCCGGCATCCTGCCCGATGTCGCAGCCCGGCTGCCCGGGGATCTGATCGACCGCTCGGTGCTGGCGGTGATGCTCACCTCCAACACCTGGGCGAACTGGGAGGTGCATCCGGGCGACTGGCTTCTGGACGAGCCGCACAAGGAATCGACCGATGTGGTGGCGCCCGCACTGGCGCTCGCCCATCCGCCGATCGTCTGCGTCTACGGCACCGACGAGACCGATGTCTCGGCCTGCCCCAAACTCACCGGCCATGCGACGGTCATTCCCCTGCCCGGCGGTCATCATTTCGACGGAGATTACGATCGTCTGGCCGATCTTGTGCTTGCGCATGTCGATGCCGCCCCAACCGTCGCCGAGGCCGAAGCCGCCGCGGCGAAGTGAGCGCATCTCCGTCAACGTTGCCGTTGATCCCGACCCGTCTCCGGCGCAAAACTGTTGCCGCGGCCCCGCCGCACCCGGCGACCGATGGAGACCCCGCCCGCATGAGCAGCACCCGCAATCGCACCCCGGATCCCCAGGCCGTCTGGATCCTGGATCTGGTCAAGGCATCCGAACGCGACCCCTATCCGAAAATGGGGGTAGAGGCGGCGCGCCGGATGTTCGACGAGGTGGTGGTGCTGCTGGATCTGCCCCGGGCGGAACTGCCTGTGGTCGAGGATCATACCCTGCCGGGGCCGGACGGCACCGATCTGCCGGTCCGGCTCTACCGGCCGGCGGCTCTCGATCCCGATGCGCCCCCCCTGCCGGCCCTGCTTTACATTCACGGCGGTGGCTGGACCATCGGCAGCCTGAACGCCTATGACCGGCTCTGCCGCCATATCGCGGCGGCGGCCGGCATTGCGGTCGTCTCGCTGGATTATCGCCTGGCGCCGGAACATCCCTTCCCGGCAGCGGTCGACGACGCGATCGCCGCCTGGGCCGCCCTGCCCGGGGCGGCCGCCCGCTTCGGCATCGATCCCGATCGTCTTGCGATCGGCGGCGACAGCGCCGGCGGCAACCTGTCGGCGGTGGTGGCGCTTGCGGCCCGGGACGACGGCATGCACCTGCCCCGGCTGCAATGGCTGGTCTATCCGGCCACCGACCTCGCCCATCGTCACCCCTCACGCGACGATTTCGCCGAAGGGTATCTGCTCGACGACGCCACCATCACCTGGTTCCTGGACCAGTACCTGCCCGACCGGACAGCCGCCGTCGACTGGCGGGCCTCGCCGCTCAGGGCCACGGATCACCGTGGCCTGCCGCCGGCGCTGATCGTCACCGCCGGGTGCGATCCGCTTGCCGACGAAGGCCAGGCCTATGCCGAGGCACTCAGCCGGGCGGGTGTCGCGGTCGAACACCGGGTCTATCCCGGCATGCTGCACGGTTTCATCAACACAGCGGGCGCGCTCGATCAGGCGCGCGACGCCGTCGCCCGTTCCATCGATGCGCTCAAGGCCGCATTGCGCGGCTGACGCCGACCGGAGACCCCCATCGTGAACGCACCCCTGGCCGCAGGCACCTCTGCCGGCGACGCGCTGATCGCCTATGTCGACGCCCTGACCCAGGGCCGCTATGACGCCACGCCCCCCGCGGCGAACGACCCGCTGGGCCTGGCCATTCTCCGCCTCGGCGCCCGGCTTGCCGAGCAGGCCCGTGAAGACACCGATCGCATCGTCGGTGCGTGCATCGATTCGGCCGAAGCCAGTGTCGGGGTGGTGCATGCCGTCGCGGCCGCCCGCGACCTGGAGGCGCGCACCGCCGGCGCCGCCTCGGCCGTGGCCGAACTTGCCGCCAGCGGCAACCGGGTGCGCGAGGGCGGGCGCCGGGCCGCAGAAGCGGCGGCCGTCGCCAATGAACAGGCAGAGGCCGGCGTGCGCCAGCTGCGTGCCTCGGCCCGGTCGGTCGCGACGCTCGCCGACGGGGTCACCGCGGCGGCCGGCCGGGTGGATGCCCTGGCCGCCGCATCCGAGCAGATCGACGCCATCGTCGGGTCGATCGAGGCGATCGCCCGTCAGACCCGTCTGCTGGCGCTGAACGCCACCATCGAGGCTGCCCGCGCCGGAGAGGCCGGCAAGGGCTTCGCGGTCGTGGCATCGGAAGTGAAGAACCTGGCCCAGCAGACCGCTGCCGCCACCGACGACATCCGCTCGCGCATCGACGGGCTGCGCAGCGAAATGGCCGCGATCGTGGCGGTGATGGGCGATGGTGCCCGCGGCGCCGCCGAAGGCCGGGCCGCGATCGACGGGCTCGGCCGCGAGATCGAGGCCCTGGGCCGCGGCATTGCCGATGTCTCGCGCCAGATGGCCGAGATCGCGGGCGAGATCGACAGCCAGGGTGTGGCATCCGACCGTCTGGCCGGCGACATTGCGGCCCTGGCAGGCCTTGGTGCCGACAACCGCGCCGGCATCGAAGCCGTGGCCGACGCCCTCGACCATCTGGAAGGCCGCATCGGCCCGGCGCTGCAGGCACTGGCCGGCCGGCATTTCCCGGATCAGGTCGTGCGTCTGGCCAAGGCCGATCACGCCCTGTGGAAGAAGCGTCTGGCCGCAATGGCGACCGGCCGGGCGAAGCTGTCGGAAAGGGAACTGACCGATCACCATTCCTGCCGGCTGGGCCGCTGGTATTACGGTGACCAGTCTGCCGCCTGGAGGGGAGACGCAACTTTCCGCGCCCTGGAAAAGCCGCATGCGGCTGTCCACGACCACGGCCGCGAGGCGGCAAGGGCGATGGCGGCCGGTCGGCCGCGCGATGCCCTGGCGGCCCTGGACCGGCTGACCAGCGCATCAGGCGAAGTGTTGCAGCTTCTGGAACGTATGGCGCCAGAGGGTCGGCCGGCCGGGCGGAACTGACCGCCACATTCCGGAAAACTGTTGACTATCAAGGGCTCCGACCACATCGTGTGCGGGCGGAAACGGGTTTGTGCCGGCGCAGGAGCCGCGGCCGGCATACCCGACCTGCGGGTCTGTCATTTTGCATGACGCACCTCCCGTTCCGCCCGCGCAGGCGGGTGCTGCGGGTTCCGGGCCTGCCCGGCATAAGCGGCCCTCCACATGCGTGAGCACCTGGCATGCCCCGACTGTCCCGCCGTCTGCGCGCCATCCTGGCATCCGGCCTCCGTCCGCTGTTGCTGACCGCGTTTGTACTTGCGGGTTTTGTCACATATTCAGACGCCGCCACACCGGTGCAGCAGCCGTCGCCGGTCCGCCTGGGCGTGATGAAGGGGCCGGAGACCGAAGTCGCCGAGGTGGTGAAGACGGTCGCCGCAGGCAAGGGCCTGACGGTGGAGCTTGTCACCTACACCGATTACAGCCAGCCCAATGCGGCGCTGGCGCGCGGCGAGATCGACGCCAATGCCTTCCAGCACCGGCCCTTCCTGGAGGCGGAGATGGCCGCCAAGGGCTATGACCTGGTCTCGATCGGCTACACCATGGTCCAGCCGATGGGCATTTATTCCCGGACCTACAAACAGCTGCGCGACCTGCCGGATGGTGCCCGGATTGCAATCCCGGAAGACCTGAGCAATGGCGGCCGCGCCCTGCGCCTTCTGGCCGAGCGGGCGGTGATCGGCCTGGCGCCGGGGGCGAAGCTCACGCCCACGCCCAAGGACGTGATGATCAACACCCGCAAGTTCCAGTTCGTCCCGCTGCCGGCCGATCAGGTCGCCGGCGCCATCGATCTGGTGGATGCGGCCGCGATCAACGGCAACTACGCCCGGGCCGCCGGTCTTGATCCGCGCCGCGACACCATCGCGGTCGAAAACCGGCGCAGCAACCCGTATGGCAACATCCTGGTCGTCCGCCGGGCGGATCAGGACCGGCTCGAGATCCACACCCTGCTCGAAGCCTTTCAGTCGCCCGAGGTTGCAGCCTTCCTGAACACGCATTTCGAGGGCGCCTTCCTCCCGGCCTGGTGAGCGGACGCATACCAGCGTCAGCATTCCGTCTGCGCCTGAAAATAACATGATATTTTCGTGTATATTTTTGCATTGACTGTGCGAAGTGTGGAATACATCGTTCTTACACGCTGTTCCGCGATATCATCGGAATGGGCCCGGCATTGCCTCTTCGCCGGTCGTTCTTCTCCCCGCAGGACCACCGCACAGGACCGCCATCATGTTCCGCTCCTTCGCCCAGCCGCGGCCCCGGCGCAAAACCGCCCTCGAAGATGGTCGCCGCCGCCTGTTCACCGCCATTCTGGGGCTCGCCGCCCTGGTCGCCGCCTTTGCCGCCGGCGGTCTCGCCGCCCGGGCGGCCGGGACCGAAACCGTCCGGCTGGGCGTCATCGCCGGCGCGGAAGAGGAAATCGCCGAGGTCGTGAAGCAGGTGGCCGCCCGCGACGGGCTGGATGTCGAGATCGTCACCTTCCAGGATTACGTGCTGCCGAACGAGGCGCTGGCCGCCGGGGATCTGGATGCCAATGCCTTCCAGCACCAGCCCTATCTGGATGCCCAGATCGCGGCCCATGGCTATGACATCGTCAATGTCGGCTACACCATCGTCGAGCCGATCGGGATCTATTCCACCCGGGTGAAGCGCCTGGCCGATCTGGCCGAGGGCGCGAAGCTCGGCATCCCCAACGACCCGTCGAACGGCGGCCGGGTGCTGAACCTGCTGGCCCGCGAAGGCATGATCGAGCTGGCCCCCGGCAAGGGGCTCACCCCCACCCTGCTCGACATCACCGCCAATCCGAAGAAGCTTGAGATCGTCGAACTGGATGCCGCCCAGCTGCCGCGTGCGGTGCCCGATCTGGATGCGGCGGCGATCAACGGCAATTACGCCCATGACGCCGGTTTCGACCCCACGAAGGATGCGATCGCGATCGAAAGCCGGACCGACAACCCCTATGGCAATTTCGTCGCCGCACGGGCGGCCGATGCCCAGGCGCCGCGGATCCGCAAGCTGGTGGCCGCCTACCAGTCCGACGAGGTGAAGGCCTTCCTGGCCGAGCGGTTCAAGGGCGCGATCCTGCCGGCCTGGTAGGCAGCCGGCCCGGGACCCGAAATTTCCGCTGCAGGGCTCCGGTTCCGCCGCGCAGGATCCAAGGGGTGACGGTACCTCGCCTCCGCCCCATCTCTCAGGTAGTCTGACAAGGCCGGCCGCCCGTTAGGGGACGACCGGCCTTCGCCGTTGCACGAGGATCCCCCGCCCCCGTCGCACATACCGCCGCCGTATCGCCGACATCCGAGGCCCCGATCCACATGACCGCCATCCGCAACAAGAGGCAGATCATCCACCGTCGTGCCCTGATGGCCGACATCGAGCAGCAGGTGGAGGAGACGGGCAAACCGGTCGAAAAGCTCCGGCGCGAGATCCTGGGCATGCTGAAGGAGCATCTGGCGAAGGGGCGGGAAGAGATCCGCAAACGCTTCGACGCCGGGGCCGACGGCGCCCATGTGGTGCGCGAGAACTGCTATCTGATCGATCAGATCGTGCGCACCCTGTTCGATCTGGCGACCACCCATGTCTATCCGGTCGCCAACCCCACCTCGGCCGACCGGCTGTGCCTGGTGGCGATCGGCGGCTATGGCCGCGGTGAGCTGGCACCGCATTCCGATGTCGATCTGCTGTTCCTGATGCCCTACAAGCAGACCCCGCGCGGCGAGCAGGTGGCGGAATACATCCTCTATCTGCTCTGGGATCTGGGGCTCAAGGTCGGCCATGCGGTGCGCTCGGTCGACGAATGCATCTCGCGGGCGCGCGGCGACATGACCATCCGCACCAGCCTGCTGGAAAGCCGCCAGCTCTGTGGCGAGATGGTGCTGTACGAGGATCTGCGCCGTCGCTTCGCCACCGACATCATGGTCGGCACGGCGGGCGAGTTCATCGAGGCCAAGCTCAACGAGCGCGACGAGCGCCACCGCCGGATGGGCGACAGCCGCTATGTGCTGGAACCCAACGTCAAGGAAGGCAAGGGCGGGCTGCGCGACCTCCACACCCTGTTCTGGATCGCCAAATACTCCTACCGCGTCCACAACCTGTCGGATCTTGTGGAGCAGAAGGTCTTCACCGCCGGCGAGTACCGGCGCTTCGCCAAGGCGCAGAACTTCCTGTGGACGGTGCGCTGCCACCTGCACTACCTGGCCGGCCGCCCCGAGGACCGCCTGACCTTCGACGTCCAGACCGAAATCGGCCGGTTGATGGGCTATGCCGACCGGCCGGGCGTGCGCGGGGTCGAGCGCTTCATGAAGCACTATTATCTGGTCGCCAAGGATGTGGGCGACCTGACCCGGATCCTGTGCGCGGCGCTGGAAAGCGCCAATCAGCGCCAGCCCAAGATCCGCATGCCCAGCATCCTGATGCGGCGCGAGATCGACGGCTTCCGGATCGAAGGCGGCCGGCTGACGCTCGCGAACCGCCACGAACTCGCCGAACAGCCGATCAAGATGCTGAAGCTGTTCCGGGTGGCCCAGAGCCGCGAGATGGACGTCCATCCGCAGATCCTGCGCTGGATCACCCAGAACCTGAAATACATCGACGACGGCGTGCGCGAGGATCCGTCGGCCAACCAGGTCTTCCTCGACATCCTGACATCGCCCAAGGATCCGGAGGCGACGCTGCGCCACATGAACGAGGCCGGTGTCTTCGGTCGCTTCATTCCGGATTTCGGCCGCGTCGTCGCCCAGACCCAGCACGACATGTACCATGTCTATACGGTCGACGAGCACACCATCCGGGCGATCGGCATCCTGTCGGGGATCGAGAAGGGCAACTTCCCCGACGAACTGCCGCTCGCGACCCGGATCGTGCACGAGGTGCTGTCGCGCCGGGTGCTTTACATGGCGGTGCTGCTCCACGACATCGCCAAGGGGCGCGGCGGCGATCATTCCGTGCTGGGAGAAGAGATCGCCCGCAAGCTCTGCCCCAGGGTCGGCCTGACGCCCGAGGAAACCGAGACCGTCGCCTGGCTGGTGCGCTGGCACCTGCTGATGAGCGCGGTCGCCTTCAAACGCGACATCGAAGATCCGAAGACCGTCCACGACTTTGCCGATCAGGTCCAGTCGATGGAGCGGCTGCGCCTGCTGACCGTGCTGACGGTCGCCGATATCCGTGCCGTCGGCCCCAATGTCTGGAACGGCTGGAAGGGCACGCTGCTGCGTGAACTCTATTATCGCGCGGCCGAACAGCTCTCGGGCGGCCATGTCGAGGGGCTGAACCGTGCCGGCCGGATCCAGGTGGTGCAGGACAAGCTCCGCGAGCGCCTGGCCGACTGGACCAGTGCCGCCTTCCAGGCCCATGTCGAGCGCATGCCCGGATCCTATTGGCTGGCCCATGATGCCGAGGTGCTGGAACGCCATGCCCGCCTGGTCGCCAAAGCCGACCGCCAGGGTCCGGCACCGCTGGTGATCGACGTCGCCCCCGATCGCTTCCGGTCCGTGGCTGCAATCACGGTCTATGCCCCCGATCATCACGGCCTGTTCGCCGGCGTCGCCGGTGCCATGGCGCTGGCCGGCGGCAACATCGTCGATGCCCGCATCGTCACCACCACCGACGGCATGGCGCTCGACACCTTCTGGGTGCAGGACTCCGACCGCTCCGCCTATGACGACGAGGTCCGGGTCGCCAGGATGCGCGATCTGGTCGGGCGGACGCTGTCGGGCGAACTCAGGCCCGCCAAGGCGCTGGCTGCCCGGCGCGACGGGCCCAAGCGCACCGATGTCTTCCAGGTCACCCCCCGGGTGCTGATCGACAACCGCGCAAGCAACACCCAGACGGTCATCGAGGTGACCGCCCGCGACCGGCCGGGCCTGCTGTTCGCGATCACCAGCGTGCTCTCGGATCTGGCGCTCACCATCTCGTCGGCCCATGTCGCGACCTATGGCGAGCGGGCGGTCGACACTTTCTACGTCAAGGACGTGTTCGGCCTGAAGATCACCCATCAGGGCAAGCTGACCCGGGTGCGGGAAGAACTGCTGGCCGCACTCGATGCGGCGGGGCCGGTGATCGCCGATGACGGCACCATCCGCAGCACCGCCACCGCCGCCGGCGACGCCGCCGAATGATCGGCCACGGGGCGGCCCTGGGGCCGCCCCGTCGTCCCATTGATGCCCCTTCCCGCCGGACGCGGTTTCGGATACACCCGCACCTCATGAACCTGATGCGCGCCGCGGCCACGGTGGGTGGCCTCACCATGATGTCGCGGATCCTCGGATTCGCGCGCGATGTCCTCGTGGCCGGCCTGCTGGGTGCGGGTGCGGCGGCGGACGCCTTTTTCGTGGCCCAGAAGCTGCCGAACCTGCTGCGGCGCATGTTCGCCGAAGGCGCGTTCAGCGCCGCCTTCGTGCCGATCTACAACCGCATCCGGGTCGAAAGCGGCCCGGCCGCGGCCCATGCTTTCGCCGAAGCCGCCCTGTCGGTTCTGGTCTGCAGCCTGCTGGTGATCCTGCTTGCGGCCCAGGCGGCGATGCCCTGGGTGGTGACGGCTTTCGCCCCCGGCTTTTCGGACGACCCTGAGAAATTCAACCTCGCCGTCGATCTCGCCCGGATCGTCTTCCCCTATATCGTGTTCATCTCGGCCGTGGCCCTGGTCGGGGGCGTGCTGAACTCGCTCGGCCGGTTCAGCGCCTTTGCCGGCGCACCGGTGCTGTTCAACCTCTGCCTGATCGCCGGCTGCGTGGTCTCGTTGCAGCACTGGGTCGATGCCGATCCGGCGGTGGTCCAGGCCTGGGCACTGATGCTGTCGGGCGTGGTGCAGTTGGGGGCGATGCTGGTCGCCGCCAACCGGGCCGGCGCCGAACTGCGCTTCCGCCTGCCACGGCTGACGCCCGAGGTGAAGCGCCTGCTGAAGGTCGCGGCACCGGCGGCGCTGGGCGCCGGCGTCTATCAGGTGAACGTGCTGGTCGACACCATGATCGCCTCGCTGCTCGCGGAAGGCACGGTGTCGGCGCTCTATTATGCCGACCGGCTGGTGCAGCTGCCGCTGGGTGTGGTCGGCATCGCGGTCGGCACCGCCCTGTTGCCGCTGCTCTCCACCCGGATCAAGGAAGGCGCGCTCGACGACGCCCGCAACCACATGAACCGGGCGATGGAGATGACCCTGCTGGTGGCGCTGCCGGCCCTGGTCGGCCTTGCCACCCTGGGCATGCCGATCGTCGCCACCCTGTTCGAACGCGGCGCCTTCACCCCTGAGGCCACCACCCGCACCGTCGAGGTGATGACCGTGCTCGCCTTCGGCCTGCCGGCCTTCGTGCTCGCCAAGGTGTTGAGCCCGGGCTTCTATGCCCGCGAGGATACCGCCACCCCCACCCGCTATGCGGTGGTGGCGCTGGTCGCCAATGTGGTGCTGAACCTGGCCTTCATGCAGCCCCTGGCACATATGGGCATCGCGCTTGCGACGGCGCTCTCGGCCTGGATCAACGTCTTCCTGCTTGCCCGCCGGCTCAACCGCGACCGGCTGCTGGTGGGCGATGCCCGGCTGCGCCGCACCCTGCCCAGGATCCTGCTCGCCAATCTGCTGTTCGCGGCCGCCATCCTGGGCGTGCTCGAAGCGCTGCCGCCCTTCGGCACCATGCCCCATGCCGCCCGGGTGCTCTGGCTCACCCTGCTGATCGGCGCGACCATCCCGGTCTATGTGGCCTTCAGCCTGATTACCGGCGCCGCGCGCCTGCAGGATTTCAAGGGCATGCTGCGCCGCCGCAAGCGCTGACCGTCATCGGGCGGTCACATGCCTGCCGTGCAAACTTCATGATGTAAACGTTTACCCACGGATCGATCTGCCGCATTCTCTGGGGGACGAGAGATGACCGATCCCCCGCCGGAGGTCTCGAGACCCATGTCCCCCACCATCCGCGACGTCGCGCTCAAGGCCGGCGTGTCGGTCGCCAGCGTGTCACGCCTGCTGAACGGTACCGGTCGTGTCGGTGCCGAGACTGCGGCGCGCATCCGCCAGGCGGTGGAAGATCTCGGCTTCCGGCCGAACGGGCTGGGCCGCAGCCTCAAATCCCAGCGCAGCCGGCTGATCGGGGTGATGATCCCGTCGCTGGCCAACCCGGTCTTCGCCGATGCGGTGGCCGGTATCGAAACCGCCGCCCGCGCCGCCGGCTTCACCCTGCTTTTCGGTGTCTCGGGCTATCACGCCGAGGAAGAGGTCCGCGCGGTCGAGGCGCTGCTGGCCTACCGGGTCGACGGCATGATCCTGACCGTCACCGACCCCGCCGGCAGCCAGGCGCTCGACGCCCTCGAAGCCGCCCGGGTGCCGCATGTCCTGGTCTACAACCAGCCGACCCCCGGCCGGGCACCGACGGTCACGGTCGACAACGAGGATGCCGGTCGGGCGGTGGCCCGCCATTTCGCCGGGCTCGGCCATCGGCGGCTGGGCATGATCACCGGGGCGCTCGGCGGCTCGGACCGCGCCGCGGCGCGGCTGCGCGGCTTTCTGGCCGGTGCGGCCGAAGCCGGGCTGCCGGCACCTGCCGTGCGCGAGGTGGAATTCGAGACCCCGGACCCGGATGCCGCCCTCGACGCCATGGCTGCCGGACCGGGCGGCCTGCCGACGGCGCTGTTCTGTTCGAACGACTGGCTGGCCATCGCAACGATCGGCGCCCTCGCCCGCCGCGGCCTTGCGGTCCCCGGCGATGTGGCGGTGACCGGTTTCGACGGCATCGCGGTCGGCGCCCATCTGACGCCCCCGCTCGCCACCATCGTCCAACCCTCGGCCGAGATGGGCCGGCAGGCGGCCCTTCGGCTGATCGCCATGCTCGGCGAGGCAGAGGGCCAGGCGGGCGATCTGATCCTGCCCTTCACCTTCAGGCCCTCAGGCCCCCAGGCCGGACCGGCCTCTCCCCATTCCGGGCGCCCCAGAGAAGAGCGCGCGGACACGATGTGACCGGAACGGCGGGACGCACTGCCAGGCACATTCCCGCCGCCCCGGTCGCCACCGACCACGACGCCAACGAGGACACGTCGACCCATGATCGGTACCGCTCTGAAATCCGTGGCCGCTGCGGCCGGGCTGATCCTAGCCGCCGCCACGATCCCCGCGCAAGGCGCCGCCGCCGCGGACGCCATCTGCTACAACTGCCCGCCCGAATGGGCGGACTGGGCGTCGCAGCTGGCGGCGATCAAATCCGACCTGGGGCTGGACGTGCCCCATGACAACAAGAATTCGGGCCAGACCCTGGCCCAGCTTGCTGCCGAGCGCGCCAATCCGGTTGCCGATGTCGCCTATTACGGCGTCTCCTTCGGCATCCAGGCCGCCGAACAGGGGCTGGTGGAGCCCTACCGCCCGGCCGGTTTCGACGAGATCGACCCCGGTCTCAAGGCCGCGGACGGCAGCTGGTTCTCGATCCATTCGGGCACGATCGGCCTGTTCGTGAACAAGGCCGCGCTGGGCGACCTGCCGGTGCCGCAGAGCTGGGAAGACCTGCTCAACCCACAATATGAGGGCATGGTCGGCTATCTGGATCCGACCAGCGCCTTCGTCGGCTATGCCGGCGCGGTTGCGATCAACCGTGCCTTCGGCGGCGATTTCACCAACTGGCAGCCGGGCATCGACTTCTTTAAGAAGCTGGCCGGCAACGACCCGATCGTGCCCAAGCAGACCTCGTATGCCCGGGTTCTGTCGGGCGAGATCCCGATCATGATCGACTACGACTTCAACGCCTATCGCGCCCGCTACAAGGACAAGGGCGACATCGAATTCGTGATCCCGAAGGAAGGCACGCTGGTCGTCCCTTACGTCATGAGCCTGGTCAAGGGTGCGCCGCATGCCGATAACGGCCGCAGGATCCTGGACTTCGTGCTCTCGGAAAAGGGCCAGTCGCTCTGGGCCAATGCCTATCTGCGCCCGGTGCGCGAAGTGAAGCTGCCGGCCGAGATCGAGGCCCGCTTCCTGCCCGCCGCCGATTACGCCCGGGCAAAGCCGGTCGACTATGCCGCGATGGCCGCCGGCCAGAAGGCCTTCGCCGAAACCTATCTCGCCGAGGTGAAGTGACGGCCGTCCAGGGCCGCCCGGTTTCACCCCGCCCATGATCCACGGCCCGCCGGCAAGATGCCAGCGGGCCGCCTTTTCACGTGGAACACCGACCGATGTCATCCGCCTCGGGCCGCGAAACCCCGCGCATGGTCCTGATGCTGCTGCCGGCCGGGATCGTGCTCGCCGCCTTCCTTCTGGTGCCGCTGGTCCGTCTCGCCATTGCCGGCGCCTCGGGGCCGGACGGCATCGCGGCCTATTTTTCGATCCTGACCAACCCCCGCCATGGCCACGACACGGTGATGACCTTCATCCTCGCCGTCACCGTCACGCTGGCCGCCCTGGTGGTGTCGACCATCGCCGGGCTGTTTCTGGCCCGCCATGTCTTCCCGGGCCGGTCGGCGCTGATCGCCATGCTCACCTTCCCTCTCGCCTTTCCGGGCGTGGTGGTGGGCTTCCTGGTGATCATGCTCGGCGGCCGGCAGGGCCTCGCCAATCTGGTCTCGAAGGCGCTCACCGGCGACCGGCTGGTCTTCGCCTATTCGGCCGCCGGTCTGTTCGTGGGCTATCTCTATTTCTCGATCCCGCGGGTGATCCTGAACGTCATGGCCGCGGCCGAAACGCTGGATCCGTCCCTGCCCGAGGCCGCCCGCTCGCTGGGTGCCGGGCCGGTCAGGGTGTTCCTCTCGGTCACCCTGCCGGCGCTGATGCCGGGGCTGATCGCCAGCGGCGCGATCTGCTTCGCCACCGCCATGGGCGCGTTCGGAACCGCCTTCGCGCTCGCCACCGACATCGCGGTGCTGCCGATGACCATCTACACGGAATTCACCCTGCAGGCGAACATCGCCGGCGCCTCGGCCCTGGCCCTGGCCCTGGTGCTGGGGCTGATCACCTGGGCGACCCTGTTCATCGCCCGCACGCTCGGCGGCCGCGGTGCAGCTGCGGGGGGCGGCTGATGGCCATGCGACGCGGACATCCACGCGGGGCGGGCTTCTGGGGCGGCCTCGCCTTCACCCTTGTGGTCGCCGCCTTCATGATCGTGCCGGTGGTGCTCTCAGGTCTTGCCGGCGTCACGGTCAACTTCTTCCGCGGCCTGGAAAGCGGCCTGACCCTCGACTGGGTGGCAGAGGTCTGGCGGCTTTACGCCGACACGATCTGGCGGTCGATCTGGCTGGCCTTCGCCACGCTCGCCATCACCGCGGTGATCGGCGTGCCGGCGGCCTATGCCCTGGCCCGCCGGCCGGGGCCGCTTGCCCGCGCGATCGAAGAGACCGTCGCCCTGCCGATCGCGATCCCGGGCCTGGCGCTGGCGCTCGGCCTGCTGCTGACCTGGGGTGGTGCCGGCAGCTTCCGCATGTCGAGCGGCTTCGTGCTCGCCGGTCATGTGATCTACACCCTGCCCTTCATGCTCCGCTCGGTGATCGCGGTGATGGTGGCGACCGACATGAAGACGCTGGAGGAAGGCGCCGCCAGCCTGGGCGCCGGTTTCCTGCGCCGCTTCCTGACCGTGATCGTGCCCAATGCCTGGCCGGGCGTGCTGGCCGGCGGGCTGATGGTGGTCACGCTGTCGATCGGCGAGTTCAACCTGACCTGGATGCTGCACACACCGCTGACCAAGACCCTGCCGGTGGGCCTCGCCGACAGCTATGCCTCGATGCGGCTGGAAATCGCCAGCGCCTACACCCTCGTCTTTTTCGTGATGATCGTGCCGCTGCTGGTCGCCATGCAGCTGGCCGGACGCCGTGGCCGGAAGGACCACCGATGATGACTGATACCGCTTCCTCGGGCGCCACCGCGGTCGAACTCCGCGGCTGCGCCCGCACCTGGCCCGACGGCACCCGGGCGCTGACGCCCATCGATCTCGACATTCCCGCCGGCCGCACCGCCGTTCTGCTCGGCCCCTCGGGCTGCGGCAAGACCACGCTGCTGCGGATCATCGCCGGGCTGGACCGCCCCGATGCGGGCGGGCGGGTGCTGTTCGACGGCGAGGACGTCACCCGGCTGCCGATCGAGGCGCGCGAGGTGGGCATGGTCTTCCAGTCCTATGCGCTCTTCCCCAATCTCACCGTGCGCGGCAACGTCGCCTATGGGCTGAAGGTCCGGCGCCTGCCCCGGCGCGAGATCGATAGCCGGGTCGACGAGATGCTGGCGCTGATGCGGATCGACGCCCTGGCCGACCGGCGGATCGACCAGCTGTCGGGCGGCCAGCGCCAGCGCACGGCGCTGGCCCGCGCCATCGCCGTCCGGCCGCGCCTGCTGCTGCTCGACGAGCCGTTGACGGCGCTCGACGCCGCCCTGCGCGAGCATCTGCGCACCGAGATCGACGCCCTGCTGCGCAGCCTGCACATCACCGCCGTCTATGTCACCCACGACCAGGCCGAGGCGATGGTGCTGGGTGACGAGATCGTGGTGATGAATGCCGGCCGCATCGCCCAGCGCGGCACCCCGCGCGAGATCTATCACGCGCCCGCCGACGATTTCGTCGCAGGCTTCGTCGGCACCATGAACCGCGCGATCGACGACCGGGGCGAGACCCTGCTCTTCCGTCCGGAAGACGCCCGGCTGACCGCCCCCGGGGACGGGCTGCTGACCGGCACGGTCGCCGTCTGCCATTTCCTGGGGGATCGCTGCCGGCTGAAGCTCTCAGGCCCCGCAGGCGAAAGCTGGATGGTGGAAACCACCGCCCGCGCCGATCTGCCCGAGACCGGCACCCTGCTCGGCATCGACGTGCCCGCCGCCGCCCGCATCCGCCTTGGAGCCTGAGCCCCCATGCTGATCGCCCAGCTGACCGACACCCATCTGAAGCCCGGCGGCCGGCCGGCCTATGGCCGGGTCGATACCGCCGGCCTGCTGACGGCGGCCGTGGACTACGTCAATGCCTTCGTGCCCGAGGTTGATGCCGTCATCCTCTCGGGTGACCTCACCGACACGGGGTCCGCCGCCGAGTATGCCGTGCTCCGGCCGCTGCTCGACCGGATCAGGGCGCCCTGGTACGCCGTGCCCGGCAATCATGATCGTGCCGACGAGATGCGCACCGCCTTTGGGGATGTGGTGCCCTATGTCGACGCCGCCGATTTCGCCGCCTGCCTGATCGATCACCTTCCGGTGCGGCTGATCGGGCTCGACAGTTCGGTCGCGGGCGTGCCCTGGGGCATGGTCGGCGGGGCGCAGCTCGCCTGGCTCGACCGGGTGCTGACCGCCGGTGCCGGGCGGCCGACCCTGGTCTTCGTCCACCACCCGCCCTTCGAGACCGGCATCGGCCATATGGACGTGCAGAATCTGAAGGACGGCGCCGAGCTGATCGCGGTCCTCCGCCGCCATCCTCAGGTGCTGCATCTCGCCTGCGGCCATGTCCATCGCGCCATCGACACCGTGCTCGACGGGGTCGCGGTCTCGATCGCCCCCAATGCCGCCCATGCGGTGACGCTGGATCTGACCCTGGGCGGGCCCTCCACCTTCACCATGGAACCGCCGGCAATCCGTCTCTTCCGCTTCACCCCGCCGCGGCTGCTGGTCAGCCATCTGGCCTATCCGGGCCGGTTCGACGGCCCCCATCCCTTCTTCGATGCGACGGGCGGGCTGATCGACTGATCCGTCAGGAGCTGCCAGGCCTGCATCTGCCAGCCTGTGACGGGTGCACCCGTCACAGGCTGTAAATATCTCCATTTATCGCAGATACCGTATATCGTCGATTTATTCAGAATCCGGGATAAATTGCATTTATTTGATTTCAGGAATAAAATAGTGGCTTGAGTTCCCCCTGAGAGGAACATGCCAGCCATGGCAGATGTCATCCGCACCCCCCAACAGCTGGGCAACCTCATCCGGAGACAAAGACGGAAGCTTGGCCTCACGCAGGCGGCTCTGGGTGTCAGGACAGGTCAGCGGCAAAGCATGATCTCTCAGATCGAGCAAGGCTATCCCAGCCTCCGCCTGGATACGCTCATCGACCTCCTGGCCGCTCTCGATCTGGACCTTCAGGCTGCGCCTCGCGACCGATCCACCGTCGACGACGCCATTGCCCGAATGCTTCTTGGCGGGAACGACGATTGATGGCACGGCGAAAAACCTATGCCGACCTCCATGTTTATCTGAACGGATATCTTGTCGGCCGTCTGTCAAAACAGCTGAACGGCGCCGTGGTTTTCACCTACGATCCGGCCTGGGCAGACCGGCCGGATGCGATCCCGGTGTCACTCTCCCTGCCCCTCCGCCCTGAACCGCACCGCGGTCCGGAAGTCGCCGCATTCTTCGACAATCTGTTGCCCGATCAGCCGGCCATCAGGCGGCGTGTCGCCGAACGGATCGGCGCACCGGGCACGGACGCTTACGGCCTGCTCTCCAGGATCGGCCGGGACTGCGTCGGTGCACTCCAGTTTCTCGACGACGACACACCTCCGTCATCGCTCGACAGAATCGAGGGAGAACCGGTCTCGGACGACGCCATCGCCACCATGCTCAAGAACCTGGGACAGACCCCGCTCGGTCTGCAGGGGGATGACGATTTCAGGATCTCCATTGCCGGCGCGCAGGAGAAGACGGCGCTTCTGTTCCACGAGGGGCAATGGCTGAAACCGACAGGAACCACACCCACCACGCATATCCTGAAGACACAGATCGGCCATCTGCCCAACGGTATAGATCTGTCGAACAGCGTCGAGAACGAGTTCTATTGCCTGAAGCTCGCCCAGGCCTTCGGACTGGATGTCAATCACGCCGAGATGATGGTCTTTTCAGGGACCAAGGCACTGGTCGTCAGACGTTTCGATCGCAAGCGGCTCAACAATGGCTGGCTCATCCGGCTGCCGCAGGAAGATTTCTGCCAGCTCACCGGCACGCCCCCGACCCTCAAATACCAGAGCGAAGGCGGCCCCGGAATCGTCGAGATCCTGGATGCCCTGAAGGGCAGCGACGATCCGGGCCGGGATCATCGTGATTTTCTGATGGCCCAGATGCTGTTCTGGATCATCGGTGCGACCGATGGCCATGCGAAGAATTTCAGCGTTTTTCTCGCGCCCGGCGGGCGGTTCAGGATGACCCCGCTCTACGACATCCTGACCGCACAGCCCAGCCTCGACCACAGGCAGGGTGAGCGCAGACATATGAAGCTCGCCATGTCGGTCGGGCAGAACCGTCATTATCGCCCGGATCAGATCCAGCCCCGCCACTTCGCTCAGACGGCAGAAAAAGCAGGCGTCCCGCCTCTGATCTTCAAGACCGCCCTGCAGCAGCTGGTCGAGCGGGGCGGCAGCGCCTTCGACGCCGCGGCCGCCGGACTGCCGGAAGACTTCCCCCCGGATATCCACGACAGTGTCCTGCGTGCCGCCAGACCGCGGCTCGATGCCTGCGCCAGTCTTCTCGATCAGTTGTCCTGATGATCGAGACGGGGCAAGAGCTCACCCCATTTCCACGCCTCACCCCATCTCCACAATTTTCCGCCGGAATCGTGCAAGGGCGATCGCGAAGATCGCAAACCCGATCCCCGCCAGAATGGCCAGCGTCGGCCAGACCACGTCCAGGCCGGCACCGCGATAGAGCACGGCCTGCGAGAACGCCACGAAATGGGTGGCGGGGGAGAGCATCATCACCTTCTGCAGCCAGACCGGCATGCTCTCGAGCGGCGTGGATGAGCCCGAGAGCAGGTTCATGGTCACGATCACCGGGATGACCAGCAGGCCGAATTGCGGCATCGACCGCGCGATGGTGGCCAGCAGAATGCCGAGCGCCGTCACCGAGAACTGATAGAGCACCGCCCCCGCCGTATAGAGCAGCAGGGAGCCGTGGATCGGCACCGCCAGCACTCCCTGGACCATGCCGATCAGCGACAGCACCGAGGCGACGACGATCACCGAGCCGTTGGCCCAGATCTTGGCGGCCATGATCTCGGCCGGACGGACCGGCATCACCAGCAGATGCTCGATCGTGCCGTGCTCACGCTCGCGGATCAGCGCGGCCCCGGCCAGGATCACCGACAGCATGGTGACGTTGTTGATCACCTGCATCACCGCGTTGAACCAGACCGACGACAGATTGGGGTTGAAGCGCGACCGCACGACCAGATCGATCGGCAGATCGCCCGTCATACCGTCGTCGCGCCCGGCCGCGGCCGAGATCTCGCGCGCGATGATCGACTGGAGATAGGCGGCGCCGTTGCCGGCCTGGGTCATGGCGGTGGCGTCGATGTCGAGCAGCAGCGTCGCATCCCGGCCGCGCAGCAGATCGGCTTCGAAGCCCGAGGGAATGTGCAGCACGAAGACCGCATCGCCGGAATCGAGCGCCGCATCGGCCTCGGGCGCCGTCAGCTCGACCACCGAGGCGAATTGTGGCGGCAGCACCGCATCGCGCAGCCGGAGCGACAGCGCCGAGCGGTCGTCGTCGACCACCGCCACCGCCGCATTGCTGACCTCGAAATTGGCGCCGCTCGCCACCGCATAGATCGCATAGGTGAAGGTATAAAGGATCAGGAAGACCAGCACCGGGTCGGCGGCAAGGCTGCGCAGCTCCTTCACGCCCAGGCGGAAGATGTTGGCGAGGCGCATCGGCTCAACGCTCCTGCTTGGGCAGCACCCATTGGGCTGCGATCAGGAAGAGCAGTGCAAAACCGGCCAGCGCCAGATGGTTGTGCCAGAGATCCGCAAAACCCAGGCTCTTGGTGAAGGTGCCGATGCTGATCTGCTGGAACCAGGCCGCCGGAAAGGCGAGGCCCAGCACCCGGCCGCCCCCGGTGAGCGCCGAAACCGGGGTCAGCAGGCCCGAGAAGTTCACCGCCGGGATCATGCAGACGATGGCGGTGGCGAACAGCGCCGCAAGCTGGCTCTTCATGAAGGCCGAGACCAGCAGGCCGAAGGCGGTCGTGGCTGCCACATAAAGCAGGGCCCCCGTCAGCAGCGCCAGCCCCGATCCCTTCACCTCCAGCCCGAAGACCAGGCCGGCGACGATCGACAAGACCAGGAAGCTCAGCGCTGCGATACCGAAATAGGGCAGTTGCTTGCCGGCCAGGAACTCGAAGCGGGTGACCGGCGTCGCGCGGAAATTGGCGATCGATCCGGTCTCCTTCTCGCGCACCACGCCCACCGCGGTCATCATCGCCGGGATCAGCACCAGCATCAGCATGATCACGCCCGGCACGATCGCCTCGACGCTGCGGAAGGCCTGGTTGTAGCGGAAGCGGGTCTCGACCGTGACCGCGGGCGTCGTCGAAACCGGCAGAGACGAGGCCTCGCGCATCTCCTCCAGATGGCGCTGCGCCACGCCCTGGACATAGGCGCGGGTGGTCTCGGCCCGGAACGGCATGGCGCCGTCCAGCACCACCCCGACTTCGGGCACCCGCCCCCGGGTCAGATCGCGGCCGAAATCGGCCGGGATTTCGATCGCAAGCTTCAGCTCACCGGCCTGAAGCCGCCGGTCCATCTCGGCCGGGCTGTGGATGGGCGCGTGTTCCTCGAAATAGCGCGAGCCGGCGAAGGCCTCGATCAGCGACCGGCTTTCGGTAGAACGGTCCTGGTCATAGACCGCATAGGGCAGATCCTCGACATCGAACGAGATGCCGAAGCCGAAGGTCAGCATCAGGATCACCGGGCCCAGCAGCGCGAAGGCCAGCCGGATCGGGTCGCGGGCAAGCTCCATCGTCTCACGCCGGGCATAGGCCCAGAGCCGTCGCAGATCCCGGCGCCTGGGCGGCCGGGCCGGCGCGGCCGGTGCGGGCGCCATGACGGGCGTCCCGGACGCCGCCGCCCCGGCCCGCGCCCTTTCGGACGCCGCCCCCTCGGCCGTCGCCCCTTCGGACGCCGCCCCCTCGGCCGTCGCCCCCTCGGTCGCCGCCTGAAGCCGCGCGACGAAGGCCTCCTCAAGGCTGCCGCCGGGATCCTCTGCCGCCAGATCCGCAGGCGTGCCCACCGCCAGCACCCGGCCGGCATGCATCAGCGAGATGCGGTCGCAGCGCGCCGCCTCGTTCATGAAATGGGTGGAGATGAAGATCGTCACACCGCGCTCGCGCGCCAGCACCCCCAGATAGGCCCAGAACCGGTCGCGGGCGACAGGGTCCACGCCCGAGGTCGGCTCGTCCAGGATCAGGATGTCGGGCTCGTGCAGCACGGCGGCCGCCAGCTGCAGCCGCTGACGGATGCCGAGCGGCAGCGCATCCGAGATCTGGTCCGCCACCCCGGCCAGATCCAGCTCGGCCATCATCGCGACCATCCGCTCGCTGGTCCGGGTGTCGTCCAGCCCGTAGAGCCGGGCATGCAGCTCCAGATTCTGGCGCACGGTCAGCTCGCCATAGAGCGAGAAGGCCTGCGACATGTAGCCGACCCGGCGGCGGGTCTCGATATCCCCGGCATCGAGCGGCCGCCCGAACAGAAGCGCCGCCCCTTCGGTCGGGGGCAGCAGGCCGGTCAGCATCTTCATGGTCGTGGTCTTGCCGCAACCGTTCGAGCCCAGAAAGCCGAAAATCTCGCCGCGACCGATGGCGAAATCCACCGCATCCACCGCGGTGAAGTCGCCAAAGCGGCAGGTCAGGCCGCGGGCCTCGATCGAGGGCGGCCCGTCGCCGTCGGGGGCCCGCGGCGGGATCACCGGCGCCTGATGGTCGCGACGCCGCGCCTCGGGCAGCAGGCGGATGAAGGCCCGCTCCAGATCCGCCTCGCCGGTCCGGGCCCGCAGCTCGGCCGGCGTGCCGGCAGCAATGACCTGGCCACTATCCATCGCAACCAGGCGGTCGAAGCGCGCCGCCTCTTCCATATAGGCGGTGGCAACCAGCACCCCCATGCCCGGACGGCGGGCACGGATGCGATCGATCAGGGTCCAGAACTGGCGGCGCGACAGCGGGTCGACGCCGGTGGTCGGCTCGTCCAGGATCAGCAGATCCGGATCGTGGATCAGGGCGCAGCACAGGCCCAGCTTCTGTTTCATGCCGCCCGACAGCTTTCCCGCCGGCCGGTCCGGAAAGGGGTCCAGCCCCGTGGCCTCCAGCAGTTCGGCGATCCGCGCCCGACGTTCCGCCTTGCCCTGGCCGAACAGCCGCCCGAAGAAATCGACATTCTCGAACACACTGAGCGTGGGATAAAGATTGCGGCCCAGCCCCTGGGGCATATAGGCGATGCGTGGTGCCACCAGCCGACGATGCGCCGGATCGGCCATGTCGCCGCCCAGCACCTCCACCCGCCCGGCCTGGATGCGCCGGACGCCGGCGATCAGCGACAGCAGGGTCGACTTGCCGACGCCGTCGGGACCGATCAGCCCCAGCGTGCCGCCGGCGGTCATCTCCAGATCGACCCGGTCGAGCGCCGTCACCTTCCCGAAGCGATGGGTGACGCCGCCCAGCACCGCCATCGGGCCCGGTGCGACGGTGGCGGTCACGGCAGTTTCACCGCCAGCTCCGCCGGCCATGGGGCGGCGGGATCGACCCGGACCACGGCGGTGCCGCGGACACCGGTCTTCACCCGATCGGCATGGGCGGCGAGCAGATCCGCCGGGATGCGCAGCTTCACCCGGAACATCAGCGTGTCGCGCTCGTCGCGGGTTTCCACCGATTTGGGCGTGAACTGCGCCTCGCCGGCGACGAAGGAAACGGCGGCCGGCACGACATATTCCGGAATCGGATCCAGTATAAGCCGCGCCTCGGCGCCCGTGGCCAGACGACCGGCATCGCGGGCCGGCAGGAAGATCGTCATCTGAACATCGGTGAGGTCGAGCAGGGTGGCGATGCGTCCACCCGCCGCCAGCACCTCGCCCGGCACCGCCAGGCGGTACTGGATGCGGCCCGCCCGCGGTGCGGTCAGCACGGTATCGTCCAGAACGGCGCGGGTCTGGGCAACCTGGGCCGCCGCCGCATCAATGGCCGCCGCCGCCTGATCGACGGCCGCCATCGCTGCCGCTTCGGCCGCCTGGGCGGTCGCGACCTGCATCCGGCGCTGGTCGACGCCTTCGCGTGTGAAATGACCGCGCGCGGCAAGCGTCTCGCCACGGACAAGCTCCGCACGGGCATAGACCAGTTCGCTCCGCCGGTAGGCGAGCTGGGCCTCGGCCTCGGCCTTTGCCTGGATGGCCCGGCGATGCTCGGCCTCTGCCGCCGCCAGTTGGGCCCGGATCTGAACGTCGTCCAGCCGGGCGACCATCTGGCCGGCCTCGACCATGTCGCCTTCCTCGACCGTGATATCGGCCAGCCGGCCGGCGATCTTGGTGGCGATGTCGATCTGCTCGGCCTCGATCCGGCCATTGGTGCGGGCGAACCCCTCGGGCAGGGCATCACGGGTGACGGAGCGCCAGTAGATGGCTCCCGCTCCTGCGGCGACGGCGGCAATGATCACGATTGCCATCCAGCGTCCGATACGCATGGCCTTCCGGACCTCCGAACTTGCGCATGGCCTTGAGTGGTCGCCGGTCTCCGCCCGCAGACCATCGTCATGCGTGTGTCACTGGCACCCGACATGCTGTGCGGCGATCATGTCATTCCCTGGCCCGTGACGGAACAGGCTTGTTTTCGCATGCGCGAAAGCCGAACACATTGACATGGATCATGGGTGCCTGCGGCAAGGCGGGTCATGATGCGCTGCAATAGCGGACCACGCGCCCCGACCGCAGGCCCCGGGGGATCTTCGAGGAGAGCCGGATCGATGAATGCCGATGCCCGCCGCCACCCCACCGTCGACGCGCCCGCAGCGCCGGCCACAGCGCCCGCGGAGCATCCGGTGCCCGCCCATCACCCCTTGCATCACAAGACCCCCGACCCCGCCCCGCCGGCCGAGGCCGGGCCCTGTGTCGAAGAGCCGGGAGAGATGGCCGGCGCCGCCGTGCGCGAGGCGGTGGATCGTGCCGTGCATGCCGCCATGGCACGGGTGACGGGCGGGCTGTCGCCGGCCTCGCTCACCGATGCCTGGGCGGATTGGGCGGTCCATCTGGCGAGCGCGCCGGGCAAGCGGGCCGAGCTGGTCGAAAAGGCGATGCGCAAGGCCGCCCGCCTGGGCAGCTACATGGCCCATCGGGCAGGGTTCGCCGATGGCGACGCCCCCCTGCCCGGCCTTCCCTTCCCCTCCGCCTATCTGGCCGGCGCGGCGGATGCGGCGGAAGCCGAAGGCGTGCCCCACGCAAAGCTGCCCGCCTGCATCGAGCCCCTGCCCCAGGACAACCGCTTCCGGGGCGATGCCTGGAAGCAATGGCCCTTCGACGTGCTCTACCAGGGTTTTCTGCTGAACCAGCAGTGGTGGTACAACGCCACCACCGGCGTGCGCGGCGTCACCCCGGCGCATGAAAAGGTGATGGAGTTCACCGCCCGGCAGATGCTGGACGTGTTCTCGCCGTCCAACAACCCGCTGACCAATCCCGAGGTGATCAATCGCACCATCGAGGAAGGCGGGGCCAATTTCGTCCGGGGCGCCCTGCATTTCTGGGACGACATGTGGCGGACGGTCACCGGCACCGGCCCTGCCGGCACCGAGGATTTCGCCGTCGGCCGCAATATGGGCATGACGCCGGGCGAGGTGGTGTTCCGCAACCACCTGATCGAGCTGATCCGCTACACGCCCACCACCGACAGCGTGCATCCGGAACCGGTGCTGATCGTGCCGGCCTGGATCATGAAGTACTACATCCTGGACCTGGAGCCCGG
The DNA here is from genome assembly GCF_039634785.1 of Tistrella mobilis. NCBI lineage: Bacteria > Pseudomonadati > Pseudomonadota > Alphaproteobacteria > Geminicoccales > Geminicoccaceae > Tistrella > Tistrella mobilis. The sequence goes on along the minus strand of NZ_JBBIAB010000001.1, from coordinate 368,169 downwards.
CAAATCGCTCGCCGAATATCTGGTCGCCCAGGGTTTCACCGTGTTCATGATCTCGTGGCGCAATCCCGGCCCCGCCGACCGGGATATCGGCTTCGACGACTACCGGATGAAAGGCGTGATGGCGGCGATCGATGCGGTGGAGGCCATTGCCGGGCCGTACCCCATCCATGCCACCGGCTATTGCCTGGGCGGTACCCTGCTGACCATCGCCGCCGCCACCATGGCCCGCGACGGCGACGAGCGGCTGGGATCGGTCACCCTGTTCGCCGCCCAGGCGGATTTCACCGAGGCGGGCGAGCTGACCCTGTTCATCGACGAGGCCCAGGTCACCTTCCTTGAAGACATGATGTGGGCCCAGGGCTTCCTCGACACCACGCAGATGGCCGGCGCCTTCCAGCTGCTGCGCTCCAACGACCTGATCTGGTCGCGGATGGTGCATGACTACATGATGGGCCAGCGCACGCCGATGAACGCGTTGATGGCCTGGAATGCCGATGCCACCCGCATGCCCTATCGGATGCATTCCGAATATCTGCGCCGGCTGTTTCTCGAAAACCAGTTCGCCACCGGCCGCTTCGAGGTCGATGGCCAGCCGATCAGCCTGTCGGACATCCGTGCACCGATCTTCGCAGTGGGCACGGAGCGCGACCATGTGGCCCCCTGGGTCTCGGCCTACAAGATCCACCTGCTGGCCGATACCGAGGTCACCTTCGTGCTCACCGGCGGCGGCCACAATGCCGGCATCGTCTCCGAGCCCGGCCACAAGGGCCGCAAATTCCGGATCATGACCACCCCCGCCGACGGCTTCTACAAGGCGCCCGACGCCTGGGTGGCGGCCGCAGAAATCCGCGACGGCTCGTGGTGGCCGGCCTGGACCGACTGGCTCCACGCCCATTCCTCGACCCCCGTCACCCCGCCGCCGATGTCCGCCCCGGACAAGGGCTATCCGGCGCTGGGTGCGGCACCGGGGAGCTATGTGTTCCAGAAGTGAACCTGCCGCCCTTCCCTTGACCTCTCCCCCACCCGCGCGCGATCATCCGGCTTTCGCGATCCCCTCCCCCGCAACGCTTCGAGGATGGCGATGTCGGATGACGTGCGCCCGGCGGGCGTTGCCGGTGCCCTGGCCGCGCGCGGCTTCGGACCGGCGGATTATGGCTGCCTGATCCTGCTCGCCGCGCTGTGGGGCGGATCCTTCATGCTGATCAAGACCGCCCTGCCGACCATGGGGCCGTTCACCATCGTGGTCAGCCGGCTGGCGCTTGGGGCCGCGGCGCTTTATGCGGTGCTGAAGCTTCGGGGGCTGCGCCTGCCGGCCCGGGGGGCCGACTGGCTGCCCTTCGTGGTGTTCGGCGCGATCGGCAATCTCGCCCCCTTCACGCTGATCGCCTGGGGGCAGCAGCATGTGCCCTCGGCGGTGGCGGCGATCCTGATGGCGGCGATGCCGCTGTTCACCCTGGTGTTGGCGCGGGTCGCCAAACCGGCGGAAAACCCGATCACCGCCGGGCGGGTGGCGGGCATTGCGCTCGGCTTTTCGGGGGTGGTCGTGCTGGTCGGCCCCTCGGCCCTGACCGAGGCCGGCGGCTGGATCGGGGAACTTGCGATCCTGGGCGCCGCCCTCTGCTATGCCGTCGCCTCGCTCTATGCCGAGCGGGTGCGCCATGTGCCACCGCTGGTTTCGGCGACGGCGACCCTGACCTCGGGCGCCGTATTGGCCCTGCCGGTCGCCGCCATCCTGGAACAGCCCTGGGCCCAGGCGCCGGCACTGGAGGCGATGGCCGCGGTCACCCTGCTCGGCATCGCCTGCACCGGCCTTGCCTATCTGCTGTTCTACCGGCTGATGGCGCGCGGCGGGGCCGTGCTGGTGGCGCTCAACAACTACCTCATCCCCGCCTTCGGCGTGATGTGGGGCATTCTGCTGCTGGGCGAACAGCCCAGCCTGAACGCCTTCCTGGCGTTGGGGCTGATCCTGTCGGCGATCACCGTCGCCAATCGCCGCAGACGCTGAGCGCCCCGCCCCCGCCTCAACGCCCCTGCCTCAGCGCCCCCGCCTCAACGCAGATTCAGCACGTCGCGCATGTCGTAGAGCCCCGGCGCCCGCCCGGCGACCCAGAGCGCCGACTTGACCGCCCCACGGGCAAAGGTCTCGCGCGACGAGGCGCGATGGCCCAGTTCCAGGCGCTCGCCATCGGTCGCGAAGATGACCTGATGGTCGCCGACCACATCGCCGCCCCGCAGCGCCGACATTCCGATCGCGCCACGCCTGCGCGGCCCGGTCAGGCCGTCACGTCCGCGATCCGCCACATCGTCGAGCGAGACCTCGCGGCCACGGGCGGCCGCGCGTGCCAGGCCAAGCGCCGTGCCCGAAGGCGCATCGACCTTGTGGCGGTGATGCATTTCGACGATCTCGATGTCGTAATCCGCATCGAGCCGCGCCGCCGCCTGCTCCACCAGATGCATGAGCAGCGTGACGCCCAGCGACATGTTGGGCGCATAAACCATCGGCACCGCCCGGGCGGCATCGGCCAGCACGGCTTCGTCTTCCGCCGACAGGCCCGTGGTACCGATGACGAGGGCGGTGTTGCTGCCGGCAGCCAGGCGGGCATGGGCGGTGGTGGCGGCGGGCCGGGTGAAGTCGATCACCACATCGGCAGCCGCGAACAGCACCGCCGGATCGTCACCGACGGCGATGCCCAGCGGGTCGACACCGGCAAACCGGCCCAGATCCTGGCCGACTTCGTCGCTGCCGGGCCGCTCGGTGCCGCCCGCGATGCGGCAGCCCGGGGTTGTGGCGATGGCAGCCAGCAAGGTGCGTCCCATCCGGCCGGCACAGCCGACCACGCCGATCGCGATCCCGCTCGCGCTCATCTTCCGGTCCTTTCGAGACATCCGACACGAAAAAGGGGCACAGCCGCTTCAATACGGCTGCGCCCCTTTTCCTACCGCGTTTCAGGCCCCCGCGAAAGCCGATCCCGGCCCGCCCGAGGCTGAGATCGGCTCAATCGGTCAGATCCGACCACAGCTCCTTCACCTTGGCGAAGAAACCCTCGGACTGCGGGCTGGACGAGGTGCCGCCTTCCGATCCCTCGCGCTCGAACTCTTCAAGCAGCTCCCGCTGACGGGCCGAGAGATTGACCGGCGTCTCGACATTGATGATGACATACATGTCGCCGCGCCCGCCGCGTCCCTGAACCGAGGGCATGCCCTTCGAACGCAGCCGGAACTGGTGGCCCGACTGGGTGCCGGCGGGGATGTTGAGCCGCACCCGCGCCCCTTCCAGCGTCGGCACCTCGACCGTGCCGCCGAGGGCCGCCCGGGTCATGGGGATCGGCACCCGGCACGACACGTCGACCCCGTCGCGCTGGAACACCGGATGCGGCGCCACCGCAAGGAAGATGTAGAGATCGCCCGGCGGCCCGCCACGAACCCCGGCCTCGCCCTCGCCCGACAGGCGGATGCGCATGCCGTCCTCGACACCGGCCGGGATGTTGACCGCCAGCGTCTTGTCGCGACGCACGCGGCCCGCGCCACCGCAATTCTTGCACGGGTCCTTGATCACCCGGCCGACGCCGTGGCAGGCGGGACAGGTGCGTTCGATGGTGAAGAAGCCCTGGGTCGCGCGGACCTTGCCGTGGCCGTTACAGGTCGGGCAGGTCACGGGCTGGGTGCCCTCGGCCGCCCCCGAACCGTCGCAGACCTCGCAGGTCGCCGAAGCGGGAACGGTGATCTCGGTCTGCTTGCCGTTGAAGGCATCCTCGAGCGTGATCTCGAGGTCGAAGCGCATATCGGCGCCGCGGGATCCGCCGCCCCGGCCACCGCCGCGGCCGCCGCCCATGAACTCGCCGAAGATGTCCTCGAAGACATCGGCGAAGGACGAGCCGAAATCGAAGCCGCGGGGGCCACCGCGACCGCCGCCCATGCCCGCCTCGAAGGCGGCATGGCCGAACTGGTCATAAGCCTGACGCTTCTTCGGGTCCTTCAGGACCTCGTAGGCCTCGTTGATTTCCTTGAAGCGCTGTTCCGCTTCGGCGTCACCCGGATTGCGGTCCGGGTGATACTGCATCGCCAGCTTGCGGAATGCCTTCTTGAGCGTCGCTTCGTCGGCGTCTCGCGCAACGCCGAGCATCTCGTAGTAATCGGCCTTCGCCATGGTCGTGGACTGTACCTTGAGCCGGGGCATCCGCGCGCCTGCCGTGGCGGACGCCTCTGCCGGTGCCTTCGATCATGGGCGCGCGCACGAGAACCGGACCCCCGCGCAGCTCCCTCTGAAAACGACCGTGGGCGACCGGCGCCTCGTCGGCACCGACCGCCCCCGGGAACGGGTGGCGGGCCTCAGGCCCGGCCGCCCTTGTCGTCCTTCACTTCCTCGAAGTCGGCATCGACGACACCGTCATCGGCCGCCCCGGCTGCACCGGCGCCGGCACCCGGGCCCGAAGCGGTCGGGCCATCGCCCTGCTCGCCGGCCTTGTACATCGCCTCGCCAAGCTTCATCGCCGCCATCGACAGCGCCTCGGTCTTGGCCTTGATGTCGTCGGCATCGTCGCCGTTGAGCGCAGCCTTGAGCGCGGTCACCGCATCTTCGATCGCCGTCCGGTCCTCGGCGCCGATCTTGTCGCCGTGCTCCTTCAGGCTCTTCTCGGTGGAATGCACCAGACCGTCGGCGTGGTTGCGGGCCTCGACCAGCTCCTTGCGCTTCTTGTCCTCGGCGGCATTCGCCTCGGCTTCCTTGACCATCCGCTCGATCTCGGCATCGGACAGACCGCCCGAGGCCTGAATGCGGATCGCCTGCTCCTTGCCGGTCGCCTTGTCCTTGGCCGACACATTGACCAGGCCGTTGGCGTCGATGTCGAAGGTCACCTCGACCTGCGGCACGCCGCGCGGCGCCGGCGGAATGCCGACCAGATCGAACTGGCCGAGCAGCTTGTTGTCCGCCGCCATCTCGCGCTCGCCCTGGAAGACCCGGATGGTCACCGCCGTCTGGTTGTCGTCGGCGGTGGAGAACACCTGGCTCTTCTTGGTCGGGATGGTGGTGTTGCGCTCGATCAGCTTGGTCATCACGCCGCCCAGCGTCTCGATGCCCAGCGACAGCGGGGTCACGTCGAGCAGCAGAACGTCCTTGACCTCACCCTTCAGCACGGCGGCCTGGATGGCGGCGCCGATGGCGACCACCTCGTCCGGGTTGACGCCGCGATGGGGTTCGCGACCGAAGAACTCCTTCACCTTCTCGATGACCTTGGGCATGCGGGTCTGGCCACCGACCAGCACGACCTCGTCGATCTCGCCGGCGGTGAGGCCCGCATCCTTCAGCGCCTTGCGGCAGGGCTCGATGGTGCGCTCGACCAGGTCCGCCACCAGGGCTTCCAGCTTGGCGCGGGTCACCTTGATCGCAAGATGCTTCGGGCCGGTCTGGTCGGCGGTGATGAAGGGCAGGTTGACCTCGGTCTGCATGCCGCTGGACAGCTCGATCTTGGCCTTCTCGGCGGCTTCCTTCAGCCGCTGCAGGGCCAGACGGTCGCTGCGCAGGTCGATGCCGTTCTCCTTCTTGAACTCGTCGGCGAGGTAATCGACGATCCGCATGTCGAAGTCTTCGCCGCCGAGGAAGGTGTCGCCATTGGTCGACTTCACCTCGAACACGCCGTCGCCGATCTCCAGGATCGACACGTCGAAGGTGCCGCCGCCCAGGTCGTAGACCGCGATGGTCTTGCCGTCGTTCTTCTCAAGGCCATAGGCGAGCGCCGCCGCCGTCGGCTCGTTGATGATGCGCAGCACCTCGAGCCCGGCGATCTTGCCGGCATCCTTGGTCGCCTGGCGCTGGCTGTCGTTGAAGTAGGCCGGAACCGTGATGACCGCCTGGGTGACGGTCTCACCCAGATAGGCCTCGGCGGTCTCCTTCATCTTCTTCAGGATCTGCGCGCTGATCTGGCTCGGAGACTGCTTCTTGCCGCGCACCTCGACCCAGGCGTCGCCATTGTCCGCCTTGACGATCCGGTAGGGCACCATCTTGGCGTCCTTCTGGGTCGTCGGGTCGTTGAAGGTCCGGCCGATCAGGCGCTTGACCGCGAAGACGGTGTTCTCGGGGTTGGTGACCGCCTGGCGCTTTGCCGGCTGGCCGACCAGAATTTCGTCATCCTCGGTGAAGGCCACCATCGAGGGCGTCGTGCGTGCACCTTCGCTGTTCTCGATGACCTTGGCGTTCTTGCCGTCCATGATCGCGACGCAAGAGTTGGTGGTGCCCAGGTCGATGCCGATGACTTTGCTCATGGGTTCGGTCTCTCTCAGGTAGCGGGCGCCGACGGCCCTGATCAGAGCGGCGCCGACGGCCCCCCCGTTTCCATGCGTGAATGGGTGGAAGGGTCCAGGCAGATGACGGAACGATGCCCAATTTCGCCCCGACATCTGCGGTCGAGCGTCATATAGGGAAGCCCGGGCGGGGGCGCAACCATGGGGGCGTCTCAGAAATGCTGCGACATGTCGCGCATGGCGGCCCGGCCACGCCCCAGCCCGACCACGCCCCGGCCCGGTCACACCGTGTCGGCCCCCCGAGCACGACGACGGCCCGCCCACCGCCGGTCGCTCAAGGGGCCGGCAGGCGGAACGGGCCTCGGATGTCGCGGCCGACCTTACCCGGCGTCGGCCCGAATGCGGGGTCAGGCCGAATGCGGGGTCAGGCCGAGGTATCGACCCGGCTGCCCGGGGTCTCGGGCGCGGGCGCACCTTCCTTCGGGCCGCCGCGCGAGACGGCGACCATGGCCGGGCGCAGCAGGCGATCGGCGATCACATAGCCGGTCTGGAGAACCTGGACCACGGTGCCGGCCGGCTTCGTGCGGTCCTCGACCTCCATCATCGCCTGATGAAGCTTGCTGTCGAAGCGCTCACCCAGCGGGTCGACACGGCGGATGCCGTGGGTCTCCAGCGTCTGGCGGAAGGACGACAGGGTCATGTCCACACCCTGGGCCAGCTGGTCGACCAGCGGATCGCCACCGCGCTTCTCAGGGGGGACCGCCTGGGCGGCACGCTCCAGATTGTCCGAGACGGCGAGCACGTCGCGGGCGAATTTCGTCACCGCATACTTGCCGGCATCCTCCACCTCGCGCTGGGCGCGGCGGCGCAGGTTTTCCATGTCGGCCAGCGCGCGCAGATGCTGGTCGCGGATCTGTGCCAGCTCCGCCTCAAGCGCCTGGATCCGGGCCTCAGGGCTCTCGGCTGCAGCGGTCTCAGGGCTGGCCTCGGCCTCGGTACCCTCGGGCGTCTGGTTCTGGTCGGTCATCTCAAGCCTGCTCCATCGTCTTCTCGTTCGAACCCGCGGCCCGGGCCGCCCGCTTCGGGGCCTGCCCCGGCCACGCTCCGCAGATGCCCGGGCCGGACAGTCCCGCCCCGGCCGGGGCATCCGTCGCCATGGGGGCCGATCGGTGGTCGGGGCCATTCTGCCCCAGACCGTCAGCCGATCAACCGCCCGATCAGTTTTGCCGTGTAATCCACCACCGGCACGATCCGGGCATAGTTCACCCGGGTGGGCCCGATCACGCCGATCGCACCCACATAGCGCCGGTTCTGGTCGGTCAGCGGTGCCGCGATCACGGAACAGCCGCTCAGGCCGAAAAGCGCGCTCTCCGACCCGATGAAGATCTGGACCCCTTCCGCCCGCTGGCTTTCGTTCAGCAGGCGCAGGATGTCCTTCTTGGTCTCCAGCGCCTCCATCAGCCGGCGGATGCGCTCGATATCCGACAGCGCCGAAACATTGTCGAGCAGCCGCGACTGGCCGCTGACGATCAGCAGCCCGTCGTCATGGCCGCCCGACCAGGTCGCCAGCCCCTGCTCCACCACCCGGGCGGTCAGGGTGTCGATCTCGGCCGAGTTACGGGCGATTTCGTCACCGATCAGCTGGCGGGCCTCGTCCATGGTGCGGCCGCGCAGCCGCGCGCTCAGATAATTGCCGGCCTCGATCAGCTTGGCCGGCGGCAGGCCAGGGGGCAGCGGCATCACCCGGTTCTCGACCATGCCGTTCTCGTCGACCAGGATCACCAGGGCCCGGTTTTCCGACAGCGGCACGAATTCCACATGCTTCAGCCCGGCTTCGCTCTTGGGGGCGATCACCAGCCCAACGCAGCGCGACATCTCGGCGACCACGCCGCTCGCCTCGGTCAGGACCTGGGCCATGCTGCGGCCGGCACCGTTGCACTGGCTGTCGATCGCCCGGCGCTCGTCATCGGACAGGTCGCCGATCTCGAGCAGGCCATCGACGAACAGTCGCAGCCCGATATCGGTCGGCAGCCGCCCGGCCGAGGTATGCGGCGCATAAAGCAGCCCGCTTTCCTCAAGATCGGCCATCACGTTGCGGATGGTGGCGGGCGACAGGCTGCTGCCCAGCCGGCGGGCGATGGTCCGCGAGGCGACCGGCTCGCCGGTCTCGACGAAGGCGTCGACCACATGGCGGAACACCTCGCGTGAGCGCTCGTTCAGCTGCTGGAAGGCGCGCGGCGGCCCGCCGAAGCCTTCCAGGGCTTCGAGCGCCTGACGGTCGACATTCTCCCGATCATTCGCGCGCGACATGGATCTGATCCGCTCCACCTTGACCCTCCGCTGACGGTCCGACGTCGATGACGGTCCGACCGGCCGGGATGGCCGTCCGAGCCGGTATGTAAGAGGGGGGCCTTCGACCGTCAACTCTAGGACATGGCGCGGGCCGGGGCATAGTGCGGCGACGGTCTGCCGACATTGCAAGCCCGGGCCCGAGCGCGTAGCTTTACCAGCCAGCCGGCCGGTACGACACCGCAACCATGTTCCGCACCGTCCGCCCCTCCCGATCCGTTATCCGGGGTGATGCACCCGCATCGCCCGCTGCCGAGGCCTCGTCTCCCCATGCGTCAGTCTCCGATGCGCCTGTCCGGCCGTGCCGTCGATGCGCTCCGCGTCATCCGGTTCGAACCGATGGTGAACAAATATGCCGAGGGCTCGTGCCTGGTTCATTTCGGCGACACCAAGGTGCTGGTGACGGCGACGGTGGAAGAGAAGGTGCCGCCCTTCCTGCGCAACACCGGCAAGGGCTGGGTGACCGCGGAATACGGCATGCTGCCGCGCGCGACCCACAGCCGCACCGATCGCGAGGCCGCCAAGGGCAAGCAGCAGGGCCGCACGGTCGAGATTCAGCGCCTGATCGGCCGCAGCCTGCGCGCGGTCGTCGACATGCAGAAGCTGGGTGAGCGCCAGATCCGGGTCGATGCCGACGTCATCCAGGCCGATGGCGGCACCCGTACCGCCTCGATCACCGGCGGCTATGTCGCCCTGTGGCTGGCGCTGCAGAAGCTGGTGGCGACGCGGGATCTGACCGAACATCCGATCACCCGGGCAGTGGCGGCCATCTCGTGTGGCCTGGTCGACGGCGAGGCCGTGCTCGATCTCGATTATGACGAGGACAGCCGCGCCGAGGCCGATGCCAATTTCGTGCTGGCCGAAGGCGGGGGCATCGTCGAGGTCCAGGCGACCGCCGAGGCCGACCCGTTCTCGCCCACCCAGTTCCGCCGCCTGGTCGAACTGGCCGAAATCGGCACGGCACGGCTGTTCGAGCTGCAGAAAGAGGCGATCATCGCCGCCATGGAAGGCCGGCCCGACCTCGCCACCCCGCCGCCGCTGTCCCCCGAGCAGCTGGCCCAGCAGCAGAAGGCGCAGAAACAGGGCAGCGGCAAGCCGGGCGGCGGCAACCGCAGTGCCGGTGGCGGCAAGGGCGGTGGCGGCAAGGGCGGCGGCAACAATGGCGGCGGCGGCCGCGCGCCCGATCGCGACCGCAATCAGCAGGGACGGCCGCTCGGCACCCTGGGCGATGCGCTGGCGGCCGCCCAGCGCAAGGACCGCTGACCGGAGAGCTTCGGATGACCAGCCCCCATCGTCGTTTTACCGAGGACCGCCTCGTCATCGCCAGCCACAACAAGGGCAAGGTGGTGGAGATCCGCGAGCTGCTGGAGCCCTTCGGCGTGGATGTGGTCTCGGCCGGCGACCTCGGCCTGCCCGAGCCCGAAGAGACCGGCCTGACCTTCATCGACAATGCCGTGCTCAAGGCGCGGGCTGCAGCCGAGGCCTCGGGCCTGCCCGCCCTCGCGGACGACAGCGGCATGACCGTCGAGGCGCTGGACGGGGCACCCGGCATCTATTCCGCGCGCTGGGCCGGCCCATCCAAGGATTTCGCCGTGGCGATCGAACTGGTCCGCACCCGGATGGGCGACGACCCCAACCGCCGGGGTGCCTTCGTATGCGCCCTGGCGCTGGCCTGGCCGGACGGCGCGGTGGAAACCTTCGAGGGCGTCATCCAGGGACATCTGGAATTCCCGCCCCGTGGCAGCAACGGCTTCGGCTACGACCCGATCTTCGTGCCCGAAGGCGACAGCCGCACGTTCGGCGAGTTCGAGCCGGCAGAGAAGCATGCGATCAGCCACCGCGCCATCGCCTTCCGCCAGCTGGTCCGCGCCTGTTTCGAACCTGACTGACCCCCGGGATGACCACCGCCGCCACCGAACCGCTCGCGCTCTACGTCCACTGGCCGTTCTGCGTCTCCAAATGCCCCTATTGCGACTTCAACAGCCATGTGCGGGAGAAGATCGACGGGCCCCGCTGGGAACGCGCCCTGCTGACCGAGCTGGAAGACGAAGCCCGACGGCTGGGGCCGCGGCCGCTGGGGTCGATTTTCTTCGGCGGCGGCACGCCCTCGCTGATGGACCCCGCCACCACCGGCCGGATCATCGAGCGGGCCCGCGCCCTGTTTCCGGCCGGGGGCGCGCCTGAAATCAGCCTGGAGGCCAACCCGACCACGGTGGAGTCCGCCAGGCTCAAGGACTTCCGCGCGGCCGGCGTGGAACGGCTGTCGATCGGCGTCCAGGCGCTGGACGAGGCTGCGCTGAAGGCGCTGGGGCGGGCGCATGGCCTGGCCGAGGCGCTGGATGCCATCGGCCAGGCCCGCGAGATCTTCCCGCGCATGTCCTTCGACCTGATCTATGCCCGGCCGGGCCAGACCATGGCCGCCTGGATGGCGGAGCTTGACCGCGCGGTCGGCCTGGCTGCCGACCATCTGTCGCTCTATCAGCTGACCATCGAGCCGGGCACCGCCTTCCACACCCGCCATGCCCGCGGGGAACTGGTCCTGCCCGAGGATGACGAGGCGGCGGATCTCTACGAGGCGACGACCGCGCGGCTGGCCGCTGCGGGGCTGCCTGCCTACGAGGTGTCGAACCACGCCCGGCCGGGATTCGAATGCCGCCACAATCTCGCCTACTGGACCTATGCCGACTATGCCGGCATCGGGCCCGGCGCCCATGGCCGGGTGCCGACGGGTCCGGACGGCCGGCGCGAAGCCACCCGGCGGGCGCGGGCGCCCGAAACCTGGCTCGATCTGGTCGATGCCCATGGTCACGGTCGCGATGAAGCCGTGGTCGTGGGGCAGGCACGGGCGGCGGAAGAGGCGCTGATGATGGGGCTCCGGCTCGATGCCGGCATCGACCCCGCCGTCTTCGAGCGCCGGACCGGCGTGGCGCTGCGCGATGCGGTGGATGCCACCCGCCTTGCCCAGGCGGTGGAGGGCGGCTTCGTCGCCGGGCGCACCGACCGGCTGGTGGCGACGCCCGCCGGCCGGCTGGTGCTGGGAGCGCTGACCGCCCATCTGCTCGCCGACGATCTGGACGAGCGGTTTCCCGAGGCCTGACTGCTTCCCGAGGACTGACTGCTTCCCGGGGCCTGACGGCGCGCGGTCAGCGCGCCGGCGGCACAGACGCGCCAGACGTAGAACCGGTGAGGCCCTGCGGTGCCGCACCACTTGCGGCGCCGGTCGCCGCGCCGGTGGTACCGGTGGCCTGCGTCGCGCCGGTGGTGGGCGGCACGCCAGTGGTGGGGGTTCCCCCGGTGGTGGGCGGCACGCTGGATGCCGCCGGCTGGGTGGGGGCGGCAAGCGGGTTGGACCGGATCACGCCCTCCCCGGGGCGCGCACCGGCGGTGAAGCGCTGGGCCGCCGGATCGAGCAGTTCGCCGCCGGTCGCCGTCACCTGATAGATGGCGAGCGCATGTTCGGCCGCGCCCTTTTGATCGAAGCGGAACAGGCCGTTCACGCCGGCAAACCCGTCAGGATTGTCGAGTTCGCGCGCCAGCTGACCCTTGCGGCCCAGCACCGCGGCAAGGGCGGTCGCATCATAGGACAGCCCCGCCAGCGCCGGCGGCTGCGCGCCGAACAGCGCGCTGAAGCGGCGCACGAAACTGTCCCAGGCGCCGCGGTCGGGGGCGGCATACCAGGCGCCCTGCAGGTTCTGGTCGCGGCCGACCGGCTGGTCCATCCAGAGGGCGGTGCCCAGGATCTGCGCCTCGCCCGCATCGATGCCGTAATAGGGCAACAGGCTGGCGATGCCGCGCAGCCGCTCGCCGGTCTCGGCCAGCAACAGGCTGTCGAAGGGGGGCGTCTGCTGCCCGCCCGACAGGCGCCGGACGGCATCCTGCGCATCGGATCCGGGGTCGGAATAGCGCACGATATCGACCAGTTCGGCCCCGGTGCGGGCCACCGCCTTGCGGTAGCTTTCGGCCAGCCGATCCCCATAGGCGCCATAGGGCAGCAGGGCGGCAAAGCGGCTCTTGCCCTGCTGGACGGCATAGTCCACCACCCTTTCGACCTGCACCTCGGGCGCCAGCCCGATCAGATGCACGCCCGGGCGAAGTGCCGAGGTGTCGTTCGAGAAGGCGACGACCGGCACCTGACGGGGGGCGGCGACCTCGGCCACCGCCGGCACGTTGCGGCCGTAGATCGGCCCGAGCAGCACGGTCGCGGCCTGGTTTTCGACCAGGTCGCGGGCCGCGGCGGCGCTCTGCTGAGGCTCGGCACCGCTGTCGCGGGGCAGCAGCACCACGTCATCGGCCTTCACATCCGCGAGCGCGAGCGTGGCGGCATCGATCATCGCCTGGCCGAAACCGGCCTGGGGGCCGGTCATCGGCACCAGCAGACCGACACGGAGCGCACCCGGCGGCAGGTCGAGCGGGCTTTCCGGCACCGCCGGCTTCGGCGGCTGCTGGGGCAGAACCTGCACCGGCTGCTGGGGCTGCTGCGGCTGCACTTGTGCCGGAGGCGCCGGCGGCTCTACCCTCTGGCTCTGACAGGCGGCAAGCACGAGCATCGCCGCGAGAGGCAAGAGACGCAATGACGACGCGCGCGAGCGACGAAGCAGGCGGTAGAGCGGGCCGGGTTCAGCCGGACGGACACGGGACCGGTCAGTTTTCACGGGATCGGATCTCATCGGATGTCGTTGCGGCAGAGGCCGGCCCGGCGGACCACGAAAGCGGCCACGGCCCGGACTGCGGCGACCAGGGTGGCGATCAGAGTAATGGCAGCCCCGGCCCGAGACAACACGCGGACGACCCCGAGGGCGAGGCGGGCCTGCCGCCGCGCCCGGGCCGGCGGATCGATCCGGGCCTGTATGCGGTGGCGACGCCGATCGGCAATCTGGGCGACATGACCCCGCGCGCCCTGGATGTGCTGGGCCAGGCCGACCTTGTGCTGTGCGAGGATACCCGCACCACCGGCCGGCTGCTGGGCCATTGGGGCGTCAGGGCGAAGCTCGCCCCCTATCACGAGCACAATGCCGCCCGCATGCGCCCCGAGGTGCTGCGCCGGCTGGAGGCGGGGGAGCGGATCGCGCTCGTCTCGGATGCCGGGACGCCGCTGGTGTCGGACCCCGGCTACAAGCTGGTGCGCGAGGCCGCAGGCGCCGGCCACCAGGTCCGTGCCCTACCGGGGGCTTCGGCCCTGACCGCGGCGCTGTCGATCGCGGGCCTGCCGACCGACCGGGTGCTGTTCCTGGGGTTTCCGCCGGCGAAGCCCGGCGAACGCCGCAGCAGCTTTGCAGGCCTGGCCCACGAGCCGGCGACGCTGGTGTTCTATGAAAGCCCCAACCGCATCGCCCGCACCCTGACCGAGCTGGCCGAGGCGCTGGGCCCCCGTCAGGCGGCGGTCGCACGGGAACTCACCAAGCTTTATGAAGAGGTCGTCCGCGGCCCCCTGCCCGAGCTTGCCGCCCGCTTCGAGGCGACACCGCCGCGCGGCGAGATCGTGCTGCTGATCGAAGGCCATCGGACACCGGCACGCGAGGCGGCCGGGGAAGGCGACGCCCTGCCCGCCGGCGGGGCGCTGGATGCGGCCGCGGTGGAGAAGCTGCTGCCGCCGCTGGTCAAGGCGCTGGGCGCCAACCGGGCGGCCAGGCTGCTGGCGGAGCTGACCGGCGCGCCGCGCAAGGCCTTCTATGCCCGCGCCGTGGCGCTGACCGGCGACGACGATGCAGAGGGCGAGGGGTGAGCGGCGGCGGCACGCGCAGCCCCCGGATCGCCCGGGGCCGGTCGTCGGAACGTGCCGGCCGGCGGGCGGAGGCGCTGGCGGCACTTCGCCTGCGGCTCACCGGCTGGCGGATCCTGGCCCGGCGGCTGAAGACACCCGCGGGCGAGATCGATATCCTGGCCCGGCGCGGGCGGATGCTCGCCGTCGTCGAGGTCAAGCGCCGCCCGGATCGGGCAACCGCCGGCGAGGCGGTGCTGCCGGCCCAGCGCCGCCGTCTGGCCCGCGCCGCCGACTGGGTGCTGGCGCGCGGTGAGACGCTGGGGGCCGGCGGTGTCGAAGGCCTGCGCTTCGACCTGATCTGGGTCGACCGGCTGGGCCTGCCCCATCATCTGCCCGATGCCTGGCGCCCCGACGGATCCTGACCCGGCTGCACCAGATGGCGCAGTGCCCGCAGCCGGTGCTAGGATGCGCGCGCCGTTCAACGTCCTGACGTCACCCCCGACGACCGAGCCCATGACCGAGCTTTTTTCCCGGACCACCCCTCTCCGCCGCCTGGCCGTGCCGCTTGTGGCGATCGCCCTGGCCGGCCTGCTTCAAGCCTGCGCCGCCGCCGTGGCCACCGGCGGTGCCACCGCCGTTTCGGCCGCCGCGGATGAACGTGGCATCGGCGGCGTGGTGTCGGATGCCGATATCCGCGCCGGCATCGCCCGGCGTTACTTCGAGCGCCAGGTCGACGAGCTTTACCGCCCGGTGCACATCCAGGTCAATCAGGGCCGGGTTCTGCTGACCGGCCGGGTGGCCACCCAGACCTGGAAGTCGGAAGCGGTGAGCATCGCGCGGGGCGTTCCGGGCGTCACGCAGGTGATGGACGAGATCCGCGTGGTGGGGGAAGGTGACCTCGGCGACTACGCACGTGACACATGGCTCACCACAAAGGTCCGGGCCGCGCTGCTGGCCGACGAGGCGGTCAATTCGTTCAACTACAATATCGAGGTCTCGGGCGCCGTGGTCTATCTGATCGGGCTGGCGGCCAGCGATGCGGAACATGCCCGGGCCGTGGAGATCGCCCGCGGCATTTCAGGGGTGAAGCGGGTGGTATCCTATGTCGAGGTCAAGCGCCCGGGAGCCGGAGGATGAGCGCGGGCGCCCCATCGGAGCGGGCGGCCATCGCCCGCAGGCTGGAGGCCGTCGGCCGGCTGGATGACGATGCGATCCCGATCGCGGAGACCGCATTGCTGCTCTCGGCACTCGACCATCCGACGGCCGATCCTGCAAAGGCGCGGGCCCTGCTGGAAGAGATGTCGCTGGCGGCCGAAACCGAGGCCATGGCCCGCGGGCTGAAGACCGGGGTCGATGCCGCCGATGCCGATGACGGCGCCCGCGACCGGGCGGTGCTGATCGCCGATATCCTTCACGGCCGCTATGGCTTCGACGGCGACGACGAGACCTATGACCACGACGACAATGCCAGCCTGGCCCGGGTGCTGGAGCGCCGCCGCGGCCTGCCGGTGGCCCTGGGCGTGCTGGCCATGCATCTGGGCGAAACGCTGGGCTGGCCGGTCGTTGGGGTCAATTTTCCCGCCCATTTCCTGATCCGCGTGGAAGGCGGCATGGACCGGGTGCTGGTCGATCCCTTCGATCGCGGACGGGTGGTGGAAACTTCGGATCTGCGCGCGCTGCTGAAGCAGGTGGCAGGCGACACCGCAGAGCTGGAACCCGAGCATTATCGGGCGGTGGACCGGCGGGCGGTGCTGCTGCGCCTGCAGAACAATCTGAAGATCCGGGCCGCCGGCCGGGGCGAGCTGGACCGCGCCCGCGACGTGCTGGCCCGCATGCTGCTGATTGCGCCCACCGACTGGGCGCTGTGGTACGAGCTGGGGCTGATGCGCGCCCGGCTGGGCGAGCAGCTGGGCGCCGTTCAGGCCCTGGAGGTCTTCGCCGCCAACACCACCGCCGAGGAACCCCGCAGGCGGGCCCTCACCCTGGTCGAACGGCTGCGCGCCGAGCTGAATTGAGCGGTGGTCCCGTCACGGACCATCTTCCGCCCCGCCCGGATCCACGCTGTCCATCTTCCGCCCCGCCCGGATCCACGCTGTCCATCTTCCGCCCCGCCCGGATCCACCCCATATCGGCCGCCACAGGCTTCATCCGCGCTGAGGAGTTTCCCGTCCCATGAGCCTTGCCGTTGCGGTCCAGATGGACCCGATCCAGTCGATCGACATCAATGCCGACAGCACCTTCGCCCTGATGCTGGAGGCCGAGCGCCGCGGGCACAGCCTGTTCTACTACCTGCCCCGCGATCTGGCGCTGCGCGACGGCCGGGTCACCGCCCGCGGCCACGAGGTCACCGTGCGCCGCATGGCCGGCGATCATTTCCGCCTGGGAGCGCTGGAGCTGCGCGACCTGACCACCATGGACGTCGTGCTGCTCCGCCAGGATCCGCCCTTCGACATGGCCTATATCACCACCACCCATATCCTGGAGCACGTCCATCCGAAAACGCTGGTGGTGAACGACCCGCAGTCGGTGCGCAATGCGCCGGAAAAGCTGCTGGTGACCCATTATCCCGAGCTGGCACCGCCCACCCTGATCACCGCCGATGTCCAGGCCCTGCGCGATTTCCGGGCCGAGCACCGCGACATCATCCTGAAGCCGCTCTACGGCAATGGCGGCGCGGCGGTGTTCCGCATCCGCCCGGACGACGAGAACTTCAACAGCGCGATCGAGGTGTTCAGCCGGCTGGGCCGCGAGCCGATCATCGCCCAGCGCTATCTGTCCGACGTGCGCAAGGGCGACAAGCGCATCATCCTGGTCGATGGCGAACCGCTGGGCGCCATCAACCGCGTGCCGGCCGAGGGAGAGGCCCGGTCGAACATGCATGTCGGCGGCCGCCCCGAACCCACGGCGCTGACAGCCCGCGAGCGCGAGATCTGCGAGGCGATCGGCCCGGAACTGCGCCGGCAGGGGCTGATCTTCGTCGGTATCGACGTGATCGGCGACTATCTGACCGAGATCAACGTCACCTCGCCCACCGGCCTGCAGGAGATCGAGCGCTTCGACGGCACCAATCTCGCCGCGGCGATCTGGGATGCCATCGAAGCGAAGCGCAGCTGAACCGGAACGGATATCCATCATGACCACCGACGAGATCGTGATCTGGCACAACCCGCGCTGCTCCAAGTCGCGTGCGGCCCTGGAACGGATCGAGGCCCGCGGCCTGGCACCGCGCGTGGTGCGCTATCTGGACACCCCGCCCCCGGCCGAAGAAATCGCCCGCGTCGCCGCGGCGGTGGGTGGGGCCAGGGCCTTGATCCGCAAGGCCGAACCCGAATACAAGGGGCTTGGCCTGGACGATCCGGCGAAGGACGACGCCGCCCTCGTCGCCGCCATGGCCGCAACGCCGCGGCTGATCGAGCGCCCGGTGGTGCTGCGTGGCGGCCACGCTGTGGTCGGCCGCCCCACCGAGGCCATCGACGCCCTGCTCTGAGCCGGCGACACCATGGCGGCCGCGCCTCCCCCCGGCCGCCATACACCGCCGGTCGAATTATCACAACATGGCACACGCCTTGCTTTGTATCTCGCATGGCGATTGATATGTAGCGCGATCCTCACGAAATGTGCTTCAATCTGAGGTGGAAGCACGATCGCATTCTGCCGACGGGAGGACGTGGATGGAGCTGCTGTATTCCGGCACGACCGTTTTGTGGGACGCCGATGGCCTGTGGGAAGACGATGGCGACGATCTGGCGCCGTCGTCACGTCCACGGCGCGGAAAGGTCGCGGAGGAGGTTTTCGCAGCGGCGGTCGGCCGACGGATCCGCACCATCCGCAGGGCGCGTGGACTGACCCAGCAGCGCTGCGCAGCGGCGCTCGGCATCAGTTTTCAGCAACTTCAGAAGTACGAAAAGGGCCGCAACCGCATCGCGGCCAGCACCCTTGTCCTGCTGGCGGAGGTTCTGGAGGTGGCGCCGTCGGCCCTGCTGGACGATACCACCGATCCGATGACGGTACCGCCGCGCCGCCGCACGCCCGAGCGCAGCGAACCGGACCTGCCCCGGATCGAGGCTGTGTCACATCCGCTGGCCCGGCGGGCGATCGCCGACCTGATCCGGGCGCTGACCGATCCCGACGCCCCGGCGCATCCCGACAAGAGCCATCGGGAGAAGGATGGGGATGGGGACGACAACGGGGATGGAGATGGGCCGGGCGAGAGGTGATCCCGCCCGGCCAGATCGGGGATATCAGTCCCTGAGTGCCGCCGCATGCCAGCGGAGATGGTCTTCCATGAAGCTGGCAATGAAGTAATAGCTGTGGTCATAGCCGTCGCGCCGGTTGAGCGTCAGCGGCTGGCCCGCCGCATTGCAGGCGGCTTCCAGCAGGTCGGGCTTCAGCTGGCTGGCGACGAACCCGTCGGCCATGCCCTGGTCGACCAGGATATGCGGGCAGCGGGCACCGTCTTCGATCAGGGCGACGGTGTCATGGGCCCGCCAGCGGCTGCGATCGGGCCCCAGATAGCCGCCCAGCGCCTTTTCGCCCCAGGGGCAGTTCAGCGGCGACACGATCGGCGCAAAGGCCGAGACCGAGCGGAACCGACCGGGATGGCGCAGCGCGATGGTCAGCGCACCATGCCCGCCCATCGAATGCCCCATGATGCCCTGGGCATTCATATCGGCCGGGAAGGCCCCGGCGATCAGCTGCGGCAGCTCGTCCGAGATGTAAGAGAACATCCGGTAGTTGCGCGCCCAGGGGGCTTCGGTGGCGTCGACATAAAAGCCGGCCCCCAGACCGAAATCCCAGGCCCCCTCCGGATCGTCGGGCACCGTCTCGCCGCCGTCGTCCACCCCGCGCGGGCTGGTATCGGGGGCGACCAGCATCAGCCCCAGCGCCGCAGCCATGCGCTGGGCACCGGCCTTGACGGTGAAGTTCTCTTCCGTGCAGGTCAGCCCCGACAGGAACCAGACCACCGGCACCGGCCCCTGCTCTGCCTGCGGCGGCACGAAGACCGAGAACCGCATGCGGGTGCGGGTCTCGGCCGACGCATGGGCATAGATCCCCTGGGTACCGCCGAAGCAGCGGCTGGTGGAGATCGTCTCCATGTCTTTCACGATCATCGGATCAGTAGACCACGACCGAGCGGATCGACTTGCCTTCATGCATCAGATCGAAGCCATGATTGATCTGATCCAGCGGCATGACATCGGTGATCAGTTCGTCGATGCGGATCTTGCCCTGCATGTACCAGTCGACGATCTTCGGCACGTCGGTCCGGCCGCGGGCACCACCAAAGGCCGAGCCGCGCCAGACCCGGCCGGTGACCAGCTGGAAGGGACGGGTGGAGATTTCCTGCCCCGCCTCGGCCACACCGATGATGATCGACTGGCCCCAGCCGCGATGGCAGCATTCCAGGGCCTGACGCATCACGGTGGTGTTGCCGGTGCAGTCGAAGGAGTAGTCGACGCCGCCGCCGGTCAGATCGGTGATCGCCTGCACGACCCTGTCGGCACCGACCTCCTTGGGGTTGATGAAGTGGGTCATGCCGAACGCCTCGGCCATCGCCCGTTTCGCCGGGTTGATGTCGACGCCGATGATCCGGTCGGCGCCGACCATCTTCGCGCCCTGGATCACGTTCAGGCCGATGCCGCCCAGGCCGAACACGGCCACATCGGCACCCGCTTCCACCTTGGCGGTATAGAGCACGGCACCGATGCCGGTGGTGACGCCGCAGCCGATATAGCAGACCTTGTCGAAGGGCGCGTCCTCGCGGATCTTCGCAACCGCGATCTCGGGCATCACGGTGAAGTTCGAGAAGGTCGAGCAGCCCATATAGTGGTAGATCGGCTGGCCCTTGAGCGAGAAACGGCTGGTGCCGTCGGGCATCAGCCCTTTGCCCTGAGTGGCACGGATCGCGGTGCACAGATTGGACTTCTGCGACAGGCAGGTCTTGCACTGGCGGCATTCGGGCGTGTAGAGCGGGATCACATGATCACCGGGCTTCACCGAGGTGACGCCGGCACCGACCTCGCGGACGATGCCCGCGCCCTCGTGCCCCAGGATGCTGGGGAACACGCCCTCGCTGTCCTTGCCCGACAGCGTATAGGCATCGGTATGGCAGATGCCGGTGGCCATGATCTCGACCAGAACCTCGCCCTCTTTCGGACCTTCCAGGTCGAGCTCGACGATCTCGAGCGGCGTGTTCGGCGCGAACGCGACGGCGGCGCGGGTCTTCATCCGGTCTCTCCTCGGGCGGCTGCACGGGGGAGCCGGGCAGGCGGCCCCCATGCGGCGTGGTCAGGCTTACATTCTGAATTCGACGGCATCGAACCGCCAGTATTCATGGTCGATCTCGATGACATTGCCCACCTCGTCGACCTTGATGCGGCGGATGTACACCCCCGGCGCACCCGGGGCCAGTGCCAGAACCTCGAGCACCTCTCCGGCCAGCCGCACGGGGCGGACCAGAAGATTGCGCTGGCGGGGCCGGATGCCGAAATCCTCTTCCCAGACCTCGGTGGTGGAGCGTCCACGCCATTGCGTATCGGCGACCGGCCCGAGGCGGGGGTTGTAGAAGGTTTCCTCGACATAGACCCGCACCCCGTCGAGCGCCCCCCAGGCGAAGGTGCGCAGCAGCGGCGTGCCGGGCGGAAGCCGCATCGCCCGGGCCTCGGGCCCGGGGGCGGGCACCATGTCGCGCTGCAGCGACTGCCAGCCCGGATCCCGCCCCTGGTCGCGGGCGGCGCGGGCGAAGTTGACATGGTTGACCGGGTCGAAGGCCAGGCGGGGCGGGGTGGCGAACCAGCCCCGGCGATCCAGCCGCATCACCCGCCCTTCGCCTTCCAGCGCCATCAGGGCATGGCGGACGAGATTGCGGTCCAGCAGGAGCTGGCGCGCCAGATCCCGTTCCGAGGGCAGCTTGTCCCCGGGCCGCCAGCGGCCCTCGTCCAGCCCGTCGCTCAGATGGGTTTTGGCCTTGAGATAGATCGGGTCGCGCAGGGTCATCCGCTTGTCCGTCGGGGAAAATCTGCCCAACCTAACAGCAGCGCGCCCCCCCTCGCCAGAGCCGATGAGGACACCGATACCTGGTTTAAACCAGACAGGACTGGGCAGGCCGATCACAGAGGTGCAACATGATCCTGCTATGTCACCTCCTCCCGATCCTCTCGGCAGCCGCCGCCACCGGAGCCCGCCCCCCATGCGCTTTCTGCTGATCGGCCTAGACGGCCTGCGCCCGGAACTCGTCACCCACGATCGCATGCCGGTGCTGACGGCGCTGCTGGAGCGGGGCACCGTGCTGGCCCGCCATTCCGCCGCCTTCCCGACCGAGACCTATGTCAACCTGCCGACCCTGGTGACCGGCGCCCGGCCATCAGGCCATGGCATGGTGGCGAACTTCTTCCTGGACCCCCGGGTCGACGCCCGCGAGCGCTTCGAGGGCTATGACGTCGCCAAGATCGAGAAGGCGACCGCGGCCTATGACGGCCGGCTGTTCACGACCCCGACCCTGGGCGAGATTCTGGCGGCCAACGGCCGGCGGCTGAAGGTGCTGTCGGCCAATTCCGCCGGCAGCGTGCGGCTGAAACAGCCGATGACCGGGCTGGACGCGCTGTGCCTGTCGGTCCACCAGCCCGAGAGTTCCTTCCCCGAGGCCGAGGTGCGGGCGATCCTGGACGAGGTGGGCCGGCCCGAGGCACCGAAGCAGTATCCCGACCTGGCCGGCACCCGCTGGATGACCGACGCCTTCCTGACGGTCATCACCCGCGACCTGCCGGACGTCACCATTCTGTGGTATGGCGAGCCCGACAATGCCTACCATGTTTTCGGCATCGGATCCGAAACCTCGCTGGGCGCGATGCGGGCGGTGGACGACCAGATCGGCCGGGTTGCGGACTGGTGGGAGGCCGAGGGTCGGGCCGCGGGCGTGCAGCTGATTTTTGTGTCTGATCATGCACATGTTACCCAGACCCGGCGCTTCGATCTGGCGGCGGCGCTGCGGTCGGCGGGGTTCAGGGTCGACCGGCACCTGGCCGACGGAGCCGATGTGGCCCTGATTCCGGGCTATTGCGGAAACATGCTGGTGCGTGATCGTTCCCCGGCGCTGGCGGCGAAGGTGGCGGCAGCCCTGATGGAGATGGACGAGATCGGCATGGTGTTCTCGGCCCCCGGCCGGGACGGGGTGGAAGGCCAGGCCCCGGGGACCTTCGACCGGCGGCTCGCGGGCATCGACCATGCCCGGGCAGCCGATCTTGTTTTCGTATTGCGGAACTTCGACGAGCCGGACCAGTGGGGCCTGACCGGGACCTGCCTGCATGACAACGGCCTGGGCGACGGGGTGGGCATCCATGGCGGGCTGCACCCGAAAGAGATCCTGAGCCTGGGGGCGCTGGTCGGCGACCGCTTCCGGAGCGGAGCCAGGATCGAGACCGCGACCGGCACCGCCGACATCGTGCCGACCATGCTGGCGATGATGGGGCTGGAACATACGATCGCACCCGGTCCCCATGGCGGTCGCCCGGTGTGGGAAGCGATGACCCCAGCTGACGGAACGGCTATGAATATGGGGCAAAATAGCCGAATCGGCTATTTCTCGGACAGACACGCCGAACTGGTCGCCGAACCCGAGACGGTTCAGAGCCTGACCGTGGGCACCGGGCGGTTCGTCCAGCGGCTGGACCGCCGGCTGCGCGGGGGGCGGGCCCATATCGAGGCCGGGCGGCGGATCGGCTGAGGCCGCATGTTGCCGCTGGGGCAGGGCTGGCGGGCGCGGCCGGGACACCCTATTCTCTTGAGCATGACACCCGTTCGCCCGATGCCCCTGTTTCTGCGCCGCCCCATCGCCCTGTTGCTGGCCCTGCTGGCCATGCCGGCGATCCTGACCGGCTGCGCGGAGACCATGACGACCGAACCGCCGGCGGATGAGGAACGGATCCTGCCGAGCACCGACCCGATCATCGTCGAGGCGCCGATCACGGTCGAATCACCGGCCGCGGTGCAGATGGTGGCCTGGCAGCCGGTGGTGTGGCCGCCCGGCAGCCGGCCACGGCCGGGCCCCGCCCCGGTGGACCAGGCATTGGACGCCGGCATGGTGCGGCGCTTCCAGACCATGGAGCGGCTGCGTGCCGCCGATCTGGTGACGGCCCGGCTGGCGACGGAACGCCGGGCGACCAATCTGGGCGGGCTGCTGCCGCTGTCGCATACGCCCTCGGTCACCGTGGACCCGCTGGCCCCGGCCCCCACCCCCGGCGAGACCATGGCGCGCTTCGAGGCGCTGAAGCAGATGGTCGCCGCGCGCGAGATGACCGCCGAAGAGGCGCGGGCCGAACAGGCCCGGATCATAGATGCCCTGCTGCCGCCCGCCCCGGCGGAAACGCTGCCCTATCCGAACGAGATGACGGCCGAAGAGCTGGCGGCCCATGGCCGGCGCATCGACGACTGGATGCGCCTGGGGGTGATCACCCCCAATGAAGCCGCGGCGGAACGCCAGCGGATCGAAGAGATGCGCCGCAGGCTGGAGGCGATGCAGGCCGCCGTGCAGGCGCCCCCGACCGTCGTCCCCAAGGCGGCCACACCCGAGGCGGCCGCACCCGGGACGACGCCTGATATGCCCGCAACGGAGGCGGTGGTCCCCATCCCCGTGACACCGGCGACGCCAGCGCTTCTGCCGCCGCGAGAGGTGCCGCCGCCACCGACCGTGCCGGCCACGCCGGTGGGACCGGTGCCGCCGTCGGGCCTGGCACCCTATCCAGGCGAGACCGCGCCTGCAGACGCCCCGGGCAAACCGATCAACCTGCTGCCCGCAACCGGCTAGACAGGTTCAGACGCCCGGCGCGGCCAGCCGGGCCTGGATGGTGGCGTGATCGAACCCCGCCACGCAATCGGCATCGCCCGCACCCGCCGTCTGCGGACCGAACCAGCGCACCACCCCATGGGTGGGGCGCGCCCCGCCCGGCTTTGCCGCATCGATCGCCGGGAAATACAGGATCAGCGCACAGCGATTGTCGGAATAGCGCCAGAACACCGACTGGCCTTCGCGCCGCGCCACCGCCGGCCGGCCGAAACGGGTGGTCAGATCGTTCTGATCCAGCTTCAGCAGCTCTGCCAGCCCCGAGGGCTGCGCCACATGCGCAGGCTTGGGCGCCGGGCGGATCTGGGCCGTCCCGATATCGGGGCTGGTGGTCTGACAGCCGGCGAGGCCGAAGCCGGCAAGGCCGAGAAGAAGGGCGGCCAAAGGACGGATGGCCACAGGGCGGGCGATCTGGCTACGGACGGCGCAGCTCACGGGCTTCGCGCTCCCGGATCAGGGTGAAGAGATGGGTGAACAGGGCGGCGGCGATGATCGGCGCGGTCAGGTTCACGAAGGGGATCGCGAACAGGAAGGAGACCGCGGCGCCATGCACGAAGAGCGTGGTGCGGTGGCGGAGCCGCATGGCCTTCGCCTCGGCCGTGCCGAGACGGCGCAGCGCCGCCAGTTCGAAATATTCCCGGCTGAGCAGGATGCCGTTCAGCCCGACGAACAGGACCAGATTGACCACCGGCACGAAATAGAGCGGCAGCACCAGCAGGTTCAGCAGAAGCGCGAAGACGCCGAACCTGACGCCGGACCAGAGCGAGGCCCAGAACCCGGCCCCCTTGGCCGGCGGCAATCCGGGATAGCTGCGCCGCTCCACGACCCCGGCGACCTCGTCGATCACCAGGCCCATCACAGCCGACGTGATCGGCACGAAGAGCAGCCAGGCCGAGATGACGATGACGGCGAAATCGCCGGCATAGGAAATGGTGGTGTCCAGCCAGCCGATGCCGGTAAGCCCGGTCGCATCCACCCAGCCCACCGCCAGCCACCACAGCACGCCCATCAGGATCGCCGACCCTGCGATGCCGATGCCGAGCGGACGCCACATGCGGGCATCGTCGAGATTGCCGAGCGTGCGTCCGACGGTGGTGGTGATCAGCGCCATGGCGCGGGTCGTCTCCGGGGAGCGCGGGGAGGGGGAGATAGGGAGCCCGTCCGGCCCCCCGGTGCAGGCACCCCCCGGTCCGTGATCCGGTTACGGTGCGCCTGCGAAACCGTAGGGAATTCATACGACGGGGAGGGGCGGGACTCAAGGGCCCAATCGGCATTGCGACGCAAAAGCCGGCGAGATGCCGCGCGCCCGGGATCGCCCTTCCGGGCCGGGGCGGCTATACTGCCGCCGACCGGCCATGCAGCCGCTGGTTGAACCCGCCCCGGGCGCCCGCGCCCCCTCATTTCCGCGCAGAGGAAGACGAACCGATCATGACGGAGAAGACCTATCACGTGCTCGGCCTCGGCAACGCCATCCTGGACATCCTGGCCCGCACGGAGGACGGCTTCCTCGACGCCCAGGGCATGGTCAAGGGCACCATGGCCCTGATCGACACCGACCGGGCCGAGGCGATCTATGCAGCCATGGGCCCGGCGATCGAAAGCTCGGGCGGGTCGGCGGCCAACACGATCGCGGGTCTGGCGGCGCTGGGCGCGCGCACCGCCTTTATCGGCCGGGTGGCCGAAGACACGCTGGGCCAGGTTTTCCGCCACGACATCCGGGCGCTGGGCGTGGCCTACGACACGCCGGCCGCAGCACCGACCCCGCCCACCGCGCGCTGCTTCGTGCTGATCACGCCCGACGGCCAGCGCACGATGAACACCTATCTGGGGGCCAGCGTCCACCTGTCGCCGGACGATGTCGACGAAAACGAAGTCGCGCGTGCCGAAATACTGTACGTGGAAGGCTATTTGTGGGATCTTGCACCCGCGAAGGAAGCCTGCCTCAAGGCGATGCGGGCGGCACGGCGCAATGGAACACGGGTGGCATTCAGCCTGTCCGACAAGTTCTGCGTCGACCGCTTCCGTGCCGAGTTCCACCGGCTTATCGACGACCACATCGACATCCTGTTCGCGAACGAAGCCGAGATCGCCGCGCTTGCGGAGACCGACGACTTCGACGCGGCCATGCGTTCGGTGGCGGGCCGGGTGGAGATTGCGGCGCTGACCCGCAGCGAACACGGATCGGTGATCGTGCCCCGCGAGGGGGCGCCGGTCGTGGTGGAGGCGAGCCCGGTTGAGGCGGTGGTGGATACCACCGGCGCCGGTGATCTCTATGCGGCTGGTTTCCTTTACGGGCTGACCCACGGGTTCGATCTCGCGCGGTCCGCCCGGCTCGGCGGCCTGGCGGCTGCCGGGATCATCGGCCAAATCGGCCCGCGCCCTGCCGGTTCGATCGCGGATCTCGTCGCGCGATCGGCCTGAACCGGGGCCCAAGCGGGCGGACGGCGGCACAAGAGGTGCCGCCGTCGTCTCTCAAGGCTTGTCAGACCCGTATGACCGTCCTGCGCAATCTCGCGATCATCGCCCACGTCGACCACGGCAAGACCACGCTGATCGACGCCCTGCTCCAGCAGAGCGGCGCCGTGCGCGCCCACCAGCAGCTCGCCGAACGGGCGATGGACTCGAACGATCTCGAGCGCGAGCGCGGCATCACCATCCTGGCCAAATGCACGGCAGTCGCCTGGAAGGATTACCGCCTCAACATCGTCGACACCCCCGGCCACGCCGATTTCGGCGGTGAGGTCGAGCGGATCCTCGACATGGTCGACGGCGCCCTGCTTCTGGTCGATTCGGCCGAAAGCGTGCGGCCCCAGACCAAGTTCGTGCTCTCCAAGGCGCTCGCCAAGGGCCTGCGTCCGATCGTGGTGGTCAATAAGATGGACCGCCCCGACGCCCGCCCCGACACCGTGCTCGACGAGGTCTTCGACCTGTTCGCGGCACTGGGTGCCGACGAGCACCAGCTGGACTTCCCCGTGGCCTATGCCTCGGGCCGGTCGGGCTGGGCCTCGATGGAGCCGGTGACCTCGGGCGAGAACCTGCACCCGCTGCTCGACCTGATCGTCGCCCACGTGCCGGCCCCGGATGTTGACCGCGACGCGCCGTTCACCATGCTCGCGACCATGATCGAGAGCGACCCCTATATCGGCCGCGTGCTGACCGGCCGGGTCGCCTCGGGCGTCGTGAAGATGAACCAGGCGGTCCGGGCGCTGCGCCGTGACGGCACGCTGGTCGAGGATGCGCGGATCACCAAGATCCTGCGCAGCGACGGGCTGAAGCGCGAAGCGGTGGACCAGGCGGAAGCCGGCGACATCGTCTCCATCGCCGGCCTGTCGAAGACCACGGTCGCCGACACCATCGGCGCCGTCGGCATCACCGAGCCGCTGGCCGCCCGGCCGATCGATCCGCCGACCATGGCGGTCAGCATCTCGGTCAACGACAGCCCGCTGGCCGGCCAGGAAGGCGACAAGGTCACCTCGCGCATGATCCGCGATCGGCTGTTCCGCGAGGCGGAAAGCAATGTCGCGATCCGCGTGACCGAGCTGCCGAGCAAGGACGCCTTCGAGGTCGCCGGCCGCGGCGAACTTCAGCTGGGCGTGCTGGTCGAGACCATGCGCCGCGAAGGCTTCGAGATGTCGATCTCGCGCCCGCGCGTGCTGTTCCGCGAGAATGCCGAGACCGGCCAGCTGGAAGAGCCGATCGAGGAAGTCCACATCGACGTCGACGAAGAGTATTCGGGCGTCGTGGTGGAGAAGATGAGCCTGCGCCGGGCCGAAATGACCGACATGCGCCCCTCGGGCGGCGGCAAGACCCGGATCGTGTTCATGGCACCGTCGCGCGGCCTGATCGGCTATCGCAGCGAGTTCCTGTCGGACACCCGCGGCACCGGCGTGCTGAACCGGCTGTTCTCGCATTACGGCCCGCACAAGGGTGAGGTGGAAGGCCGGCGCAACGGCGTGCTGGTGTCCAACGGCACCGGCGAGGCGGTCGCCTATGCGCTGTGGAACCTGGAGGAGCGCGGCATCCTGTTCGTCGAGCCCCAGACCCGGGTCTATGGCGGCATGGTGATCGGCGAGCATTCGCGCGGCAACGACCTGGACGTCAACCCGCTGAAGGCCAAGCAGCTGACCAATATCCGCTCGGCCGGCAAGGACGACGCCATCCGCCTGACGCCGCCGAAGATCATGAGCCTGGAAGAGGCGATCGCCTATATCGACGAGGACGAGCTGATCGAGGTGACGCCCAAGTCGATCCGGCTGCGCAAGCGCTTCCTGGACCCCAACGACCGCAAGAAGGCGGCCCGCGCCGTCGCTTCGGCCTGATCCCACCCGTCGGACGGATGCCCGCATGACGACACCCGATGGTGGCGAGGGCAGGGATCAGACAGGCAGGGGCAGCCGCTTCCTTGCCGGGGCGCGGATCTATCTGGAGCCGCGCCTCATCCAGATCCTGCTGCTGGGCTTTGCGAGCGGTCTGCCGCTGGCGCTCAGCTTCGGCACGCTCAGCGTCCGGCTGACGGAAGACGGCATCTCCAAGGCGGCGATCGGCCTGTTCGCCGCCGTGGGGACGCCCTATGCGCTCAAATTCATCTGGGCGCCGCTGATCGACCAGCTGCGGCTGCCGGGCCTGGCCCGGCTGTTCGGCCACCGCCGGTCCTGGCTGCTGCTGACCCAGGCGGCGGTTATCCTGACCATGCTGGGGCTGGGGCTGTCCGACCCCGCCGCCGACCCCTGGACCACCGCGCTCTGGGCGGTGCTGCTGGCCTTTTCCTCGGCCAGCCAGGACATCGTCATCGATGCCTATCGGGTGGAACGCCTGCCCGAAGACCGCCAGGGCGCCGGTGCGGCGATGGTGGTGTTCGGCTATCGGCTGGGCATGCTCGCCTCGGGCGCCGGGGCGCTTTATCTCGCCGCCTATTTCGACTGGTTCACCGCCTATGCCGTGATGGCGGCGGCGATGGGCCTGGGCGTGCTGGCGGTGCTGGCGGGCCCCGAACCCCGGGTGGATCGCAGCCATGCGGCCGAGGCCGAAGCCCGGGCCGGACGGCTGCTGGAACGGCTGGGTGCAAAGGGGCCGATCGGCCGTGCCGGCGCCTGGCTGCATGCCGCGGTGGTGGCCCCCTTCCAGGAATTCCTGGTCCGGCCCCATGCCTGGCTGATCCTGGCCTTCGTCGCCTTCTACAAATTCGGCGACAGCCTGGCCGGGGTGATGACCAACCCCTTCCTGGTCGATATCGGCTTCGACAAGACCCAGATCGCCGAGATTTCCAAACTGTTCGGCTTCTGGGCCTCGATGGTCGGCTTCTGGGCCGGCGGCACGCTGCTTGGGGCGCTGGGCACCGTGCGGTCGCTCTGGATCTGCGGCATCCTGCAGGCGCTGTCGAACCTGGCCTTCATGGTCCAGGCCGAGGCAGGCCCCGATGTCGCGGTGCTGGCGGCCGTGATCGGCTTCGAAAACCTGGCGGGCGGCATGGGGACGGCGGTGTTCGTGGCCTATATGTCGAGCCTGTGCAACGTCTCTTACACCGCCACGCAATATGCGCTGCTGTCGTCCTTCATGGCGGTGGCGCGGACCTGGCTGTCGTCGTCGAGCGGCATCATGGCCGAGGAACTCGGCTGGTCGGCCTTCTTCCTCGCAACCACGGTTGCGGCGATTCCGGGGCTGATCCTGCTGCGGCTCGTCTCGCGCAGAACCGCAGATCGTGCTATCTAGCGCATCGATCGGCGAGGTCGCACCCGGCCGTCCCGTCTCGACCCCCGGGTGTACATCGCCATTTCTGTACCACCGGGGAAAGAGGCCCGACCAATGGACGTGACCAAGATCGCCGCCGGCCGCGCGGTGCCTGCGGACATCAATGTCGTCATCGAGATCCCTGCCAACGCCGATCCGGTGAAGTACGAGCTGGACAAGGACAGCGGCGCCATCCTGGTCGACCGTTTCGTCGCCACGCCGATGTTCTACCCGGCCAATTACGGCTTCATCCCCAACACCCTGGGCGATGACGGCGACCCGGTGGACGTGATGGTCGTGACGCCCTATCCGGTCGTGCCGGGCTCGGTGATCCGCGCGCGGCCGGTGGGCGTGCTGAAGATGGAAGACGAGAGCGGCATGGATGAAAAGATCCTGGCCGTTCCGCACCAGAAGGTCTCGGCGCTCTACGACCATGTCCAGAGCTATACCGACCTGCCGGAGCTGCTGATCCGCCAGATCGAGCATTTCTTCACCCGCTACAAGGACCTCGAAAAGGGCAAGTGGGTGAAGGTCACCGGCTGGGACGACATCGACACCGCCAAGCGGCTGATCGAGGAAGGTGTCGCCCGCGCCGGCAAGTGAGCCGGCCGCTTCGCGCGGCATCTGATCGTATTGAAAAGGCCGGCGGATCGCTTCGCCGGCCTTTTTGCCGTGCAGACGTCCGGGATCAGTCGAGAGTCGGGATGACACGCCGCATATAGGCGTCGAAAAGCGGAACGGTAAAAGCCGTGTCACCGTGCTGTGGGGAATAGATCATGCCCTTGCGGATGAGCTTGTTGCGGACCGGCCCGACGCTGGTGGTCTTCAGGCCAAGCCGGTCCGCGACATCTCCGGATCGATGGGTGCCGGGGCCGAACTCGGCCAATGCCCTCATATAGCGTTTTTCAGATGGCGTGCAGCGATCGAAGCGGACGCGGAAGAAATTGTCGTCCAGCTTGCGAATCGCAATCTCAGTCGCCACCTCCACGTCCACTGCCGTGATCATGTCATGTTCTGCGACGTTCCAGGCGTCATGCCCCCATTGCTGAAGGAAATACGGATATCTCTCGGTGACCTCCAGAATAGCGGTCAGCGCGGCCTCTTCGATCCGTGCACCTTCCTCCCGAATTGGCCCCAGCAGGGCCGCGCGGGCATCCTTTTCCTCCAAGGCACCGATCTTCGGATATTTGAACAGACGCTCGGCATAGGACTTCGATTCACCCGCCAACCCCAGAATCTGGGGGAGGGCCGCCCCGATCAGGGTCAGCGGCAGATTGGTCTGGCTGGTCCGGTGGATCGCCATGATCAGCGCGCTGAATTCCTTGTCCGTCAGATACTGCATCTCGTCGATCAGGATCGCGAACGGTACCCCAGCTGAACGAGCGGCTTCACCAACCGCCAGGAACAGGTTGGGCAAATCGACCTCAAGATCGCCGCTATCCGCGGACCCGACTTCGGGGTCGATCCCGAGGCCGATCTCGAAATCACCATAAGTCAGCCTGATCGAGTTCAGGAAGCTGCGCAGAACCCGCAAGCCACGGCGTGCAGCGTCCCGGGCACGCTCGATTTCGCTCAACCTGATCAGAATCTGCCTCAGCCCGGGGACAATGAGCGCCGACAGGGGCTTCTCTTCATGTGCCTCGATGAGGTGGGTGCGAAACCCGATCGTCTCCGCAATCTCGCTCAACCGAACCAGGAGGACGGTCTTGCCCACACCACGAAGCCCGACGAGAATGCTGCTCTGGGCTGGTTTTCCAAGGGCGATGCGCTGGAGCGTGACGGTAAGCTCGTCGAGAATCATCGCGCGCCCGGCAAGCTCGGGCGGCGGCGTACCGGCACCAGGTGCGAAGGGATCGCGTACCGGATCCATCTGCACCCTCCGAAGGAGACGGATTTTATCGAATTTACCTGTTTAGATCGAGTTTACCCATTTATATCTGAATGTGGATATAAATGGGTAAACTCGATCTAAACCCCTCATATGCCGTCCGAAGGCCCGACCACACCGCCAGTCACCGCCACCCCCGGCGTCTTGTCCCTGTAGCGGCAGAGATCGGCCACGATGCAGGCGGGGCAGTCGGGTTTGCGGGCCTTGCAGACATAGCGGCCGTGCAGGATCAGCCAGTGATGGGCGTGCAGGCGATAGTGTTTCGGCACGCGGCGCTCCAGCCCGCGCTCCACGTCGAGCGGGGTTTTGCCGGGGGCAAGGCCGGTGCGGTTGCCGACCCGGAAGATATGGGTGTCGACCGCAATCGTCGGCTCGCCGAAGGCCACGTTCAGCACCACATTCGCGGTCTTGCGGCCGACCCCGGGCAGGGCCTCCAGGGCGGCACGGTCGCGCGGCACCTCGCCCTCATGCTGCTCCACCAGAATGCGGCTGAGCGCGATGACGTTCTTCGCCTTGGCATTGAACAGGCCGATGGTTTTGATGTGGGTGCGCAGCCCCTCTTCCCCCAGCTCCAGCATCTCAGCCGGGGTGAAGACCTGCTGGAACAGCAGCCGGGTCGCCTTGTTGACGCCGATATCGGTCGCCTGGGCAGACAGCACCACCGCCACCAGCAGCTGGTAGACGTTGCCATAGGCAAGCTCGGTCTCGGGCGCCGGATCGGCGGCAGAGAGACGGCGGAAGAATTCTTCGACATCGGCGCGCTTCATGGGCGGTGACGATAGCCGCTCGGGCGGGCCTTGGGAAGCGGGTGCGGCACCCCTGCGCGAGGGGGTGGGCGAGGGGCCCCCAGGTGCCTGAAGAATAACGGCTTGGCGGGCCGCCCGGCCGCTCCATATACTGAAGCCATGAGCCAGCCAGAGACCAGAGACGAGAGCCGGCCATCCCCTGAAGGTCCGCTCATTTTCGACGCGCTGCTGACGCCCCATCGCTCCCTGCCGCCCAGCGGGTTCAGATGGGTGATGTTCGGCCTCGCGGGCGTGCTCGCGCCCATGGGCATCTATTTCATGACGCTGGGCGCCTGGCCGGTTTTCGGCTTCTGCGGGCTGGAGATCCTGCTGGTCTGGCTGGGCTTCCGCGCCAGCTATATCAGCGGCCGCGCGTTTGAGCGGCTGCGCCTCACCCATGAACGGCTGCGGGTGGAACAGACCGACCATCGCGGCCGCACCCGCGCCCATGATTTTCAGCCCTACTGGCTGCGGGTGGAACTGGTGGAGCCCGATGCGGGCGAGGAAGACGGCTTCGGCCCGCGCGAACTGGCCCTCACCAGCCATGGCCGGCGGCTGATCATCGGCCATTTCCTGACGCCCGAGGAACGGCGCGACCTGGCCCGGGCGCTGGAAACCGCGCTGCACCGGGCCAGGATGCCGCAGCCGACGGAGACGCTGCTCGCCTGAACCGGTACCGGCCTTCGACGGCACAAGGCGGTTTCTGAGTATTCCGACACTGAATTGTGTCGTTCCATTTAAAAGTTTCGATGGACAAGACAAGGACGGCTCTTCTGCGGCCGGTCCGGCACAACCCATGCGGTATAAGTCCTGCCTGAACTGCCGGGTGATAAGACAAAATGGCGCGAAGCGCGTATCGCCGCATCGAAGATTATTCGATGATCTTGATGCATCGTATATTTTTTCCAGACTGCAGGTTCGCGCATGGTGTATGAATAAACCTTCATCCGGGTTGAAGATTAATAAAGCTGTACATCCGCCAATTTTCAGCCAAAACCGTGAAGCCACCTGACCGGGTTCATTCCCCATACTTAACCGCCCGAACCGGGTGAAATTCTTCTCAAAGAAGTAAATTAGTAATAATCTGCTCGTTATAGTAGTCTCGCCTCTCCAGTTACACGTCAAGGTATTTATGCTTGTGCATGAACACGCATTAGCTGTAAATGACTCTGATAGCTTCGTTTTATCCCCATGATTATTGACGAAATCATGGTGGTCGACTAACGATCAGGTAGAACAGACTCTGAGGAAAGCCAACACGCCACCCGCCGATGGCGTGTCGCGAAGGGGTTCGTGCGTGCGGACGTTGTGGACTGATCCACCGACCCGGATCGACAGATGCACCGGTGGCCTTGCAGCCCGGAACCGGGAGCGGTGCCGTTGACCGCGCGCGTCGATACCATCGCGCTCACCGGCATCCGCGCCGTCCCGGTCGAGGTCCAGGTGGCGATCTCGGCCGGGCTGCCGGCCTTTGCTGTGGTCGGCCTGGGCGACAAGGCGGTAACCGAAGCCCGCGAACGGGTGCGGGCGGCGCTGGGTCGGCTGGGGCTGACCCTGCCGGCCAGGCGCATCCTGGTCAATCTGGCCCCGGCGGGCCTGGCCAAGGAAGGCTCGCATTACGATCTGCCGATCGCGCTCGCCCTGATGCTGGGCATCGGCGCCCTGCCGTCCGGCGTGCTGGACGGCCATCTGGCCCTGGGCGAGCTGGCGCTGGACGGCACGCTTGCCGCGGTGGCCGGCGTGCTGCCGGCGGCCGTGCTTGCGGCCGAAACCGGCCGGCGGATCATCTGCCCGGCCGCCTCGGCAGAGGAGGCGGCCTGGGCGGGCGACCGCCATGCGGTGATCGCAGCCCCCGACCTGCTGGGCCTGCTGGGGCATCTGACCGGGCGCAGCACGCTGCCCACCCCGCCGGAGCCGCGGCTGGACGGAGAGCCGCCTTTGCCCGACATGGCCGATATCCGCGGCCAGCCGGTGGCACGGCGGGCGCTGGAGATCGCCGCGGCCGGCCGGCACAATCTGCTGATGATCGGCCCGCCCGGCGCCGGCAAATCCATGCTGGCCCGACGGCTGCCCGGCCTGTTGCCGCCGCTGGCGCCGGCGGAATCGCTGGATCTGTGCCTGATTGAAAGCGTGGCCGGCCGCGGGCAGGTGCGGCCCAGAATCAGCCGGCCCTTCCGTGACCCGCATCATTCGGCATCGGCCGCGGCCCTGGTCGGCGGCGGCAACCGCGCCCGCCCGGGGGAGATCAGCCTGGCCCATGGCGGGGTGCTGTTCCTGGACGAACTGCCCGAATTCGCCCGGCCGACGCTGGAAGCCCTGCGCCAGCCGGTGGAAAGCGGCGAGGCGGTGGTCTCGCGGGCGGCGATGCATGTGTCCTATCCGGCGCGCGTTCAGCTGCTGGCGGCGATGAATCCCTGCCGCTGCGGCCATGTCGCCGACCCGATGCTGGCCTGCAATCGCGCGCCGCGCTGCGCGGCCGATTATCAAAGCCGCCTCTCGGGCCCGCTGCTCGACCGTTTCGACATGACGATCGAACTGGCACCGACACCGCCGGCCGCAATCCTGGCCCAT
This sequence comes from Tistrella mobilis, assembly GCF_039634785.1. Classification (NCBI taxonomy): domain Bacteria; kingdom Pseudomonadati; phylum Pseudomonadota; class Alphaproteobacteria; order Geminicoccales; family Geminicoccaceae; genus Tistrella; species Tistrella mobilis. The sequence continues at coordinate 333,073 of NZ_JBBIAB010000001.1, read as the reverse complement.
GGCCCGGGAGAAGCGAGCGCCCCGATCCGGGCGCGGGTGCTGGCGGCACGCGCCCGTGCCGATGCCCGCAATCGCGGCCTGGCCGGCCTGGACGACACCCCGGCCCATCTGCGCCGGCCGATGACCAATGCCGAGCTGGAAGGCACGGCCCTTGATCAGGCCGCCGCCCTGGACGGGCCGGCACGGGAGTTGATGCTGCGCGCATCGGAACGCCTTCGTCTGTCGGCACGCGGCGTGACCCGGGTTCTGCGGGTTGCGCTGACCATCGCCGATCTGGCCGGCCGCGAGCGGATCGGCCGCCCCCAGTTGAGCGAGGCCCTGGCCTATCGCCGCCCGCCCGGCCCGGCGGCCGGACTGCGCGCCGCCGCCGGTCCGCCCCGCGATCGTGGTGGTCCGCATGCCCGGCCCTCCCATCCCCCACAGTGACCAACGGACCCCTTGGCCATGACCGACGACAACCAGCATGACGGCCCCAAGCGCCAGACCAGACCGACACAGAAGCGCAGCGAGATGCGGGAAGGTGCGGAGACCCGGCAGACCATACCGGTCGGGACGGCCATATCGGTCGAGAAGACCATATCGGCACCGAAGGGCCGCAGACGCGGGCCGGGGGACCAGTTGATCGCCGATGGCGGGGTGCCCGACTGGCCACCCGTGGAACCGGTGATGATCGACCCGGAAATCCGCTCGGCCAGCGCCCAGATGATCGATGCCCATGTCGGCGCGCGCCTTCTGGCCCTGCGCCAGATGCGGGAAATCAGCCAGCATCAGCTGGGCGAAGCCCTGGGCCTGACCTTTCAGCAGGTGCAGAAATACGAACGCGGCCTGAACCGGATCAGCGCCGGCCGGCTGTATATCGCCGCCACCTTCCTGGGCGTGCCGGTCGCCTATTTCTTCGACGGCCTGCCGACCGGCACGGATCTGGAAGCCTGGCTGAGCGGCGACCAGCTGGCCGAGGCGCCCGCCACATTGTCGGCCGGCACGCCCGTCACCACCGAGGATCGCCAGCTTCAGGATCTGCTGGTCGCCTATGCCCGGATCGAGGATCCGGGGCGGCGGCAGGCCCTGGCCGCGGCCGTCCGGAACATCGCCGACGCCTGCGACGGTATCATGCCCGGTGCCGAGGGGCGCCGTTCCCCCTTGCGCCGCCGCCGCGGCCGGCCGCCCAAGAAACGGGATTGAGCCGACGAGACCGGCGGGGATGGCGGCGGGGGTGGCAGTGTCATCCTGAAGGCTTGATCCGGGGCGGGCTTCGATCAACCATGCGTCGATCAGCCCCATGCCATTCCAGCCCGAAAGGACCTGCCGGATGATCGAGACCGCCCGCCTGGAGATTGCGGGGCCGCGCGCCACCCTGACCCTGACCCGGCCGGCCAAGCGCAATGCGCTGCTGATGCGCGAGATCCCGGCGCTGATCGGGCTGATCGATCAGGCAGAGGCCACGCGCGGCGTGCGGGTGATGGTGTTGACGGGCGAAGGCGGGACCTTCTGTTCCGGCGTCGCCTTCGACGATCTGGCCGGGGTGGACTGGACCGACAACCCGCTGGAAAAGCTGTGCGAACGGGTGGCCCGGGTGGCGGTGCCCACGATCTGCGCGCTGAACGGCGGGGTCCATGGCGGCGGGGTGGATCTGGCGCTGGCCTGCGACATCCGCATCGGCACCCCCGCCAGCCGGGCGGTGGCACCGCCGGCCCGGATCGGGGTGATGTATCACGTGACGGGGCTTGAGCGTTTCGTCGCCAAACTGGGCATCACCGCCGCCAAACGCCTGCTGGCCCTGGCCGAGCCGATGGAAGCGGACGAGCTGCTGCGCATCGGCTTTCTGGACCAGCTGACCGGCGGGGAAGAGGGGGCGCTGGCCGCCGCAGTCGATGCCCATGCCGCCCGCATCACCGGGCTGGCCCCGCAGACGGTGCGCAATTTCAAGCGCCTGCTGGACGACATCGCCGCCGGCCGGCTGGACCGGGCGGCGGCGGTGGCGGAGATCGGCGCCAGCTTCACCTCTGCCGAAGCGCGGGAAGGCTATGCCGCGCTGACGGAGAAGCGGGCACCGGTCTATGACGATGTCTGACGGAAGCCGTATCTGAGGGAAGCCGTATCTGACGGGACGCCGGCGCCTTAAAGCGCGGCCAGCACCAGCCGCGCCACCTCGCCCGAGCTTTGCGGGTTCTGGCCGGTGATCAGCCGGCCATCCTGCACGGCCTTCACATTCCAGTCGGCAGCGCCTTCATGCAGCGCGCCCAGCTGCTTCAGCCGGGTTTCGAGCAGGAAGGGCACGTTGTGGGTGCCGCCCACCGCCGCTTCCTCGCTGTCGGTGAAGGCGGCGAGCCGGCGGCCCTTGACGAAGGGCGTGCCGTCGGGACGGCGCATGTCGCCGAACACCGCCGGTGCATGGCAGACCGCGGCGACCAGCCGGCCGGCATCGGCAAAGGCGAAGAGCAGATCGTGCAGGCGGCGATTGAACGGCATGTCGAACATGGTGCCATGGCCGCCGGGCAGATAGACGGCATCGAAGCCGGTGGTGTCGATGCGGTCATAGGCCGGCGTGTCCTTCAGCGCCGCGATCGCCGGCGCCCAGGCCGCCGCCTGATCGGGGGAGGGGGTGCTGTTCGGATCGACCGGCACGTCGCCGCCGGCGACCGAGGTGACCGTGACCTCGTGCCCGGCTTCGGTGAAGGCCATGAAGGGCACGGCATGTTCTTCCAGCCAGAGGCCGGTGGGCTTGCCGTCGAGCAGGCGGTCGTGGCTGGTGAGGATAAACAGAATGCGGCTCATGAGAGATCGGCCCTTCATCGATGGGGGTGATGATGTGTCCTGGTCGATCCTTCAGGTGGCGCGGGGCCCGGGCAGATTCAAATTCGCGGCACCAATGCCAGATATCAGCTAGAATGATATCTGATGATGTATGACCTGAACCTGATGCGGATCTTCGCCGCGCTGATCGACGAAGGCAGCGTGACCCGCGCCGCCCATCGCCTGGGCATGACCCAGCCGGCGGTGAGCGGGGCGCTGACCCGGCTGCGGGCGCTGATCGGCGACCCGCTGTTCGTGCGTGAGCGCTATGGCATGCGGCCGACCGAAAAGGCCCTGGCGCTGGCCCCGGCGATCACCAGGGCGCTGGCCGGAATCGACGATGCCGTGCTGGCGGCACAGGGTTTCGACCCCGCAACCGCGCGGCGCAGCTTCGTGATCTCGGCCAACAGCTATGCCGAATTCGTGCTGCTGCCGGCGCTGGTGGCGCGGGTTCAGGCAGAGGCGCCGGGGGTGCGGCTCCGCGTGCTGCCCTTCGGCGCGGATCTGGCCGAAACCGGGCTTCTTGCGGGCGATACCGCCCTGGCGCTGGGCCGGATCGTCGATCCGCCGGACACGCTGGTCGTGCAGGAAATCCTGACCGACGGGCTTTCCTGCGTGCTGCGCGCCGACCACCCCGATGCGGCGGGGGACAGGCTGGATCGCGCCGCCTTTGAACGGCTGCGCCATGTGAACCTGCTGCCGCCCGGCCGGCTGAAAGTGGGGCTGTTCCAGGTGCTGGAACGGCTGGGGCTGGAGCGCGAGGTCGCGGTCTCGGTGACCCATTTCCTCGCCATCCCGGAACTGGTCGCCGCCACCGATCTTTGCGCGACCCTGCCGACCGCGATCTGCCGCAGGCTGGCCGGCGACCCGCGGCTGAAGGTGCTGGAGCCGCCCGCGGATCTGGGCCGTTTCCCCGGCCACATGGCCTGGCATATCCGCCACCGCGAGGATGACGGCCACCGCTGGCTGCGCCGGCTGGTGCGCGAGATCGCGGCCGCGGCGGTCAGGACCTGAAGGATATCAGAGATTGAGCCGGTAGCCGCCGGCCTCGGTGATCAGCAGCCGGGCATTGGCCGGGTCGGGCTCTATCTTCTGGCGCAGGCGGTAGATATGGGTTTCCAGCGTATGGGTGGCGACCCCGGCATTATAGCCCCAGACCTCGTCGAGCAGCCGGTCGCGCGGCACCGGCTTGTCGCCCGCGCGGTAGAGATATTTCAGGATCTGGGCTTCCTTGTCGGTGAGCCTGATCTTGCGCCGGCCGTCTTCGGTGACCAGCATCTTCACCGCCGGGCGGAACTGATAGGGGCCGATCGCGAAAACCGCATCGTCGGATTGTTCATGCTGGCGCAGATGGGCACGAACCCGGGCCAGCAGCACCGCAAAGCGGAAGGGCTTGGTGACATAGTCGTTCGCCCCGGCATCCAGGCCCAGAATGGTGTCGGCCTCGGTATCGGCACCGGTCAGCATCACGATCGGCGCCTTCAGCCCGGCGCGGCGCATCAGCCGGCAGACCTCGCGCCCGTCCAGATCGGGCAGGCCGATATCCAGAATGACCAGGTCATGGGGGGTGGATTTCAGCCCCGCCTTGACCTTCTCCAGCGCCTGGGCACCGCTCGCCGCCTCTTCGATGGCGAATTCCTCGTAGAGCGCCAGCTGCTCGGCAAGCGTCTGGCGCAGCAGGGGATCGTCGTCGATCAGCAGGATGCGCTTCTGGGCGGTCATGGGCGGCGCTTTCCGTCGATGGCGTCCCCCAAGGTTTTACGGGGCCCCTGCCGGATCAGGCAAGTGTTGGATCGGGGACGTGTCGGATCAGGCAGGGGCCGGATCAGGCAGGAGAGGGCGGAATGCCCAGCAGATCCAGATGCCCGACCACCAGCCGCCCGGGGCCCGCGGCGGCGCGGCCGGCCCGGAAATCGGCGACCAGCCCGGCCGGCGCCTCGCCGCCATCGACCAGATCGACCAGGGCCCCGGCGACGCCGTCGACCATCGCCTGATGCATCGCCGGATGGTCGGGGCCGATCACCCAGTCGGAGCGGGCGAGTGTCACCTCGAAACCATGACGCCGCAGCGCCTCGGCAAAATACGGCGCCGCATCGGGCCCGAGCGCGGGGCCGCCCAGCCCCTTGTCGCGGCGCTGATGACGCGCGAAGCCCGCCACCGCATCCGCATCGGTGGCGGCGGCCGGATCCCAGACCATCCGCCCGTCCCAGGTGAGGGCGCCCAGAACCGGCGCGCCGGACCGGGCCAGGGCGCCGGCCAGATCCTCCAGCCAGACGCGCCCGGCCAGATCGATGAGGGCGGTGAAATGGACGAGATCGGCACCTTCCAGAACCGGGGCCAGATCGGCGGTGGCGAGATCCGCCTCCAGCCAATCGACCGTGACATCCGCGGCTTCGGGCTGGACCGCCAGCCGGGCGCGGCCGGCGGCGATCAGCACCGGGTCACGCTCTACCAGACACCAGGACTGGCGGAGCTGCGCCCCCAGCCTTGGCGCCAGATGCACCAGCCCGGCACCGGTGCCCGCCCCCAGATCGACCACCCTGACGTCGTGCCGGCCGGCGAGATGGCGGGCGAGCCGTGCCTCAAGCGCCGTCGCCCGGGCGGCGGTGTCGAAACCGGCGCGCAGCGCCAGCCAATCGGGATCGAACCCCATCAGACCTCCGATATCAGGGTCGCCAGCCGCCGGGCCTGATCGGGCCAGCGGGGCAGGCGGGCGCCGGCCTCTGCCGCGGCCCGGGCCAGACGCCCGCGAAGCCCGGCATCCGCCATCAGCCGCCGCAGGGCATCGGCCAGCGCATCGATATCGCCCGGCGGCACCAGGATCCCGGCGCTGTCGGGCACCAGCTCCGGCACCGCGCCGGCCCGGGCGGCGACCACCGGCAGGCCGGCGGCCAGGGCCTCGGCGAAGGCCATGCCATAGCCTTCGAAGCGCGAGGGCAGCACGAAGACATCGGCCGCGGCATAACGCCGGGCAAGGTCGTCGCCCGACAGCACGCCATGCAGGTGGATCCGGTCGCCCAGCCCGGCGGCCCGGATCGCCGCGCGCACCCGGGCGGCATGGGGCGGGTCCAGCGTGTCGGGGCCGACGAGATCCAGCCGCCAGTCATGATCGCGGCCGATCTGGCCAAGCGCCGCCACCAGATCCTCATGGGCCTTGCGGGGCGTGAGGCTGGCCACCGTCAGCAGGCGCAGCGCGCCGTCCCGGGCGGCCTGATGGGGGAGGGGCTCCACCGACAGGCCGGGCTCGATCACCTGCACCGGCAGATCGGTCCAACGCTGGTCACGCAGCAGGGCCGCCGTGGCGGGGCTGGTGGCCACCACCGCATCCACCCGGGCGAGCGCCGCGCGTTCCAGCCGGGCCAGATCGGCCGCGACCTGGGGCGCAAGGCCGGTTTCGAGCGCACAGGGGTGATGGACCAGCGCGATCCGCCGCGGGCCGCCGCTGCCCGCGGGCGTGATCTCGTCGAGCAGCGGCGCCAGCCCCGGCAGGGCCAGACCGTCGATCAGCAGCGCCCGGACCGGACCGGCGGCCAGCCGGTCGCGGAGCATGGCGAGCGCCGGGGGCCCGACCGGCGGCGGCCCGCCGGGCAGGGCCAGGGTTTCGACGACCACCCCAAGCCCGGCGGCAGCCGCCATGATCCGACGGTCATAGACATAGCCGCCGGTGGCGAGGTCGACCGGCCCCGGCACCGCAAGCAGAAGATCGACAGGGTCCAGCATGCCTGCGGCAGCCTTCAGCCGGCGCGGGCGGCATCGCCGACCGGGCCCTCGAAGGCGGCCCAGGCGACATGGCTTTCATGCAGCACGATCCGGATCGCATCGATCCCGGCGGCAGAGGCCCCAAGATCGCCGGCATCGATCGCGGCCGCCATCCGGCCATGAATGTGGCGGGCCAGGAATTCGGTGGTGGTGTTCTGCCCGGCGAATTCCGGCAGATCATCGAGATTGCGATAGGCCAGCGGCTCCAGCGCCGCCTTCAGCGCCTGATGGGCCAGGCCGATATCGACCACCAGCCCGTCATCGTCGAGCGCCCGCCGCTTGAATTCGACATCGACCACGTAAGTTGCGCCATGCAGACGCTGGGCCGGGCCGAAGATCTCGCCACGGAAACTGTGGGCGATCATCACATGGTCGCGGACGCCGAGGGTGAACATCGGGTGCAGGTCCTCAGATAAGGGGGCGGAGAGGGGAGAGAGCGTGGATCAATAAACGATACGCAGCACCGTGCCGCGCAGATCGGGATCCGGCCCGCAGAGATGGGTGGCGAGCCGGGCGGGGGCGGCGGCGAAGGCGACCTCGTCGACCACCAGCGCATCCAATGCGGCATCGTCGAGCAGGCGGAGCGCCAGGTCCAGCCGGTCGGCATGGCTCCAGCGTGCGCGCCGGCCGGCCGAGACCTGGCCGACCTGGGACGAGATCAGCTTCAGACGCCGGGCGTGGAAGGCGCGGCCCAGATTGATCGGGGTCTCGCGGTCGCCATGCCAGCTGGCCTCCACCACCCGCGCCTCCATGCCGGCGAGGTCGAGCGCCAGATCGAGCCCGGCGGCCGAGGCGCTGGCATTGATCACCAGATCGCGATCGGGCGCGGCGGCATCGGGCGCGCGGAAGGGCAGGTCGAGTGCCGCCGCCGCCGCCGCCCGGCCGGGATCGCGGTCGATGATCTCGACCACCGCCCCGGGCAGCCGGCGGGCCAGACGGGCGATCAGCAGGCCGACCAGGCCGGCGCCGACCACGGTGATCCGGTCGCCCGGCCCGGCGCCGGCATCCCAGAGCACGTTGACCGCGGTTTCCATATTGGCGGCCAGCACCGCCCGGGCGGTGGGGACCGCCTCGGGCACCGGGCGGAGCATGGCGGCCGGGGCCAGAAACCGGTCCTGATGGGGGTGGAGCACGAAGACGCGATCGCCCTTCGGGTCCAGCCCGACCATGGCGTAGCCGTATTTCACCGGAAAGGGGAAGTCGCCTTCCTGAAGCGGCGCGCGCATCCGCTCGTATTCGCTTTCCGGCACCAGACCGCCGGCGACCAGGCGCTCGGTACCGCGGCTGACGGCGCTTTGCAGGGCGCGGACTTCGATCATGCCGGTGGTGTCGGCGGCAAGCGTGCCGGTGCGGATCTCGAAACGGCCGGGGCCGACCGTCCAGATGGCGCGGGTCATCATCCGGGATGTCCTCCGGCACTGCGCGGGAGAAGATCCAGGCAGCATTCGACCAGAATGTCGGCGCCCATGATGAAATGGCGGACCGGCGGGCGGATGGCCTGGTCGAGATGGTCGATTTCGGGCAGGCACAGCACCGGCCGGCCCGAGCCGAGCAGCACCGGCGCGATCGCCATCTGCAGCCGGTCGACCGCGCCGGCCTGAATGAGCTTGGAGACCGTGACCCCGCCGCCTTCGACGAAGATCCGGCGGATGCCGCGGGCCCGCAGCTGCCGCAGCGCCTGATGCGGATCCAGCGTGCCGCAGGGCCGGCGCGGCACGGCCACCGGCTCGACCTGATCGGTCGCCGGCGGGGGCGGGATGTCGGCGGCATGGAGAACCAGGGTGCGGGCGGCCCCATCCCCGAACAGTTTGTGGCCGGCTTCGAGCCGCCCGCCGGCATCGATCACCACCCGGACCGGGTTGGGACCGGGCACCAGGCGCACGGTCAGGCGCGGGTCATCGGCCTCGACGGTGCCGGCGCCGACCAGCACCGCATCGGAAAGCGCACGCATGCGATGGGCGTGAACAAGGTCTTCCTCGCCCGACAGCCATTGCGAACAGCCGCTGGTGGTGGCGATGCGGCCGTCCAGGCTCTGGGCCAGATGGGCCGAGACCCGCGGCCGGTCGGCCGGGGCAGGGCGGAGCACCGGAAGATAGAGGTCGAGCAGCCGGGCGGCGGCCGGGTCCAGCTCGATCCGCGTCGCCCAGCGCATGGCGGGCTCGTCCGCATGATCGTCCAGCAGCACCGCATCGGCGGCAAGCGGCGTCGCCGCCGGCACCAGCCGGCCGTCGGGCCCGAGCGCCAGCCCCGCCGGCAGATCGGGTGCTACGGCAAGGGCCAGCAGCCCGTCCCAGACCGCGGCCGCATCCAGACGCACGGGATGGGGCCGGGCCGGCCGGCCGACAGGATGGTGGGGACGCAGCGCAGACAGACGGGTCGCGGCGGAACCAGCCCCGGCGGTGACGGTTCCGTTCTCCGTCACCGGATTTCGGGCGGCGGGGACGGCATCGGCGGGTGGCATGTCCATCCTGGTGGTCCTTCTCCCCTGCCCTGCCCTTCGGTGGGTGCCGGTCGGGACGATCGACAGGCGACAAGCGATCCGAAGGCGTGGCGGTTGCGTAAAGATACTGCAACTTACGCAAATGCCCGGCCGCCGGATCGGTTCCCGGCGTGCCGCCCGGTTCACATCCCTGGCCCGGTCGACACCACCCGTCGTCTTTCCCGGTGAACGCCCCATACAACCGGGGCGCTTCCGTCTCCATATGGTGATGCATGGCGAGGAAACGAGAGGCCGCCGCGCTCGCGCGGCTCAGACTGGATGCAGGGCTGCATGCCATCGGTGCGACCGGGCTGGTCGCGGCCGCGGGCGTCGCCGTCGCCGCGCGGGCGGGCGATGCGCTGGGGCCGGCCTATCCGCTGAAGGCGGTGGCCTGGCTCGCCTTTGCGCTGGCCATTGCGGGCCCCGCGCTGGCCCAGCATCTGCCCCAGGCCCGGGTGGGCCCGGCCAACCGGGTGACCCTGCTGCGCGCAGGCCTGGTGGCGCTGGTCGCCGCCACGATCGGCGAGCCGCTGATGGCGGTGGATCATGGCGCAGCCGCCGGGCCGGTTGCCTGGATGCTGTTCCTGACCGCAGCGATCTGCCTGGCGCTGGACGGCGTCGATGGCTGGATCGCCCGCAGGCGGGGCGTCGCCAGCCCCTTCGGCGCCCGGTTCGACATGGAACTGGATGCGCTGTTCGTGGCGGTGCTGTCCTGGGCGGCGCTGGATGCGGGGCGGGCGGGCCCCTGGGTGCTGGCGGCGGGCGCGCTGCGCTATCTGTGGGTGGCGGCGGCCTGGGCCTGGCCACCCCTGAAAGCCCCCCTGCCCCCCAGCAACCGCCGCCGGGCCGCCTGCGCCTTCGGTGTTGCGGCGCTGGTCGGCGCGCTGAACCCGATCTCCGCCACCGCCGGCACGGTCTCGGCCGCGATCGCGGTCGCCGTGCTGGGCTGGTCCTTCGCCGTCGACCTTCTGGCCGTGATCAGGCTGCACCGCAGCCGCACCCCTCGCGAGGAGACCCCCTGATGACGATGCGCAGAGCCTGGGCCGCCGCAGGGCTGCTCACCCTCCCCGCCCTGATGGCACCCCCCGCCCTGATGGCGACCTCGATCGTGACGGCGCAGCCGGCGCTGGCAGCACCCGAGACCTACACCCTGGATCCCGAACATGCGGTGGTGGGCTTCCTGGTCATGCATGCGGGCTATGCCAATGTGCTGGGCCGGTTTCGCGAGGTCGAGGGCGAGATCAGCTTCGACGAGACGGCGAAACGGCTCGACGGCGGCGAGATCCGGGTGAAGACCGCCAGCGTCTTCACCGACCACGACAAGCGCGACGAGCACCTGCGCGGGCCCGATTTCCTGAATGCCGAGGAATTCCCCGACATGGTCTTCCGCCTGGACGGCGCCGAGCCTGCGGGCGAGCGGACCGGGCGCATCACCGGCACGCTGGAGTTGCTGGGTGTGCGAAAACCCATGACTCTGGACGTGACGTGGAACAAGAGTGCCGAATATCCGTTCGGGACTGGCGTATTCGGTACGCGCCCCTATGTTATCGGGGTTTCTGCGCGTGGTACCATTCGCCGCAGCGACTTCGGCATGACCTATGGCCTGGACGGCGACCTCGTCGGTGACGAGATCTCCCTGATCCTTGAAATGGAGGCACGCCGGCAGTGAACGCGACATCCGGCTCCGACGGTGTCCCCCCCGCGGACAGGTCCAATGACGAGGACGATCAGATGAGTGAGGCGACGGAGCGGCGACTGCAGCGTGCCCAGGCCGAATTGCGCGCCGGCGGCGCCGTGCTGCTGCGCGACGATCAGGCCGATGTGCTGGCGCTTTCTCCCGAACGCGCCTCGCCCGACCGCCTCGCCGCCCTCGCCATCCTGACCGGCGCCCCCGCCGACCTGTTGATTTCCCGCCGCCGCGCGGCGCTGGCCGGGCTGGTCGCGCCGATCGAGGCGGATGATCCGCGCGGCGTGGAGCCGGTGGCGGCACCCATCCGCGACATCACCGACCCGGCCTGGCGGCTGGCGGCCGACCCGACCCGCAGCGACGACGGCACGGCCGCGCGCGAACGTGCCCTCGGCCGGCTGCGCCCGGCCGGGCGGGCTTCGGCCGCGGCCATCGCGCTTGCCAAACGGGCCGGTCTGCTGCCGGCGCTGGTGTCGGTTGAACTGCCCGCAGGCCGGTTGCCCGGCGGGGCCTCGGCGCTCGATCCCGTCATCATCGAGGCGAAGCTGCTGAAGGAAGGCCAGATCGCGGCCGGCCGGCTGAAGCGTGTGGCCGAGGCCCGGGTGCCGCTGGCCGATGCCGAGAATTGCCGGATCATCGCCTTCCGCCCATCCGACGGCGGGCCGGAACATCTGGCGATCGTGGTGGGCGAGCCGGCGGCGGATGCGCCGATCCTGGCCCGGCTGCATTCCGAATGCTTCACCGGCGACCTGCTCGGCTCTTTGCGCTGCGATTGCGGTGAACAGCTGAAGGGGGCGATCCGGACCATGGCCGCCGCCGACGGCGGCGTGGTGCTGTACATGGCCCAGGAAGGCCGCGGCATCGGGCTGATCAACAAGCTGCGCGCCTATGACCTGCAGGATCGCGGCCTGGATACGGTGGATGCCAATCTGGCGCTGGGTTACGAGGCCGACGAGCGCGATTTCCGCCCGGCGGCCGAAATGCTGCGGGCGCTGGGCCATCAGCGCATCCGGCTGCTGACCAACAACCCGGCCAAGGTGCAGGCGCTGGGCGCCCATGGCATCGAGGTGGTGGAGCGGGTGCCCCATGCCTTCCCCGCCAACGGCCACAATGCCGGCTATCTGTCGACCAAGGCCCGCCGGGCGGGGCACATGCTGTAGCCGCGCGGCAAGGGCTGCCGCCCGGCAAATGCTGCCGGGCCGGCCGGCACCGCCGACACAACCGCACCGCGCCGCGATCGCCCCCCAACCCGGGCATCGCGGCGTTTTTTCGTCGACGGCGCCGTGATTTGCACCGAATCACGCTTGGCACGATGCTTGAATATCAAGACCCCGACGGCGCCGGTCCGCGCGCCATGACTGCCCGCCCAGACCGTCTGCCCGGCAGACGGGGGCGCCCCCGGGGTTTCTGCCATGTTCGTCGACGCTTCCCGCGGTTACCGCTACGACACGCCCGCCTGGGCCGGCGGGGAACCTGCGCGCACGTCTTCGACCGACACCGCACAGGCAGATCGCAGCACCACTGCCGGTAAGACCGCCCAGGCGGAACCGGTGGGCTTCTGGGGCGAGGACGGCTTCAGCTTCGGCGACCTGCTCGACATCGTGAACCCGCTGCAGCAGCTGCCGGTGGTGGGCACGGTCTATCGGGCGCTGACCGGCGATACGATCTCGCCCGGTGCGCGGATGATCGGCGGCATCGCCTTCGGCGGCCCGATCGGTGCCATCGGCGCGATGATGGAAAACGCCACCATGGACGCCTCGGGCCATACCGCCGGCGACCGGGCGCTGGCCGCCCTGATCGGCGAGGACGAGGACACCGGCGGCACGGCGCTGGCCGCGGCCGATGCCGCATCGGGCCGGGTGGAAAGCGCCGCCGATGACGGGGCACGGATCGCCGCCTCGCAGACCGCGTCGCTCGCCGCCCCGGCGGGCCGGCCTGTGGGGGCGAAGGATGTTCCGGCCGAAGACGGCGATCAGGGGATGAGCGAGGCTCAGTTCGCCGCCCTGCTCGGGGCCTTCGGCGCGGCAGCCCCGGCGGCCGCCAACGGCAACCGGCCGGCCGGCGGCGCGGCCACGGATGCGCAGACCACGGACGCGCCGACCAGGGAGGCGCAGACCACGGGGGCGCAGGCCTCGATCGCCGCCACCGCCGACCGGGCGCCGCGGACCCGCACCACCACCCCGACCGAGGAACGCCTGGCGGCGAACGACCTCTCCACCGCCCGCGGCCGCAACGGCCGGCCGAGCGAGCGCGAGATCGAGGCCATGCTGCGCCAGAGCGTGCCGGCGGGCAGCGCCGGCAGCACGCCGCTCGCCGATCTGCCGGCCGGAAGCGCCGGCGGCAGCACCGAGATGGGCCGGATCATCCCGGCGGCCGCCTTCATGGGCGTCGACGGCCCCACCGCCCGCAAACCGGCCCCGCCGGTATCGGCCCCGGGTGCCGCAGCCTATGCCGCACGCACCGCCCCGCCCCGCCCGCGGGAGCCGCAGGACCAGCCCACGGCGACCGATGCCGCCCGGGCCGCCCAGCTGCAGGATATGAACGCGGCGGCGCCCGAGACCGGCCCGATCCCGCTCGACGATTTCGCCGCCCGGATGAACCAGGCGCTGGACCGCTACCAGGCGCAGATGCGCGCCGGCCAGTCCAAGGCCGCAACCGTGTCCAGGAATCTGTAGTCGACCCCCGCCGGGCGATCAGCGCCGTGACAAATCCGCGTCGGGAGCCGGCCGGTCTTCACGGGTCCGACGGGGCCGTGGCAGACTGAGGCCATGTTGGTTCGATACGATCCCCTACTCGCCCGGTTCCGCTTCTGGTGGCGGGACGAGCGCCTGCCGGTGGCCATCGGCCGCAACGGCATCACCGTCGCCAAGCGCGAAGGCGACGGGGCAACCCCGATCGGCACCCTGCCGATCCGGCGGGTGCTCTATCGTGCCGACCGGATCGAGGCGCCGCGCACCCGCCTGCCCGTCCAGGCGATCCGCCCCGAAGACGGCTGGTGCGACGACCCGGAAAACCCCTGGTACAACAAGCCCGTCGACCTGCCCTTCCCCGCCCGCCATGAACGGCTGTGGCGCGACGACCATGTCTACGACCTGATTGCGGTGCTGGGCTGGAACGACGCCCCGGTGGTGCCGGGACGTGGCAGCGCCATCTTTCTGCATGTCGCCCGCCCGGATTTCGCCGGCACCGAAGGCTGCGTGGCCCTGGCCATGGACGATCTGGTGCGGGTGCTGGCGGATGCGGGCCCGGGCGACACCCTGACCATCAGCGCGAGATTCTGACGCCCCTCGCCGGGCGGGCGCTCCCGCGCCCTTGGCCGCCGCCTCAATGGCGGCTTGGTGGGACCGCTGGGCTGGCCTGTGGCGTTGGCGATCAGTCGGCCGACGGATAGTCGCGATGCCCGAAGATGGCGGTGCCGACGCGGACATGGGTGGCGCCCAGGCGGATGGCCATGGGGTAGTCGCCGCTCATCCCCATGCTGAGCAGCTTAAGACCATGGGCCGCCGCCATGTCGGCCAGCAGGGCGAAATGCGGTGCCGGCTGGTCGTCGACCGGCGGGATGCACATCAGCCCGTCGACGGTCAGGCCCAGATCCTCGCGGCATTCCCGCAGGAACCCGTCCAGATCGGCGGGCAGCACGCCCGCCTTCTGCGGCTCTTCCCCCGTGTTCACCTGCACCAGCAGCCGGGGCAGCCGGCCGGCCCTGGCCCCTTCTTCGGCCAGCATCCGGGCAAGCTTCGGGCGGTCGACGCTCTGGATCACATCGAACAGCGCCAGCGCCTCGCGCAGCTTGTTGGTCTGCAGCGGGCCGATCAGATGCAGTTCCAGATCGGGGAAACGCTCGCGCAGGGCCGGCCATTTGCCGGCGGCTTCCTGCACCCGGTTTTCCCCGAACACCCGCTGGCCGGCCTCGATCACCGGCAGGATGGCCGGCGCGTCATGGGTTTTGGAGACCGCCACCAGGGTCACCGCCGCAGGGTCGCGGCCGGCATCATGGGCGGCGCGGTCGATCTCCGCCCGGACCTGGGCGAGGTTTGCCTTGACGTCGGTCATGGGGCTCGGGCTCCCTCGGAACGGATCACCGGCGGGGCAGCACCCCGCCTCCACCCTTCGGATCGGGCAGATGCGATATGGGGCGCCATCATAGCCGAGGCGGCGGGCATCTCAACTCTCAGCGCCGGGCCCCATGCGGGATCGCGGTGCTGATCACCGACCGGGGCCGGCAGGGCCCACCCCGCCCGGCGCTGCTGACCGGCCTTAGGCGCGGCGATCTGGTGATCTTCCGCGACTACGACGCCCCCGACCGGCCGCTCCTCGGCCGGCTGTGGCGACGGCTGACCCGGGCGCGGGGCATCGGGCTGCTGGTTGCGGGCGATCGTCGCCTGGCCCTTGCACTGGACGCCGACGGGCAGCACCTGCCCGGCCACCGGCTGCGCCGGCCCGAGATCCGCCACCTGCCGCGCCCATTGCCGGCCAGCGCCGCCGTCCATGACCGCCGGGATCTTGTCCGGGCCAGGCGGCGGGGCGCAGACCTGCTGCTGATCTCCCCCGTGCTGCCCACCCGCAGCCATCCGGGGGCCCGGGTGCTGGGGCCGCTCCGCTTCCGGGCTCTGGCCCGGCAGACCGACCGGCCGGTGGTGGCACTGGGCGGCATGGATCAAAGCCGGATGCGGCAGTTGCATCCCTGCCGCAACCTTGCGGGCTTTGCCGCCATCGACGCTTTCGGACGGGCAGACTAGTCCGGCGGCGCGACCGCCGCATCGACCAGCTTTTCCAGCCAGAGGCTGGATTCATAGGCGCCTTCCAGCAGCGGCAGCCCGCCGGCAATGCCGTTCTGCACCCGCCCGGTCATCCGGGTTGCGACATAGCGGCTGGCGAAGAGCGGCTTGTAGCCGCCGGTGAACAGCAAAGCGGCCACGGCCGGCTGCTCGTTATAACCGCGCCAGGCCCAGCTCTGCGGGTAGCCGTCGGGCAGGAAAATATCGTGGAAATGGACCAGCACGCCCCTGGGCAGCATCGGCAGGATGCGGTTCAGCACCACGTCGACATCGCTGCCCGGCATCAGGATATGGCTGCTGTCGACGACCAGCATGTCGCCGGCTTCCAGCGCCGCGAATTCCTTCAGCGGCACGCTCTGCATCGGCTTGCGGATCAGCCGGATGCCCAGCTCGTCGATCGCGGCCCGGGGCTCGGGGTCAATGGCGGTCATCTCGGCGCCATGACCGTCATCCTTCAGCGCCTGGGCGATGAAGCGGGTGGAATGACCGGACCCGATCTCGATGATCCGCCGCGGCCGGGCCGCACGCACCATGGTATAGGCGGCCAGCGCATCCAGCCGCGGGAACCAGTCCTGCGACCAGCGCGGCGCCGGCGGCCGGGCCCCGGCCAGCCGGGCCAGATCGTCGCGATAATCGGCCGCGGCATCCAGCACCGCGCCGAACACCGGCTCCATGGCCTGAAACAGCGCCTCGGCCGCCGGATGCGGCCCCTTGGGCTTCACCGCCTCTACCTGTTCGGCATAGCGGTAGGGGATGAAATAGCCGCGCTTGCCGAAGCCGAGCGCGGTGGACAATGCGAAACGCCTGGCGCGCTGCTCGCTCATCGGGGCCCCTCGCCGGCGCCCGCCGGCTGCGGCAGGGCCGCCCCGGGAACCGCATCGGCATAATCTGCGGGAATGTAGCCGAACCGCGCCATCTGTTCGTGATGATCGGCGATGATCCGGCGGATCTGATCGGGCGTCAGCCGTTCCCGCCACTTGCCGGCACCGCCGGAGCGGAAGAAGGCCTTGGAATTGACCGAGCGCTCGCGGAAGCCATGGCGTTCCTCCATCTGCTTCAGGATCTTGAAAGAGGAGAAGCGGATCGCCCGTTCCAGCCGTTCCCGCGGGGGTTTCAGCCCCAGGAAATCGGTCAGCTTGCGGAAGGTCTGCAGCGGCCGGTCGGTCATGTCTTCATAGCGCATGACATGCAGGCCCGGGCTCGCCACCTGGGTCCAGCTCTTCACATGCAGGGACCAGGTGCTGAGCACCTCGAAGACATTGCGGTCGTCATTGGCGGTGACGGCACCCTCGGTCGCCATCATGCCGATCGCCCCGTCGATATCGAGACCGAAATGGTCGGCCACCGACGAGACCACATCCAGCGGGTTGCGCACGATATAGATGGCGCCGGCAGTGTGGTTCAGGCTGATCAGCGGGTAGCCGCCCCGCTCCGCCAGGATGTTATGGGTCTTGGCGAAGACGTTGTCAGGGAAGGCCTGTGTCATGTCGCGATGGACCAGCGGGCGGATCTTCATGATCTCCTGCTCGGTCGCCTGCGACAGCGGCTTGTCCAGATAGCGCAGATACCATTCGGGCTTGCTCTCGCCCAGGCAGAAATCGGCGAAACGATCGGGATGGACCGGAGCCTTGGCGTCACGCAGCAGGTTGTGCAGGAACGCCCGCGTCCAGGTATTGCCCGATTTCGGATAGGAAGCGAGCCAGATGATCGCACCCATGACGGCGGGACTCCCTTGAAGGCTGCCGGCTAGACCGTGCCGGCCGGGCATCGAGCCCCAATCCATAGCCGAAAACCGCGCCGGACAAAAGAAAGCCGCGCCCGAAGCACAGGATGCACACGGAAAAGGGCGGGTCCGAAGACCCGCCCTTCCCGTCTCATCCGGCCCGAAGGCCGCCCGAGCGACACCGATCAGAAGCTGAGAGCGGTACCGATCAGGAACGAGGTGCCGTCCTGACGACCCGAAGCGAAGTCGCTGTCGGCGTCGAGGAACTGCACGCCGGCATTCAGGCTGATGCCCGGGCCCATGGCGTACTGGCCACCGATCTCGTAGAACTTGATCTCGTCGTCGCCACGGCCGCCATCGAACTCACGCTGATGGTTGGCATAGGCGGCGCCGACCTTGTACGGGCCGAAGGCGTAGACCAGGCCGACGTCCCAGCCGGTGATGTCGTTGTTGCCCTCGAGGCCGCGGTTGTCGTTCACATACGAACCGCCGAAGGTGAAGCCCGAGAAGCCGACATTCAGACCCAGGCTCCAGACCTGCAGGTCATCGGCCTGGATGCCGCCGACGAGGCCGTCAGCCTCGAGGCTGCCCTTCAGGTAGCCACCCGACACGGCCAGATCGACCGGGCCCAGCTTGTTGACGTAGTTGACGCCGACTTCGACGATCTGCTCCTGACGGCCCGGGACGTTGTCGGTCAGGTTACCGTACGAGCCCGACGAACCACCCGTGCCACCAGCGACGCTGGGGGTGTACGACAGACCGAGCTGGAAGCCGGCCATGCGCGGGGTGAAGTAGGTCAGCTTGTTGGCGTCCGAGGTGTTGTTGATCAGGGTGCTGGGGGCCTGACCGACGCGGCCGGCGAGGTTGGTGCCGGTCGAGAAGTTGAAGAAGTTCGGCGACGACACGCCGTGGCCGGCGATCGCCGACGGCGCGGCATAGTGCATCAGGTACGGGGCCGAGTTCTCGGCGCCCAGCAGCACACGGCCCCACGAGCCGTCGAAATAGACATAGTGCTCGTCGATCTGGTCGCCGGTGGTGTAGCCCTCGAGCTGCACCTGCACACCGACCTTCAGGCCGTTGTCGAGGACGGTCTCACCCAGGAAGTGGATTTCGCCTTCCTGAACCATCTCGTCGGAGCGGTAGTCGACGCCGTTGACCTGATCCTGGTCGGTGATCTTGAAGAACGACTGATAGTAGCCGCCCAGACCCAGCTTGATCTTCTCCGCCGCCGAAGCCTGGCCGGCGATGAGGCCGACGGCGACGAGCGCCGTGGTGCCGATGAGAATCTTCTTCATGCTCTCCCTCACTCTCGATCGAGGTCGCCCGGGTCTGTTGCCCGAACGATACACCGACGGGGCCCGTGCTCCCGAAGGCTGATGCTTGACGGACGTGATCTTCGTCACCCGCTCCCGGGGTTTTCGTGATCATCGTCACATGAGACGCACCAAATAAACGCGGGCCGGCGAGGGCCGTCAAGAAACCGGGATCGCCGCTGTGTCGGTTGACGCGCACTGTGTCACCAATGCCACATGGCGCAGGCGCGAACGGTATACCGTTGCAGCGCGGCATTCCGTGCCGGATTCCGCGGGATCCTGCGGTCCTTCCCGGGTGTGCAGCGCAACCAGCTCAGGCCATATCTGCAGGAACATGCTGACAAGAAAAAAGGGATGGGCCGAAGCCCATCCCCTCTTTCACGTCCGGCCAGTGACCCAGCCGATCGGCTTGCCTGGTCGATCAGAACGACAGGGCGGTACCGATCATGAACGCATTCGCCTCGTTGCGGTTGGCCGCGATATCCGAGTCGAAGTCGATGTAGTAATAGCCGGCCATCAGGTTGACCCCCGGGCCCAGGGCGTAGGTACCACCGACCTCGAGCATCTGCAGCTCGTCCTTGTCGTTGGCGGTCGCCGCAATGACGCTGCCATTGCTCTGGCTGCCATAGGCGTAGGCCACACCAACCTTGTAGGGGCCGAAGCCGTAGGTCAGGCCGACGTTCCACTGCTCCAGGTCGTCGTTCAGCTCGAGACCCTGGTTGCTGGTCATGTAGGCGCCACCGAAGGTGAAGCCGGCATAACCGACATTCGCACCCAGGCTCCAGGCCTCGAGATCGTCGAAGCCGGCACCGTCAGCTTCGAGCGAGCCGCCGGTGTAGCCGGCCGACGCCGCGAAGTTCACGGCACCGAAGGTGTTGACGTAGTTCAGGCCAACCTCGACGAGCTGCTCCTGGCGACCAACGACGTTGTCGCTGAGGTTGCCGTAGGCGCCCGACGAACCACCGCGACCACCGGCGAGGCTCGGGGTGTACGACAGACCGAGCTGGAAGCCCGAGAAGCGCGGGGTGAAGTAGGTCAGCTTGTTGGCGTCGCTGGTCGCGTTCAGGAAGGTCGCGTTCGACCCCAGAGCAGCGGTGCCCGGACGGCTGGCGTGGAAGAAGTTCGGGCTGTCGACGCCATGACCCACCACGGCCGACGGGGCCGAGTAGTGCATCAGGTACGGAGCCGAGTTCTCGGCGCCGAGGACGATGC